>JAGAVX010000101.1 GCA_017941705.1 Atopobiaceae bacterium
GCTGGTACGATAGATCATGGTCGGGACCTCCTATGAATGTGGTAAGCCGGACTACTACGAGACCGAGCCTAACCCACGTTGCCCCAACGAGGGCCCTTGCTTCATAGAGTGAGGTCCCGATCACTCTACATATCGTCTAGGCCGTCGCTCCCCAACGGCGAAGGCGGCGACCGTCCACTGCAGACGGCTTCGACCCAAACAAGATGGCCGCTAATCAGGCCGACATAACGCCGCGAGCATCCACAAGTGCGTGACTGTGGACGCTCGCGGCGTTACCTATGTTGCTCAGACGTACGCAGTGGCCCGAGACCCCGGGCTTCCTGCCGGCCGCTACAGAGAAGCGAGCGCAACGCGCAGTACATCCTGATACGACGCGCCACTCGCAGCGGCAAGCTCGGCAATGCTGTCGTGCTCGGGATAGGACCTGCGCGCGCAACTCGGGAGCGTCACCGTCTTGACCCGCACCACACCGTACTCGGTCTGGACCTCTCCCACCTCACGAGGCAACGCCGTACGCCATTCGGGGCACCGACGAATGCCGATGGTAGTCGTGTTCTCAAACAGCTCGTTCTCGAGCTTGGTGATGTCGGACGCGCGGCACAGCACCTCAATCTGATAGCCGGGACGGTTCTTCTTCATGAATACGGGCAGGTAGTGAACCTCAAGCGCGCCAGCATCGTACAGGATCTGCGCAACGTTGCCCAGCGCTTCGCCTGTGCAGTCATCCACCTCGGTCTCGAGCTTCCACAGGTCGGGCATTCCCAGCGTCTGGCTCTCGACGGCGGCTTGGGCGGAACGCACCTGCTGCTGATCGTCCGTCGCCTCGATCACGAGCGCCCGAACGGTCGAGGGCGGGTCATAGGCGCGCTTGCCCGATCCCAGACCGGTCCCCTTGACGCGATAGCTAGACGGAAGGGCGTCCATGGTGCGAATCGCCGCAGCGATGGCCGCACCAGTGGGCGTCACGAGCTCCCCCTTGATGTTGCGATGCTCGAGTTCGAGACCATGCTCCGCCACGATGTTTGCCACTGCGGGAACGGGAATCGACAGGACCCCGTGGGCGCAGCGCACGCGACCAGTACCCTCCGCCAGCGGTGACACATAGGCGTCGGTCACATCGAGGTCGTCCAGGCAATAGGCGACCGAGACGACGTCGACGATGGAGTCGACTGCTCCGACCTCATGGAAGTGCACCTGCTCGATGGGAAGGCCGTGGGCCTTGGCCTCTGCCTGGGCGACGATGTCGAAGATGCGATGCGCCGTGGCCTTTGCCCTGGGGGCGAGGTCCGCGGCATCGATGATTGCCGCGATGTCGGACGGGCTGCGATGCTCGTGATGATGGTGGCCGTGCGCATGCTCGTGGTCGTGGCTGTGCACGTGGTCGTGCGCATGCTCGTGGCTGTGCACGTGGTCATGATCATGGTCGTGGTCGTGGCTGTGCCCATGCCCGTGCTTGTGTCCGTGCTTGTGGCCATGCTTGTGCTTATGGCCATGCTTGTGCTTATGGCCATGGTCACCGTCGTGCTCATGCTCATGGTCGTGCTCATGCTCATGCTCGTGCCCATGGTCGTGCTCATGGTCGTGGTCGCTCTCGCCATCAGCCCCGTCCAGACCACCATACAGGTAGTCCATGTCATGGTCATGCGAGTCGTGCTCCTCGTCGAGCACCACGTCAAAGTCGCAGGCATCAATGCCCGACACGAGCTTGCGCGTGACCGCGATGTCAAATCCATCCACGTGCAGGCTGCTCAATGCGCGGCGCAACCCTGCCTCATTGGCACCAAGATCGAGTAGCGCGCCAACAACCATGTCGCCACTGATACCGCTCGAGCAGTCCAGATACAGCGTCTTTCCCACGTCAGTTCTCCCCTCACCCAACCGCTCTTCTCAAAGGCCGGTACTTCGTCACTCCTGGCCCATCCACTGCACGCCCACATGATCGATGAGCGCAGCCTGGTAGCCAGCGCCAAACCCATTATCGATGTTCACCACCGATACACCGCTCGCGCACGAGTTGAGCATCGACAGGAGCGCAGCCACGCCGCTGAGCGATGCCCCATAGCCCACGCTCGTCGGACATGCGATGACCGGGCACGACGCCAGGCCACCGACCACGCTCGCCAAGGCTCCCTCCATTCCCGCGATCGCCACGACCACCGAGGCCCCCTGGATGTCGTCGACATGGGCAAGCAGGCGATGAAGCCCGGCGACACCCACGTCGTACAGTCGCTTTACCTTGCTGCCAAGCATCTCGGCCGTGATGGCCGCCTCCTCGGCACAATACAGGTCGCTTGTTCCCGCCGCGCAGACGGCCACATACCCCACGCCGTCCGGATCCGGAAGACTGCCGACCGTGGCAAGTTGGGGAAGCTCATGGTACTCGAACGCAGTCGCATCCTCGTCGTCGAGCGACGCCTTTACGAGCGCCGCCTTCTGCGCGTCGAGACGCGTGATGAGGATGCGCCTCTCGCCGGCGGACCGCAGGGCACCCACGATGCCTGCAATCTGATCCGCCGTCTTACCAGCGCCGTAGATCACCTCGGAGACGCCCTGCCTGACGCCGCGGTGCAGGTCGGGCTTTGCATAGCCCAAGTCCTCGAACGGAGCCATGGCCAACCGCTCCTCCGCGGCTTGCGGATCGACCTCGCCCCGCGCGACCGCACCCAACAGCTCCTGCAACTCACGACGCTCCATGAACAACCCCTTTGGACATACACCACGCCGCCACATGCCATGCGACAGGCGACGAACGAACTCGGCATTCATTGTCTCACTTTACAGTGCACTTCAGACAACCGTGATGCACCGAGCACGCACATGAGCTATCCTACTCAAAACAACGAAGGGAATGCCATGCATATCAACGACACGGACACGCAGGCTCTTGAGCGCCTCAAGACGCTCCTTCGCGAAAAGGGCCAGGTCGCAATCGCCTTCTCAGGCGGCGTAGACTCGACGTTTCTCACCGCAGTCGCCCACGAGGTGCTGGGAGGCCGTATGCTTGCCGTCACCCTTGCAGGCCGCGCAGCACCCCAACGCGACGTGCAGCGCACGCGCGACTTCTGCGCCGAGCGCGGCATTGCACATGAGGTCGTGAGCTACGACGAGCTCTCCATTCCCCAATTTGCGGCAAACACGCCCGACCGCTGCTACCACTGCAAGAAGGCGCTCTTCACCAGCATGCTCGCCGTCGCCCAGGCACACGGCATCGCCACGCTCGTGGATGGATCGAACGTCGACGACGAGGGAGACTACCGCCCCGGCATGAGGGCGTTTGCCGAGCTGGGCATCGGCAGCCCCCTGCGCGAGGCCGGGCTCACCAAGAGCCAGATTCGCGCGCTCTCGCACGCCATGGACCTGCCCACATGGGACATGCCCTCCGCCGCCTGCCTCGCTTCGCGATTCTCATACGGGCAGCGCATCACCACCGAGAAGCTCAGGCGCGTGGGAGAGGCAGAGGACTTCCTGCATGACCAGGGCATCGTCCAGCTGCGCGTGCGCGTGCACGGGGACAATGGCGAGCTGGCGCGCATCGAGGTGCCCGCCGACGCGATTGCGACGATTGCGAGCGAGCCGCTGCGCACCCATGTCGTCGAACGGCTGCGAGAGCTTGGATTCACCTACGTGAGCCTCGATTTGCAGGGGTTCCGTTCGGGCGCCATGAACGAGATCCTGTGACAGGGAGGTCGCTCACCAGACAGCTATAGTGGGACCGCACCACTCCTACGAGAGGCGCTATGCCAGCAAATGCTGCAGGTAGCGCGCGACCCCACCCTCTGCCGCGGGCGGAGCGATATGGTTCGCAAGGGCCTTGACCTGCGGCTCGCCGTTCTCCATCACCACACCGTCGCCTGCCGCCTCAATCATGGTCACGTCGTTGTTGTTGTCACCAAACGCCACCGTCTGCGAGACGTCCCATCCCATGGCGCCGCACAGCCACTTGAGCGCATCGCCCTTGGTGGCATGGCGATTCATGGTCTCGTAGTTCGCCGCACTCGTCTGCACATAGTACAGGTCGGGCAGCGCCGAGATGCCCTCGCGGCACGCCCGCGCCGCCTCCTCGTCCACAAAGAAGATGCTGAGCTTGGTCACCGGACCGATGCTGGGCAGCAGCTGCGGAATCGTCGTCTCCACCGGCGTCCTGCCCGCCTTGAGGTACGCACGCAGTCCCGGTGCGACATCAATCTCGTCGAACAGGCCAAAGCGAGCCTGCTCCGTGTAGGCCTTTCCATCCGCAAAGGCGTCAAAGAGGATCGGCCAGCCCCCGATGCGCTCGTACAGCGCCATGATGTCAGCCGTGGGAATGGCGACCACGCGCATGTCACGCGACGAGCCAAGGTCGTGCACGATGCCGCCGTTGCTCGCCACGACATGGCGAACGCAGGGATGCTCGAGCATCGTCTGCGGAACGCCTCCCACATGACGGCCGGTGCAGGGAACGAGCTCGATGCCACGTGCCGCAAGCTCGTCCATAAGCCGAAGATTTGGCGCTGGAATGGATTTGTCGGGGGCGAGGAACGTGTCGTCGAGGTCGACGAAGACCGCTCGGACCTCGCTCATTACAGGACCTTTGGCCCGCGCTCCGCCCACAGGAGCTTGGCGTGGGCCAGCGATCCCGTGGGGACGTCCACGCACACGACAGCGCCCTTGGTGAAGGACATCATCCTCTTGGTGAGGTCGGCCGCGACCTCCTCCATGAAGGGGATGTGCCCAACCGCCACCACGACGCCATCCGCAGCGGAGAGCTCGCCGTAGAAGTAGTCGTAGTCCTGCGCATAGAGCGACTTGTGGAACTCGATGTCCTCATAGGGAATGCCAAGTGCGTCGCAGACCACCTGCGCCGTCTGCTCGGCACGCACTGCCTCGCTCGACCAGACGTGAATGTCCGCCAGATCGTCTGCGAGTGGGGCGAGCCTGGCGGGATAGTCCCTCTTGAGGGCCTCCAGCCCACGGGCGGTCAAACGCCGCTGCGCATCCGTCTCCCCGAGTCTGCGGCTCTCGGCGTCTCCGTGACGTATGAGAACGAGTTTGCGAATCATGTGTGCTCCTCCCGCATCGTGTTCTAACCCCATCCTATCCCATTATGGGCTCACCGAATCCGCCGTCTCTTTTCTTATGAGAAAACGGCCAGCTGCTGGCACCGTGTGCCCGCATGCTGGCCGCTTGTCAGACGACGTACTTACAGGAAGCGGTAGCTGACGGTCCGAAGACCCCATTCGTCAGCACTGCTCGCCCCAAACGCGCGGAACACCGCCGGTGTCAGGTCGAGGCCGCGCGAGCCACCGCCCATGTAGCCGCAGTCGGTGACCGTGGCAATTACCGACATGCCATTGTACGAGATCTCGACCTTGCTCCCATAGAAGCGCGACGGGCTCATCGACATGGGCATCGCGACCGTCGGCACCGACTCGTCAAGGGGAATCCCCGACGCAGTGGCCGTCGATCCGGGAGGGTCGTTGTCGGCGATGGTATATGCCGAGGCAACGCACGAGATCCATCCCGTGCCACCTTGCGTCGGCTTGACGTCGCCCACCGCGGCAGCAGCCTTTATTGCCTCTTGGCGGGCGCGTTCCTCGGCCTCACGTGCAGCCTGCTCCTCCGCCGCTTTCCTTGCGGCCTCCTCGGCAGCCCTCCGCGCAGCCTCACGCTCCTCTTCCTCGAGACGATCGGCCTTCTCGGCAAGCACGGCAACCTTCTGGTTGAGCTCCTCTCGCTTGACCGAAAGTACCTCGAGCTCGGCGGTCTGCTCGTCCTTGGCTGCGCTGATCTCGGCCATGCGCACGTCGAGCGCCTGCTTGTCGCTGTTGAGGCGGTCAATGCATTCGGCCTGCCAATCGCTCACTTTCTGCGCGTAGTACACCTGCGAGATCAGTTCGTCCATCGTCTCGCTCGACAGCAAGAGAGCCAGCGTACGGGCATCGGCCCCATCCTTGTAGCTGGTCGAAACGATATCGGAAAGGCGGTCGCGGTCGACGATGATCTGCGTCTGCAGTTGCACGCTCTCCTCTGCCAGCGCGTCAACCTGATCCTGCAGCTCACGCACATGGGCCTCGCCATCGGCTATCTGGCCGGCAAGGTCATCGAGTTCGGCCTGAACGCCTGCCACCTCAGCGCGAACGTCCTCCGAGGTCTCGGCCACAGCAGGCAGCGGTGCACAGAAAAGGGAGATGCCAAGGGCTACCACAATGGCGCCTGTCGCTAGTTTTCTCATGTGTTCCCTCCCTGCATGGCTGCGTTTTAGGTGTAGCAGAGACCTAACTGTAGCATGAAGCGCGAACCGGCGCGAACCGCCATATCTGCATCGTATGGAATCCGCAGGTCAGAGGCTTGGCTGAGTAACGCAACCAAGGTTCTTTGGGATCACGCTTTCACCCAATACAAATATGGGTTGCAGCACTGTCCCCGCGGCGCCGCCCGGGGTTCCCTTGGGCTCACGCTTTAGCCGCAAGCACCAACGAGTAGCTGCACAATTCGGCTGCAGAGGTCGCCCAAGGGAGCCCTGGGCGGCGGCGCGTTGATTGCTCCAGGGATAACGCTTGTGCGGTGCGACTGCCTCGGGTCACAGCCTCGACTCACCCGTGGGTTTTCTCGCCCGCTTCGCCAACGCCGCCCCACATGCGCTATCCTGTTTCGCGCCCGCGCAATCCCGCGCGGCCGGACCAGCCAGGCGGTGACCATGCTCAAGGTACATAACGCGATCCTGCACGTCTTTGACTTCGAGACGGGAGGAAAGTACCTTTCCGACCGCGAGCTCGACCTGAGCGAGCGCCCCACACGCTCTTACGTGCAACGCCACCTGCGCAAGGTCTCGACCAGCCCCGAGAGCCGTCACGGGGAGTTCTGCGAGGGCAGCGCCTTTGCCGAGAAGATCCAGGACTACTTTGCCGGACGCGAGGAGTTTGTCGCGCTCAGCCAGGACATCGGACTGTACTTTTGGGAGGAGTTGCGCAAGAGCGACGACCCAGGCCAGTTTGACGTGCTGGTGGCGGACTTCGAGGACACCGACGCAACGGTGAGCAAGGCAAAGGCCTCCAACACCGTCGTTGGTGCAGCCATCGCCCAGGCCATCGAGGAGGATGCCTATGACGCGCCTCCCGCGCGCCGTTTTGCCGTCATCCTGCTTCCCCGCCGTCAGGCCTTCGTCCACGACCTGCGTAGCGTAGACGGGCAGAGTGCCAACGACGTCGTCCGCACCGATGCCGCACTCCCCAATCCCACGCAGAAGGTCGATTCGTACCTGGTGGTCGATGCCGACACGCTGTCCATCGACTTCAACGACTGCGCCCGCTCCATCGCCGGCCGCGACTCCTACATCATCCCCGATGGCCTGCTGCAATGCACCACCCAAGCCTCCAGCAAGGAGGTCATCAGCAGCGTGACCAAGATCGTCGAGGACGTGGCCGAGGAGTATGGCATGGAGCCCGCCTTGGCTGTCTCAGAGGCAAAGGCATACGTCGCTGAGCGCGCAGAGATGGGCGAGGTCGTTCTGCCCCAGGAAGTCGGCGAGAAGGTGTTCGAGGATGCGCCTCAGATGCGCGAGACCTACGAGCGCAAGGCACGCGAGGAGCGGCTTCCCGAGGAGGTGCCCGTACGCCGGGGCGCCGCAAATCGCATGACCAAGAACCACCACATCCGCACCGACACCGGTATCGAGATCACGTTCCCCTCCGAGTACGCCCGCAGGCCCGACTACATCGAGTTCCAACGCGAAGCTGACGGGTCCATGCGCATCACGCTCAAAGGCATCGCACGCATCGAGAACCGCTAGGGTGGCGGCCCTCGGCTTACCGAATCCGCCGTCGTCAATAGCGGTTGTGCACGTTCTCAGCAAAGCCTCTCAACCCGTCGATGCTGAGCGTCGAACCGTCATCGAGGACCACTGACCCGTAGAACCTGCCAAACACCTGATGCTGGTCGCTTATCAGTAGGTGTGCGATGTCGATGAGGTCCGAGCGGTCGATCGCGGGCGCAAACACCAGGTTGAGCCTTCCCTCCACATCGCTGATGCGCCAAGTCTCGAGGTAGCGGTACGCACCGTCCTCGTCAGTGGGAATCGAGAACGTCACACGCCCGAGCTTGTGCGCCACTCCGTCGACAAAGACCATGTTCTCGCTCGCTGCCGAGGTGTCGCCAAAGCCGTAGCCCAGGTTGAAGCCGACCACTTGGCTGCCGACACGCCCTTGGGCGGCACTCCACTTCCATGTGTTGTCGTAGGTCCACACGCCGCGACCCCAGTCGAGCAGACCAAACGAGTCGGCGCCGTCAAACTCGCGGAACAGGGCCCCGCGCCTGAAGCCCCCACGCGCACGCATGCCCACGATCTTGCGGTTGTAGTAGAAGGCCTTCTCGCTCTGCATCCAAGGCGTGGCGATCACCATGGAGTCGCGGGGCTCTTGGTCAAGAAGGAACTCAGCCTCAAAGTCGTCGTTTCCGTCAAAGCCCTTCATCGCAAACGAGAGCCGGCGCCCCGAGGCTGTGTGGGCAAAGCTCACCTTGCAGCGCTTGTTCTCCCAGTCGATGTCACCCTCGTCCGAGCTGGCGGGAACGCCCATGCGCCCCATCGGAAGCAGCACCAGCTCGCTCGCCGTCGTAGACTCCGCCTCATCAAAGTCCATGACGGCGGCTGACACCAATCCGATATAGCCAAGATCCGAGAACGTCAGGGCGACCGCATAGCGGTCATCGTTGACCAGGTAGTAGTCCCAGTCCTTTATGCGCCAGGCAGGGGCGGCAATTCGGTCGTGGTCGTAGTCGAACGGAGGACGCAGGGCATAGCCCGGCTCGCGCAGCCTTCCCCTCTCGTCAAGCAGTGGCCCCGACCCCTTGATGCGATGCTCTCCCATGGCTGCCCCCACCTCATGACAGAAGGCCCGCCACGGAAGTTCCCGTGACAGGCCTTTGGTTTGTTCCCGCTTGCCGCGAAACCCGTATCTAGCGATAACGATACGCCATCATCGCCTGGGCGAGCTCTTCGCGTCCGTCAATGTACGCCTGCAGGGCATACTCGGGGTCCTTGCCATGAAACAGCTTGCACAGGCCGCACTGATCGCAGTCGGCGATGCAGCGATAGCGTTCGCGCACGTAGTCGAGACGTTCCTCGCGCGTCGAAGAGGCAATGCTTGGCGCCATCACTCGCTCCCCTCCTCCTGTGCCTTTGGCCGGGAGGGAAGTCGACCCGCCCGCTTGAGCGCATCCCGCAGAATCCATTCCACCTGCCCGTTTGCGCTGCGCATGTCATCGGCGGCCCACCGCTCGATGGCCTCCCAGATCGCGGGGTCTATGCGCAGGGGATACTGCTTGCGCTTGGCCATGGCAGGCTCCTAGTTGTATAGCGTGCCGGTGTTGAGCACGGGCTGTGCCTCGGACTCGCCGCAAAGGACCACCATGAGGTTCGTTGCCATCGTGGCCTTGCGCTCGTCGTCGAGGTCGATGTTGCCGCCTTCCGCCAGCATCTCGACTGCCATGTCGACCATGCCCACGGCACCCTCGACGATCTTCTTGCGCGCCGCGATGATGGCCTCCGCCTGCTGGCGGCGCAGCATCGCCTGCGCAATCTCGGGCGCATAGGCGAGGTGGGTGAGACGAGAGTCGATGACGTCGACGCCTGCCATCTCGAGCCGACGGTCGAGCTCCTCCATGAGCGCCTTGCTCACTTCCTCGATGTTGGTGCGCAGGGTAATGGCGCTCGCATTGGCGTCGTCGTCCTCCATGTGGTCATAGGCGTAGACGCTGGCGACGTGGCGCAACGCGGTCTCGGTCACGGTGTACACGAAGCTCTCGTAGTCGTCCACGTCGAAGATCGCCTTTGCGGTGTCAACCACGCGCCATACGACCACGGTCGCGATCTCGATGGGATTGCCCATCTTGTCATTGACCTTGATGCGCTCGCCGTTATAGGTGCGGGCACGCGTCGAGATCTTGGATCCGTGAGCGTGCTTGGAGGACTTCCCCAGCTTGATGCCGGCGGCGCTCACCTCGACACCGCCCTGGTCACTCGCATCCGAGGCCATGCCAAGGCTGCGGGAGTAGAACGGATTGGCCCAACGGAACCCCTCGTCGCGGACCGTGCCCACGTACTTGCCAAACAGCACGCACACGCGCGCCTGGCCCGGCTGCAGGCTAAAGAACCCACAGTTGGCGATGATGGTTGCCATAAGCACAAGCCATGCGAGAATCATGAGGAGCACGCCACTCAGCCCAGAGCCCCAAGGCTCGCTCAGGGCGAGGGTGCTTCGCACAAACAGGAAGATGCTCGCCAGGTAGCCCAGAATCACAACCACCAGCATGGTCCAGCCGCTTGCAGCGTGAAGCTTCTTCTCGACACTCATTGCAAATCCTCTCAAGGCGAGGGGCTGCCCTCCCCCATGGAGGCGCTGCCCTCGAATCGGCCCTGCCGATTGGGTTCATTGTGATATCACATTGATTCCTTGTCAATACCTCTGCTCGCAGAATGTTGCCCAGGGGACACGCCCCGGCACCGCATTTCTGTTGGCTGGGGGACACGCCCCTGGACCACAGTGGTGCCTCGAGCCGCTGTGGTCCAGGGGCGTGTCCC
>JAGAVX010000102.1 GCA_017941705.1 Atopobiaceae bacterium
GATGGGGCAGGTTGCCAGACTCCTTTACGAGAAGCAAGGCTCTCACCGAAATGGTCGGCAACCCTGCCCGCCAGAATCTGCATTGCATCCATAAGCATTCGATAAAAGGCTTAAGAATGCAACGACTTAAAGATAGGAGCCACCATGGCAGAGAAGACCGCCAACATCTCCATGTCCACCCATCATCGCACCCGCAAGAACCTCGCCTACCTGCAGAAGCAGAAGGACAAGGGCGAGAAGCTCGTCCAGATGTGCCCCGCTGAGCTCGGCCCCTTCTTCGCGATGGCTGCCGAGATGGTCGGCTGCGACATCTGCCGCATCCCCAATATGCTGAGTCTACGCACCTCTATTGACTTCGACATGGAGGAGAAGCTCTCCGGTCTCACCATTCGCAAGTTCCGTGAGTACGCCTCGATCATCCACATCAACTTCTACATGCCTGTCTCCACCTACGCCACCAAGGAGAAGGCCGTGCGTTGGGGTGCCGAGTACGTCTTTGACGGAGCTGACTCCATGCTGCCCATGGGCATCACCAATGACGTCCTCAAGCATATGAGTGACAACTACGTCCCGACCTTCGGCCACATTGGTGCCATCTCCGGCTGGCAGACCAACGCCACCGGCTACAAGCGCGTCGGCAAGACTGCCGAGGAGGCCTTCAAGATCTTCAAGTGGGGCTACGAGTACCAGGAGAACGGCATGGGCGCCATGACCATCGAGCTTACGCCGATGGAGGTCTCCCAGAAGATCGCCGAGACCCTGCGCGTGCCCGTCATCTCCATCGCCGGTGGCGCCCCCTGCGACGGCTCCGAGATGGTCGACATGGACACCTTCGGCGTCATGCCGAAGCCGGCGTCCCACGCCGTCTGCACTGCCGAGCTGCTGCCGTTCCTCTGCGAGGCCTACGCCGACTGGGCCGACCTCGTGCGCGATGGCGACTATCCCGAGGACAAGCACGGCTACCACATGGATCCCGAGGAGCTCGAGAAGTTCAACAAGATGATGGACGAGTTCGAGGGCTAATTAGCGGCTGCATCCAGCATTCCAGAGGGCGGCGCATCCGGTCGGGGCGCCGCCCCTTGTTGTCGGCCATCCTGTTTCAGAGCGGGTTGGGGCAGGCTATCCGCGCGTCCTACGCAGTACGGCGGCAAAGTGCATGAGCACACGCGCGGTGGCTCCCCATACAGGGGGCTCAGTGCCGCGGTAGAAGGGGACCTCGCTGGTGCGGGCGCGCCAAGGGTAGCCCTTCCCGCCAGGCACGAGCTCCCAGGGATAGTCGGTGGGATAGTGCGGCTCAAGAGAGACCAGATGAGTCTCGGGCTCATGGTCGACGAGCCACCGAAGCGGAATGGTAAACGTGCGATCAACCTCGTCTGGGGAGAATGTCCCATGGTAGTCACGCAGTTCGGCGACGTAGGCGAAGAGAGTGCGTCCTCCGGGGCCGTCAAATGCGCCAAGCTCGCCCAGGATATCGATTTGCGCAGCGGAGACCAGCAGCTCCTCGCAGGTCTCGCGGATAGCGGCGCTGCGTGGGGTCTCGCCTGGCTCGATGCCTCCGCCGGGCAGGCATACTTCGCCCGGCTGCACGGAGAGGGTATGTGCCCGGACCTCTAGTACGACGGCCAGACCTTCGACGGTCTCTACGAGGGGTACAAGTACCGCGGCGCCCGGTCGAAGCTGCGGCCGCTCCTCGAGTGCCTGAATGATTCCCTCTACGCTGAAGTCCATGGGCGACTCCTCGAAATAACCCGTGCTTGTGGTCCGTACACATTATCGCCAACATTGTGGCATGGCGATCGATACGCACTATTTAGCATATGCGCACGCGGAGGCAGCAGGTACCATCTGGGGAAAGGCGAGAGGAGACGTTGTGGGCGACGCAAGGGTAGACGAGCGCAAATCTGCGCTGCGGGCACGCTTCAAGCAGGTTCGGCGCGAGCTGGGCGAGGAAGGCCGTGCAGGTGCCGATGCGGGAATCGAGGCTAACCTGCTTGCAATGCCAGATTTCGTGCGGGCAGAAGTGCTTCTTGCGTATCTCGACTTTGGCCCGGAGGTGCGTACGCGGGGCATTATCCAGGCGGCTTGGGACTCTGGCAAGGTCGTGGCGCTGCCTCGGTGCGTGCCGGGAACGCACGAGATGCGCTGGTATCGCGTGACGAGCTTCGAGGCTCTGGAAAAGAGCAGGCTGGGCATGGACGAGCCGGTGCCAGACGAAGCCAACGAGCAGCTCCTGGGTACAGGAGACCGCATGCTGGCGATCGTGCCCGGCCTTACCTTTGATGCGGCCGGATTCCGCCTGGGCTACGGCGGAGGCTTCTACGACACCTTCCTCGCGAAGTTCGATGGGGTGTCAGTGGGGCTCTGTCGCAAAGCGGCCTGGTGCGAAGACCTGCGTGCCGAGGGTGTCATTGACGCGCATGACCTAGCTGTTGACGCGGTGGTGACGGAGGAAGGCGTCGTGCGTGTAAACGGGTGATGCGTGCCGATGCGGGGCGCTTCTGGCGCCGGCAATAAAATTCTAAGATTTCGCTTGCACTGGCCGTGGCAATCGTCTATTATTTGGTCTTGCGCAAGAGCATATTCCCCGGTGGCGCAGTGGTAGCGCAGCGGACTGTTAATCCGTATGTCGTAGGTTCGAATCCTACCCGGGGAGCCAGATTATTCAGCCACCTTTTGGGTGGCTTTTTTTGTTTAGCCGTCTTCACTGGTGTACCAGCCTGGGGTTTCGCTACATGAGGCGTATGGTCGAGGAGGGTGCCCGTGCGTAAGCCTGCGAACCATCCATCCTCGGCGAAGCCCAACATGTGGTATGTGGGATTATGCAATTCTTCTTTAGCTGGTGTAATGGTCCCAGAATTGCAATAGTATTATCAAACTGTCGTCTATCAAAAGGGCACACCTACGGATGTGCCCTTTAGTGTGTCGATGGCTGTCTGGCGTGCGGCGTTGCCGCCGGGCAACGTGGACATGTGTTTTGGGAGAGCGGAAAACATGGCCGATATCGATCGGGCTCAAGTGAAGGCGGAGCGGGCAACTCGCTATCTGGCACGAGGCTTGGCCTTCGTGGTGATTCTCGTTCTGCTGTTGCAGGGCGTCAACAGTTTCCTTCAGCCCATCTGGTTCTATGAGAACAACTTCAATACGTATCACGGCTTCTACGAGGAGCCGAAGAACTCCATCGAGACGATCTTCGTGGGTGCCAGCATGACCTTGTTCGGCTTCTCGCCGATGGAAATGTATGAGCAGGACGGCATCAGCGCCTACAACCTCGCCTCGACGTCGCAGCCGATGATGGGCTCGTACTTCTGGGTCAAGGAGGCCTATCGCCTGCAGGGAGAGACGATGGACACGGTGGTCATCGACGTTTCGATGCTGAGGCGCAATTCGTCGGACGAGGACTACCGCAAGGCCCTTGACGGCATGGACGACTCGTCCCCGGTAAAGCAGGAGGCCATCGACGCCATGTCCGAGGACTCGAAGGAGGCCATCGACTTCAAGTTCCCGCTCTTTGGCTACCACAACCGTTGGTCGAGCATCAACTACACGGATTTCGTAAAGTACGACAAGAAGAGCACCGGTTACACCCGCGGCTACTTCATGGAGCTGAGCAGGATCTTCGAGCAGTACAGCCCCGACGCGATTCCGGTGCCTGCCCAGCTCATCGATCCCGATGCCGCTCCCACCGAGTTCATCGACGAGTCTCTGTTCTACTTCAACAAGCTTATCGAGTTCTGCGACGAGAAGGGCATAAGACTCGTCCTGTGCAAGACTCCCTCGCCCAGCAACTGGACGAGTGGCGACCATAATGGCGTGCAGAAGATCGCAGACTCCTACAACCTCACGTTCGTCGATCTCGAGATCGAGCCTCTCCTCACGGAGCTCGATTACTGCGTCCCGCTGGACTCGAAGGATACGGACAAGCACCTCAACTACTACGGGGCCATGAAGCTCTCGCGTTGGATGAGCACCTACCTTGCCAACGAGTGCGGCAACAAGGACATGCGCGGAACCCCGATCGGCGCGCATCTTGACGAGCAGCTCGAGCAATATCACCGCAAGGTCACGCAGATGGCCGAGGCGACCTATTCCATTGACGTGGTGGACTACCTGCGCAAGGTCATGACAGCCGAAGACTACACGGTCTTGATCTCGGCGAAGGACGACGCGAGTTCCAACCTGTCCGTCGACCAGCGCCTCCAGCTCTCGAAGCTCGGGCTCTCACAGCTGGCGACCATCCAAAGCAATGATTCGTACGTGGGCATCGTCACCGATGGAAAGATCGAGTACGAGGAGGTCGGGCGTGCGCCGTCCTGGTTTGACAAGGACGTGGACGCCGCCGTCGAGAGAAATGAGGACGCCCTTGCCGACGAGGAGGCCGGCGACGAGCCTGTGGACCTCGGCGCGGTGACCGAGGAGGATTGGAAGGGCGGCGAAGAGGTGGCAGGGCCCCTCGCGTACTCTGGGGCGTTGTCAGATGGCGTTCGCTACGACATCAAGAGCGGGGGAATCCTAAACGGCAACGTCGCCTCGATAGTCGTCGACAAGATCGAGTACTCGCCAAACCAGCGGGGCATCAATATCGTCGTCTACGACAACACCACGCACCGCGTCGTCGACAAGACGTACTTCGATACCTGCCTTTCGAGCGAGCGCAGCTCACTCGACTACAAGACTGCGCTCGAGACGGCGCTCGAGGATGGGGCGAGGTACGACCGTCTGCCCAAGAACCTCCAGCAGCTGTATCGCTACCAGGCGAAGTACGACTATGCCTACGAGGCGAAGCAGCTCAAGCAGCGCATCAGCGAGAGTGGCCTCTATTACTACCTCGATAACTATTGCCATCGCAGTGGACTGATGGTGCTGATAGGCGTCAAGGACGATGCTGCCGGCTCGCTGTCGGAGGAGGCGCGCCATGCGCTGGCGGAGCTTGGGTTGACTGAGATAGAGACGCTTGGGAGCCAGGAGTCCTACTGCGCTGTCTTTGAGAATGGTGGCGTTGCCGCACAGAGCAAGGGTGGCGTGGATTCTTCCGCGTCGCTCGTGGGGAGTGCCTACAGCATCGAGAGCGCTGGCTATTGGGCGGGTAACTACTGCTCGATCGTCATCGATCAGGATGGCTATCCCGCGAATTACTCGCCTGACAGCCGCGGCTTCAACATCGTGGTGTACAACCCCAAGCTCGACATCGTTGTCGACACCGCGTGCTTTGACACCAACAGCACCGAGGTCGAGATTCCATAGCAATGGCTTCGCTGGGTACGTGGATACAAGTTCAATCATGGAGGTAGAGCGTGTTTTATGACATTGAGCCCGACGACAAGCTCGCGCTTGTCTCGTCGGCGGGGGAGAGGCTGACGTATCGCGACCTCGCGGAAGAGGTCGATCGCATCGTAGGGTTCGGGCTCGAGCGTGACCTTTGCTTCCACCTGTGCGAGAACAGCCCCTCGAGCGTGGCGGGCTATCTGGGCATCATGCGATCTGGCGTCGTGCCGCTGCTGCTCGATCGCAAGACGACGTCCGAGCTGTTGGGCGGACTGCTGGCCACCTACGCCCCTCGCTACCTCAGTGTGCCTGCGGACATGGCCGAAGGCTTTGCGGGCTATCACAAGCATGACGAATACATGTCGTACGTCATCCTCGAGGCCGATGACCCCAAGCCCTGCGTCCTGCACGACGATCTTGCGCTGCTGCTCACGACTTCTGGTTCGACCGGCAGCCCCAAGCTCGTGCGCCAAAGCTACAGGAACCTCGAGTCCAACACGGCTGCCATCGTCGAGTACCTGGGAATCGGCTCAGACGAACGTGCCATCACGACCCTTCCCATGAACTACACCTACGGGCACTCCATCATCAGCAGCCACCTGCTGGCGCACGCGACCATCCTGCTCACCGACGATTCGATGAACATGAAGCCCTTCTGGACCTTCTTCAAGCAGGAGGAGGCCACGTCGTTTGGCGGCGTTCCATTCACCTACCAGATGCTCAAGCGCGTCCGCTTCTTCAAGATGGATCTGCCGAGCCTGCGCTACATGACTCAAGCGGGCGGCAAGCTCCCGCCCGAGCTGCACACCGAGTTCGCCACTTGGGCGGCCGAGCGCGGCAAGCGCTTCATCGTGATGTACGGTCAGACCGAGGCAACGGCGCGCATGGGTTACCTGCCAGCTGAGAAGAGCATCGAGAAGGCCGGCAGCATGGGTATAGCCATCCCCGGCGGCACCTTCACGCTCATCGACGTCGACGGCAAGGCGATCACAGAGCCAAACGTGACGGGCGAGCTTGTCTACGAGGGCGACAACGTGACGCTGGGCTATGCGCAGTGCCGCGACGACCTCGCCAAGGGTGACGAGCGTCATGGTAGGCTCGAGACCGGTGACATGGCGCGCTTCGATGAGGACGGCTATTTCTACATCGTCGGCCGCAAGAAGCGCTTCCTCAAGATCTTCGGCAACCGCGTGAATCTCGATGAGGTCGACCGGCTGCTCGCCACGGCCTTCGAGGACATGAACTCCGCCTCGACGGGCGTGGATGACCGCATGGTCACCTTCGTGACCGACGAGAGTAAGGTAGATGCGGTGCGTCAGTGGTTGTCTGACACTACGCGCCTGAGTCAGTCTGCATTTGATGTACGCTACATCAGTGAGATTCCGCAGAACGAGGCCGGAAAGGTCCTCTACAAGAACCTGCCCCTGTAACTGAGAAAGGACTACACCCATGGACAAGATCATCGAGATTCTGTCGGGCATCAAGTCGGGCGTCGACTTTGCCAACGAGGAGCAGATCGTGACGGGCGGCGTGCTCGACTCGATCGACATCACCGAGTTCATCACCGCCCTCGAGGAAGAGTTCGACATCGAGATCGGCATGGAGTACATGGAGAACGAGAACTTCGACTCCGTCTCCGCCATCTGGGACATGGTTGAAGAGCTGCAAGAGGCATAACGCAACATGACCGTCGTTTCGGGAGCCTTTCTCATATTCCTGGGCACGACCCTGGGATTCTTTTACCTTTGCCCGCGTCAGCACCGCTGGCTCGTGCTGCTTGCCGCAAGCGTGTTGTTCTACGTGCTTGCCGGCAAGTGGCAGTTCCTGCCGTGCATAACGCTTACGTCGCTGGCCGTATGGGTCGGCGCACGTCGTATCAGCAGGCTCGACGCCGAGCTCAAGGAGGCCCTCAAGGACAAGGGCCTCGACAAGGCGGCAAAGAAGAGCCTGCGGACCCAGTACAAGTCCCTCAAGAGTCGCACGCTCGTCCTGGTGCTCGTGCTGTGCGTCGGCGCACTGTGCGTCACCAAGTTCTCGAGGGTGGTCGTCGCGCTGGCCGACCAGATTGCCGCGATATCGGCGATGGGCGTTCACATGGATCCCACGCTGCTCGTGATGCCGCTGGGAATCTCCTACTACACTTTCTCCACCATCGGCTACCTGCTGGACGTCTACTGGAAGCGCTATCCCTGCGAGGAGAGCTTCCCGCGGTTCTTCCTCTACACGATCTACTTCCCACACATCCTGCAGGGCCCGATCTCGCGCTACAACCGCCTGGGCGCCTCGCTCAAGGAGGGCATGTCATTTAGCGAGGAGAACATCACGCATGGTGCCGAGCGCATCATTTGGGGCTTCTTCAAGAAGCTGGTCATCGCCGACCGACTGAACCTCATGGTTTCGACGGTCTATGATGGCAAGCCTCACGCGGGGAGCATCTTCTTGGTCACGATGCTCCTCGACGCGCTCATGATCTACACCGACTTCTCGGGCTACATGGAGATCGTCTGCGGTGCCTCGCAGCTGTTTGGCGTAGAGCTCGAGGAGAACTTCAACCATCCGTTCTTCTCGCGTACGGTCGCCGAGTTCTGGCGCCGTTGGCACATGACGCTCGGCGGCTGGTTCAAGGACTACGTCTATTACCCCATCTCGGTGTCGAGCTGGATGAAGAAGCTCAACCGCAAGAACGCCAAGCGCCTGTCAAAGCGTGCGAGCCGTGTCATCAGCGTGGCGATTCCGTGCCTCTGCACCTGGTTCCTCACGGGCCTTTGGCATGGAACTGGCCCCAACTACGTGTGCTGGGGCATCTACTACGGCGTGCTCATCACCATCTCGAACGCCTTCCAGGAGGAATTCAAGGCCTTCGACGAGCGCTGGGGAATCAATACCGAGTCGCGCTCGTGGCGCCTGCTGCAGATGGTCCGCACGTTCTGCATCTTCATGGGTGGACGTGTGCTGACGAGCCCGGGCAACCTTGCCAACACGGCGATGGTGTTCGACAACATCTTCCACAACCTCCAGCCGTGGCAGTGGTTCGACGGAAGCCTGTGGACCTACGGTCTCAAACGGCCGGATGGCAACGTGCTTATCCTTGGCTTGCTGCTGGTGCTGGTCGTCAGCTTCCTGCAGGAACGCACGCACGTTCGCGAGGAGATCGACCGTCGCGGCGTGGTTCTGCGCTGGATCCTCATGTATGCGGGCATCATCGCGGTCATCGTCTTTGGCGTGTACGGTGCCGGCTATGACGCCGCAAAGTTCATCTACATGCAGTACTAGGTAGGCTTTTGTGGCTGTCTTCGCAACAGGTCAAGGTGAGGCGCTGCTCATGCTGCATGGCATCATGAGCGGCGCCTCGTTCTTTGACGAGGCGGCCGAAGCGCTCTCGAACGACTATCGCGTGATTACATACGACCGTCGTGGCTATGGTGGGGAACCGGCGCCTGCCGACGGTGACTATACGGTGTCGACGCAGGCGGAGGATGCCGCAGCGGTCCTCGCATCGCAGGCCACAGGCCCGGCGTGGGTCTTTGGCAACAGTGCCGGTGGGCTGATTGCCGTCGAACTATGCCTCAGGCACCCTGAGCTGGTGCGGGGCCTGGTCCTGTTGGAGCCGTCGCTTGTGGTTGACGATGAGTCTCGGCAGGAGATAGCCGCGTGGAACGCGGAGCTTAACGGCTATCTTGCCAGCAACCGCATAAAGCGAGCCCTTCCTGCGTTTGCGCGGGTGGTGGGGGACCCGAGCGGGGGCAAGGGCGCCACGTCGCTTGCCCAGATGCGCGCGGCCTATGCCAACCTCGACAACTTCATGCATGGGGAGCTCAACGAGGTGCAGCGATATGCGCCTTCCCCGAGCGTGCTTGCGACCATTGACGTACCGGTATGCGTGCTCGTCACGACGGAGGGAAGGGCTGGCATGTTTGGCCGCACCTCCGAGAGTGGCGCTCGGGCGTTGGGGTGGCCGGTGGCCTTTGTGGAGGGCTATCACAATGCCGCTCGCGACAATGCTCGGGCATTTGCCAAGACGCTGCGCGATGTGTTGGGCGACATGTCGCGAGGCGGGCACGCATAGCATCGTTCCAAGGTGTATTCAAATATATGTTGAACGCGTATGCGCCCTTGCACGTTTTAAGGATATCCGCGGCTCGTGGGTTACGATACAGTAACCCGACCGGGAGGTTCATATGGCTCGATATAACGCGTTAGCCCCAAAACTCGCGCTTGCTAGTGCCACCTTGGCTCTCGTAACCGCATTGTGCCCCACGGCTGTGATTGCAGAAGAGCTTGTCGCCGACGAGCTCGTGGCCAACGGGCCCGTACAGGAGCAGGTGGCGGAGGAGACGGCTCCCCAAGTGGAAGGCGAGGCACTGCCCGAGGCATCGGTCGATGCGAACGCCAGTGACACCGTTGACGAGGCGTTGGCTGCCGACACCGCTGCGCAGGAGGTGACCGAGGTCGCCGACGAGGAGGACTCGGAGGCCACTGCGGATGTCGAGGAGGCGCTCGTGGCGGATGCCGCCGAGGGCGATGAGCTGGCCGATGAGGCCGCACAATCCGAGACGGAAGTCGGCGACGCAGGCAACGCTACCCCTGCGCCCGAGAGCGGCGCTATGGAGCAGTCCACTGCCGCGGCGGACGAGCCTCTGCAGGAGGAGGCTGCGCAGCTGGAGCCGCAGGCGACTAACAAGTGGGCCTCGGGCAAATGGAACGTGCGCAAGATCAATGGCGTGTACTACCGGTTCTGGATCTCTCAGGACGGAGAGGCCTATAAGAATGGCCTTGTCCTGCCCGAGTGGGGAACCGGGAGCAACAAGGCAGGCTACTACGCATGGGCTAAGCCCGACGGCACCATCGTGACGGGCACAGTGCCCTATACCGATGGGACCTATATATGGCTTGCCGATAACGACGGTCGCCTCATGAACGTCGGTTGGAACGTCACCTCGTTCTACACCGGCGACCTCCAACGCTATTACATCGTCGACGAGGGTAAGCATGCCGCCAAGATCGGCCTTGACACCGGGAATGGCTCTGGCAACTGGGCCCACTACACCCTCAAGGAAGGCTATGTGCTCCGCGGCAAGTACAAGCAGAGCTCCTCGGTGACCTATGTGGCTGACAACGATGGCAAGCTGCCGACGACCAAGGGTTGGTCCGTTACTGGCATATATGACGGCCAGCTGCAGCGTTACTACTTTGCCGACTACGCTGCAAAGACCGGCACGTTCGTCGTCGACGGCGCTCACTATCTTGGCGTGGAAGGCGCGGGGTATGTCCTGCGTGGCTATGATACCGATCATCTGGCCTATGCCGACAACGACGGAAAGCTGACGACCAACGGATGGATGGTAACGGACCGTTTTGGGCATGGCCTGCAGCGCTACTGGCTTGGCTCCGATGGTTTTGCGCTCCGCAGTGCGGTGGTTAATGCCAAGCAGGCCGGCTATTACGCCTACGCGCGTCCCGAGGGATATGTGGTGCGTGGCAAGTACGTCGTTGGCAACAACATCTACATCGCGAACAACGACGGCAGGCTGGCCTCTGATGGCTGGGTGGTTTCCAGCGCGTACGGCGATGGGCTGCAGCGCTACTACATCAACGCAAAGACCCATTCGGCCGTGGTGGGCTATTCCACCGATGGCTACGCGCACTACACGCTGCCGCAGGGCTATGTCCTGCGCGGGGCCTACCAGAAGGGCGACTGGGTGTATCTGGCGGACAACGATGGCCGTGCCCCCACGCTGACGACGGCGGGCTGGCTCGTGTCCGACAAGTACCATGGCTCTGGCCTGCAGCGCTACTACCTGCAGAAGGCCTCGGACGGCGCATGGGCCGCAAAGGTGGGCTACTCTTCTGACGGCTATGCGCACTACACGCTGCCGCAGGGCTATGTCCTGCGCGGGGCCTACCAGAAGGGCGACTGGGTGTATCTGGCCGACAACGATGGCCGCACGCCTTCGCTCTCCAAGGCCGGCTGGCAGGTAACCGACAGGTACGGCTCTGGTTTTCAGCGCTACTACCTGCAGAAGGCCTCGGACGGCGCATGGGCTGCCAAGGTCGGCTACTCGGAAAGTGGCGGCTATGCGCACTACACGCTGGAGAAGGTAGGCTATGTCCTTCGCAACGGCGAGATCAACGTCGAGGGCAAGGGCTGGCTGTTTGCGGACAACGACGGCAAGCTCGAGAAGGCAAAGAGCGGCGTGGCCGCAATCATCGAGAAGTATCTCGGCTGGGCGATCAACATCGCCAATGACAACAGCCACGGATATAGCCAGATCGATCGCTGGGGGCCGGACTACGATTGCTCGTCGCTTGTGCTGTCTGCTCTCGAGTACGCCGGACTTGACATCGGGTACGCGTCCTACACGGGCAACATGATTTCCGAGCTTGTCCCACGCGGCTGGACCCAGATTTCCTACAACGGGATTCCTGCTTCGCTCGTTCGCGGAGACATTTTGCTGGCTCACAACCAAGACACTCAACATGTCGAGTTCTACCTCGGCGGAAACATGCGCATTGGCGCCCACAAGGACGAAAATGGTGGAATTGGCTATGGCGCCCGGGCGGGTGACCAGACTGGCGAGGAGATATGCACGCGCACTGATGTGGGAAACTGGTTCACTTGGGTGCTGCGGCTCGCACGCGCGTAGGCATAGCTGAATCGTAAGGCGAGGATATCGTAGGGGGTTCGTCGGGCACATGTGACGAACCCCCCTTGTGCGGCTCGGGGCAATTTGCGGCGCTGACCCACTGTTATGTAATGGCGGCGAAACTGATGCGGACGGGAGCCGTATCGTGGCTGCTTGTGCTATCGTTCACAAGGTATCTTGACGCTAAGTATGGAAACATGTCCAGACCTGTTTGTCGTGCAATTTGGAGTGCGTTTTGAAGGAAATCGAAACAGTGGCTGCCGATGAGGAGCTGCGCAAGAGCTATGCAGACGAGGTCTGGTCGCCTGATTCCCAGCGCGATCGGAGCATCCTGTACGAGCTCGTGTCAAAGGACTTCAAGCTCAAGTATCGCCGCAGCGCTCTTGGTGTGGCTTGGAGCGTACTAAACCCGCTGCTCATGATGTCGGTCATGGCTGCGGTCTTCTCGCACATGATGCGCTTCTCGTCTGACGCGATTCCCAACTACCCGCTGTACATCATCTTGGGCAATATCACCTTCAGCCTGATGAGCGAGGCGACCAGCTCGGGAATGGGCTCGATTATCAATGCCGCGTCGCTGCTCAAGAAGGTGCGCGTCAACCGTTGGGTCTTTCCGGTCGAGAAGGTGCTGTTCGCCGTCATCAACTTTGCGCTGTCCCTTCTCGCCGTTGCGATCGTCATGATCGTGTTCCGCATTGCGCCTACGTGGCACGTCATCATGCTGCCGCTGTTCCTCGTGTACATTACGGTGTTCTGCGTAGGCCTCTCACTGTTCTTGGCCACCGCCTCGGTCTTCTTCCGTGACGTGATGCACCTTTGGGGCGTCTTCCTTACCGCGTGGACTTACGCGACGCCTCTCTTCTACCCGCAGGAGATCCTTCCCGAGTGGATGCTCAAGCTTGAGACGTTCAATCCCATGTACCACTACGTCAACTACATCCGCAACTTGCTGTTGTACCAGGTCACCCCTTCGCTCAAGCTCAACCTTGCCTGCGCGGGCTTTGCGGTCCTGTCGCTGTTGGTGGGATGGGTCGTCTTCCGTCGCAACGAACGCAAGTTCATCCTGTTTATCTAGGGGGTCTAACGATGGCAGAAACAGAACCCCGCAATCAGGGCGACATGAGCACCCGCTCTTGGTGGATAGATGCCGAGCTCACACGCGATGTGATCAAGGACACCGAGTTCACGCGTCTGGACGTGACCCCCACGCTGATCAACCCCAGCAAGCTGAAGTACGTCTATCGCTACGAGAACAGCGATGGCACCTTGCAGGGCGAGACGCCGACGCAGAACGATCCGGTCTTTCTCTTCATTCCACCAGATGCAGGCACCTATACGATCACGGCTGTCGCCACGGCGGTGGATGGCGAGGAGGACTATGCCTCAGTTACGTTGAGGGTCGAGAGCAGCGAGCCCTTCACTCGTCCGGCGCTTCCCGATGACGACGCTCCGACCATCATCAAGGTCGATGACGTGTCGATGGTGTTTAACATCGCCTCCGAGCGCTTCAACTCGCTCAAGGAGTACTTCATTGCGATGCTGAGCCACGAGCTTCGCTTTAAGGAATTCCGCGCGCTCGATCACATCAGCTTCGAGGTCAAGCGTGGCGAGGCCTTTGGCTTGGTGGGGACCAACGGCTCTGGTAAGTCGACCATGCTCAAGATTATCGCCGGCGTACTCGACGCAACTGAGGGCAGCTGTCAGGTGGTTGGCAGCATCGCCCCGCTGATTGAGCTTGGTGCCGGCTTTGACGCCGAGCTGACCGCTGCCGAGAACATCTACCTCAACGGTGCGCTCCTCGGCTACAAGCGAGAGTTCATCGAAGAGCACTTTGATGACATCGTCGAGTTCGCCGAGCTCGAGGGCTTCATGGACATGCCGCTCAAGAACTATTCCAGTGGTATGGTGGCTCGAATCGCCTTTGCCATCGCGACTGTCGCCGAGCCTGACGTGCTCATCGTCGACGAGACACTTTCGGTCGGTGACTTCCTGTTCCAAAAGAAGTGCCAGCGCCGCATCAAGCAGCTTGTCGAAAACGACAATGTCACAGTGCTGCTGGTCAGCCACAGCATTGATTTGGTTGAACACCTGTGTGATCGCGTGTGCTGGATCGAGAAGGGCGAGATGAGGATGCTCGGCCCCACCGAAGAGGTCTGCAACGCCTACAAGAGTCTGGAGAAGTAAGCCATGCCCGATATCGACGTTTCAGTCATCATCCCGTGCTATAACACGGAGAAGTACCTCGACCAGGCGCTTTCCTCTGCCGAGCAGAACGATCGCATAAACCTCGAGATCATCGTGCTCAACGATGGCTCGACCGATGGGTCGCTTGAGATCATGCGGGCTCACGAGGCTGCCGACCCGCGCGTGCGCGTGATCGACAAGGAGAACCAGGGCTATGGTGCCTCGGTCAACCGTGGTATCGCAGAGTCACGAGGCACCTATATCGGTATCCTCGAGCCTGATGACTGGGTAAAGCCGCACATGTATGACGACCTGTTTGAGTACGGCGCGCAGTTTGATCCCGCTCCGGACATCATCAAGAGTCCATACACGCGCGTGGTGCTTCCCGAGACGCCCGACCAGTATCTCTGCAACTGCTCGTACTACAAGCGTATCGATCCGGGCTTCCAGCCCTTCCGCCTGTCGGATGCGCCGCATCTGATTCAGCACCATCCGTCCATCTGGTCGGCTCTGTACCGTAAGGGCTTCCTCGAGGAGAAGAACATCCACTTCATGGAGGTCCCGGGTGCTGGATGGGTCGACAACCCCTTCTTGATCGAGACGCTGTGCCAGGCCGATCGTATCGTGTACAAGGAGCAGCCGTACTACTGCTATCGCGAGGACCTGCCCGGTTCGTCGTCTGTGTTGCGTAGGGCTCGCCTCAGCTTTGATCGCTGGGACCAGATGGCCGACATCATCGAGAACCTTGGGATTACCGATGACGGCATCCTCAAGGCCTTCTATGTCATTGGCTTCAGGTATGTGGGTGGCGGTTTTGCCGACTTTGGCGATGACAATCCCGATATCGCCGCATGGGCTGGCGACATGTTCCGCCGTATGGATCCCGAGCGCGTCGTGCGCATCGACAACCTCTCGGGCCACATGAAGAACCTCTACTTCAAGTTGAGCGGTTACGATCCCATCCCGTATAGCAGGATGGGATACTACCGCGAGCTGGTGAAGGAGTTCATCTACTCCACAAGCACCAATGGCATTGGCTTTGGCCTCGGACGCATCAACCTCTATATCCGGCAGAAGGCCACGGAGCAGGGGATTCTAAAGCAAAAGCTGAACATACAGGAGTAGCAAGCGGTGCGCCACGGGATTGCCCCGTGGCGCATTTCATGTGTTGGGGACGTCCTCAACCACGATTGACATTTTGGTTCTTTCCGACCGATGGTCGAATCCACTCTGGCCCGCTTGCCTGTCCCTATCCTCGCGCGCGATAATACAGTCAGCGTCAGAATCGAGGAGAAAAGGGGGGGACCATGGCACATTTTCCTGATGGGTTCCTATGGGGCGGGGCGACCGCTGCCAACCAGTGCGAGGGCGCTTGGCTTGCAGATGGCAAGGGCGAGAGCGTCGAGGACCATCTGACGGGCGGCGCGGTCGACCGCCCGCGCACCTACACGCGCGTCATCGATCCCGATACCTACTATCCCAGCCACGAGTCGGTGGACTTCTACGGTCACTTCCGCGAGGACATCAAGCTCTTTGGCGAGATGGGGATGAAGATCTTCCGCACGTCCATCAACTGGAGCCGCATTTATCCGGTGGGTGACGAACCCGAGCCAAACCCGGCAGGCGTGGAGTTCTATCGCGAGATGTTCCAGTGCTGCCGTGACAATGGCATCGAACCGCTTGTGACCATCAGCCACTATGAGATCCCTTGGGGCCTTTGCGAGAAGTACAACGGATGGGCTGACCGCCGTTGTGTGGAGTTCTACCTCAACCTCTGTCGCACGATCTTTACTGCGTACAAGGGCCTTGTGAAGTACTGGCTCACCTTCAACGAGATTAACATGCTGCAGAACGGCGGCCTCGGCAGCTTCATCGCCGGCGGCATCATGCCCAAGGAGGACGTCGTTGCGATGGGCCTGGCGCCTACCGACGACAAGGACGAGCTTACCGTCATCTACACCGCGTTGCATCATCAGTTCATTGCCTCGGCAAAGGCGGTCAAGCTTGCGCACCAGATTGACCCCAACTATATGGTCGGCTGCATGATCGGTGGTGGACCTTCTATCTACCCGTATACCTGCGCCCCTGCAGACGTGCTGGGTACGCAAAAGAAGCTGCAGATCGGCACGTGGCTCTGCTCTGACGTTCAGTGCCGCGGCTACTATCCGGGCTATGCGCTGCGCTACTTTGCGGACAACGGGATTGATGTGCCCATGCTCGACGGTGACGAGGAGATCCTGCGCGAGGGCACGGTCGACATGTACACGTACAGCTACTACATGACCAACTGCTTCTCTGCAGACCCAGAGGTGGGCGCGACCGGCGGGAACATGGTTATGGGTGTGCCGAACCCCTATCTCAAGAAGAGCGACTGGGGCTGGGCCATCGATCCTGACGGCCTGCGCTGGAGCCTCAACGAGGTCTGGGATCGCTACCAGATTCCCATCATGGTGGTCGAGAATGGCTTTGGCGCCATTGACGAGCGCGGCGAGGATGGCAAGTTCCACGACGACTATCGCATTGACTACTTCCGCGCGCACATTCAGGCAATGGACGAGGCGTTGGCGGACGGCGTGAATCTGATTGCCTACACGACGTGGGGATGCATCGACATCGTCAGCGCTGGTACCGGCGAGATGAAGAAGCGCTACGGCTACATCTACGTCGACAAGGACAACGATGGTAACGGCGACCTGCATCGTGAGCCCAAGGACTCTTACTACTGGTACCAGAAGGTCATTGCCAGCAACGGCGAGGACCTGTCGTAGAGCTAGGCATATACCTGGTGCTGGCAGCTGACGGCATCGAACAGGCGAAGGGGCAGCCTCATCGCATACGCATGCGACGGGCTGCCCCTTTCGTATGCCCACTTTGCTCGGCTACGTGCGCTCATGTAAAAACGCTATAGTGTTTGATGTTTTGTCGATTACGGGAGCATGCGTTTTGTGCAAGGTGGTGTTGGCATGGATTTGTTTCTGATGGCCTTTGTCGTTGCGCTGGTGTTCAGCAGCATCGGCTTCAAGAAGTACGTTTGGTTCATATCAATTGGCTATGGGTTCTCCGTCGCGGCTATTGGCATCGCGTTTCTGATCGCCGCACGGGCGTATCTTGAGCCTGCCACGATTGCCGCCTGCCTCCTCTTTGTGGTCTACGGCCTGCGCCTGGGTGGTTACCTGGCGATTCGCGAGCTCAAAAGCTCCAGCTACAACGCAAAGATGAAGACCGAGATCAAGTCTGGCACCGACATGTCGCTTGTGGCAAAGTGCGGCATTTGGGTATCGGCCGCCCTGCTCTATGCGGCCGAGACGGCGCCCGTCGCCTTTCGCCTCTCCGCTCATGTGGGCACCGACGCGCTGCTAATCGTGGGGATGCTTGTGAGCGTGGCTGGGCTTGTGGTCGAATCGATGGCCGACGCCCAGAAGAACGATGCAAAGAAGGTCAACCCGCGGCGCTTTGTTGACACCGGGCTCTATCGCATCGTGCGCTGCCCCAACTACTTTGGCGAAATGCTCTTTTGGACGGGGGTCTTTGTGGGCGGGCTTCCCGTGTACCACGGCGTGGGGCAGTGGCTTGTGGCCCTGCTGGGCTATGTCGGCATCATCTATGTCATGTTTGGCGGTGCGCGCAGGCTCGAGCTGCGTCAGGATCGAACCTACGGCGACGACCCTGCCTACCAGCGCTACGTGCGTACGACCCCCATCATGATCCCCCTCGTCCCGCTCTATAGCGTGAAGAAGTACGCATGGCTTGTGGCGTGAGGGAAGATCAAGGTCAGGCGTTCAATTGGCAGCTTGCCGTGGTCGACATGCTGCCGGTGGCGTTCTTTGGGCTGGCAACCTTTGTGCTGGGCGGTCGGCTGGGCAGCGCGTCCTTCTCCCTGGGGGGCGCTTCTCTGTCTTCTTGCGGGAGCGGGAAAGGTGCTGTGGAAGCTGCTCATTGCCCTGTGGGGAAGGGATGTGTCCGTCCTGGGGGCCCAGCTTCGCTTTCTCATGCCAGCGGGCTTTCTCCTGATGGCCATAGGTGCGGCGACGGCCGACCAAGAGGCGGCAAATCAACTGCTCGCTGCTGCGGCTCGGCCGCCTTCGGCGGTGTGCTTCGCGCTCACCCTTGTGGGCATGTGCGCCATGATCTTCTGTGCCAGGCGGTTTGACCGCTACGACGTAAGGGGCAACTGGATCGAGCAGGGCATCAACGCCGTCGCTCAGGGGTGCCTCTTGCTGGGGGTCCTGTTCCTGTAGCGCATGGGGCGGGATTGCGCGCTCTCGCCGGCGCGCGAGCTGCGCGTGCCCTCGTGGCGAGGCGCCTGGGCATGCGGCGCATTGTCATGTGCAGGGGAGTCATATCCCGTAGTACCATGAGAGACTAGCGTAAGGGAGGGAGCCGCTATGAAAGTGCTGGAAGTCAAGGGCGTGCGTGTGGGCGAGGGGCGTCCCAAGACCATCGTCTCGCTGATGGAACGAGACGTGACGGGGCTGCTTGCCAAGGCCGATCAAGCGCAGTCCGCGCGCGCCGACTGCCTCGAGTGGCGAGCCGACCACTTTGCTCAGATGGATAGTCCAGAGGCGGTCGCGGGGGCCTGCCGCGAACTCATGAGCGTCTGTCCCAAGACGCCGCTTATCGCCACGCTGCGCACCAAGGGCCAAGGCGGAGAGGCCGAGCTGTCGGTCGAGCGCCACCTGTCCTTGCTGCGCGCGCTCATATGCGAAGGCCGCCCCGATCTTGTCGATATCGAGCTTGGCGTGGGCGACGATGAGGTGCGCGAGCTGGTGGCCTTGGCGCATGAGCACGGAAGCCATGCGATTGTCTCGCACCACGACTTTGATGCGACGCCTTCCGAGGGGGAGATGGAGTCGCTGCTGCTACACATGGCAGAGCTAGGCGCCGACATCCCCAAGCTTGCCGTTATGGCACGTCGCTCCCAGGATGCCCATGCGCTCATGCGTGCGACGGCGCAGGCGCACGAGAAGGTCGACGTTCCGCTGATCACGATGGCCATGGGCACGGCTGGCCAGACCACGAGGCTAACGGGCGAGGTCTTTGGCAGCGCCATGACATTCTGCGCGTTGGGAAGGGCGTCCGCGCCAGGGCAGGTGGAGTTGGAAAGCGCCCTCGTCACCCTCGGTGCGATCCATCGCGACCGCACGGCGGGGGAGTAGGCCTATACTCGTTGCACAACGCATCTACGCTAGGAGGAACCATGCAGCTCAACGCCATGATCGATCACACCAATCTCAAGCAGGATGCCCGTCGCGCCGACATCGAGCGCCTTTGTGACGAGGCCGTGCAGTATGGCTTTGCCACCGTGTGCGTCAATTCCTGCTGGGTTTCGCTGGCGGCCGCGCTTCTCGCCGAGACGAACATCGGCGTGACCACGGTGGTCGGTTTCCCGCTGGGTGCCGCCTCGACGCAGGCGAAGGTCGCCGAGACCATACAGGCAGTTGCCGACGGGGCCGACGAAATCGACATGGTGCTCAACGTCGGGCGCTGCAAGGACGGTGACGATGACTTCTGCACGGAGGACATCGCAGCCGTTGTCAAAGCCGCTGGTGATGCCACCGTCAAGGTCATCCTCGAGTGCTGCCTGCTGAACGACAACGAGATCGTGCGTGCCTGCGAGGACTCGGTTGCAGCCGGTGCCGACTTCGTCAAGACGAGTACGGGCTTTTCGAAGGGCGGGGCGACAATCCATGACGTGGAGCTCATGCGCAAGACCGTGGGTGACCGCTGCAAGGTCAAGGCCGCTGGTGGCATGCACGCCCGCGCTGAGGCTGAGGCCATGGTCCAGGCCGGCGCCGATCGCCTAGGCACCAGCGCCAGCATCGCCATTGTGGAGGGCTGAGCATGCCCGTGAGTTTTGCCGACCTCTATGGCCGCCTGATTGACCTGCACCTGCATATCGATGGCTCGATCAGCGTGCCTGCCGCGCGCAGGCTTGCCGAGCTTGACGGACGTCCCATCGACCTCACTGATGCCGAGGTATTCGACCGGCTCTCGGTGGGAGAGGAATGCGAGGACCTCAACGAGTATCTGGACAAGTTCTCGTTTCCGCTCTCGCTTGTGCAGACGAGCACGCAGATCGAGGAGAGCGTCTACCTGCTCCAGGAGGAGCTGCGCGAGCAAGGCTACGCATATGCCGAGCTTCGTTTTGCGCCGCAATCCCAATGTGCCCGTGGGCTGACGCAGCGGGAGGTGATCGAGGCATCGCTGGCGGGGCTTAGCCGTTCGAGCTTCGAGGCACGTCTCATCCTTTGCTGCATGCGCGGGGACGACACGCTTGCGGCAAACCTCGAGACAGTCGAGCTGGCCGCAGAGTATCTCGGCAACGAGATCGTGGCGATTGACCTTGCCGGCGCGGAGGCGCTCTTCCCTACGAGCGACTATGCGCCGGTCTTTGCGCGGGCCCGCGAGCTGGGCGTCCCCTTTACCATTCACGCCGGCGAGGCAGGTGGTCCCAAGAGCGTGCGAGCGGCGCTCGATATGGGCGCCACGCGCATTGGCCACGGCGTGCGGGCAGTCGAGGACTCCAGCCTGGTCGCGGAGCTCGCCGAGCGAAGGATGCCTCTGGAAGTCTGCTTTACCTCCGAGGTCCAGACGGGTGCCCTGGAGTCATATCGTCATGCGGGATCATTGCGCCAGCTTCTGGATGCAGGTTGCATGGTGACCATCAACAGCGACAACTGCTCCGTCTCGAACACGTGGGCCGCACGCGAGCTGGTAATCGTGTCGGAGGCGCTAGGCCTCACGCAGGCAGAGGTTGACCAGCTGCTGCTCAATGCGGTTGAGGCGTCCTTTGCCGACGAGGCGACCAAGCATCGCTTGCGCGAGATTGTGGTGCGCTAAGAGAGCGCTAACGCAACTCCACTGTGCCAAATCCCGCCTTGCACGCGAGGGCTTCGAGCTCGACCATGCGCTCGTCAGTCGGCGATTCGGCGTCAGCCAGCTCTCCCACTACGCCAAACCTGCGGAACCTGATGAGTTTGAGCTTGGTCGACGCAATCTTGCTGCCCAGTGTCGAGGCAATGCCGGCAATGGTCTCCTCGGGGTCGTTCCATCCGGGCACGACCACGATGCGCAGCTCCTCGATCTTGTCGTGTTCGGCAAGGAGGGCAAGGTTGCGCTTGACCACGCTTGCGTCACCGTTCGTGAGCCGCTTGAACACGTCAGTGTCCCATGCCTTGATGTCGAGCATCACGCCGTCGGCCACCTCGAGCAGGTCCTCGTGCTCCCAGAACGGCACGCATCCGTTACTGTCTATCAACGTTCCGAGGCCGGCCCCGCGGCAGAGGCTGAACAGCTCGCGCATCCAATCTGGGTGCAGCATGCACTCGCCTCCCGAGACGGTGATGCCACGGATGAACGGCTGGTACGAGTGCACGACCTCGAATACCTCGCTCGGCGTGAGCCGCTCGATCTTGGGGCTGGCCTTGTGAGGGCACACATGAATGCAGGTGTCGCACTGCACGCAGGCGTCTTTGTTCCACATCACCTGTTTGCCCTGCTTGTGCAGCGCGCCAGCCGGACACTGCTCGACGCACAGCCCGCACGCAACGCACAGGTTCTGCGTCTCGGGGTTGTGGCAGTACTTGCAGGCGATGTTGCACCCCTGCAGAAAGATGGAGCATCGCGATCCCGGACCATCGACTAGCGAAAACGGTATGACCTTATTCACGGGTGCGGTAAGACTATCAGCCAAGGCCATCATGAACACTCTTTCATGTTAATTGATGTTCCCCGCCGCGATGGCGAGGACAAAGAAAGGGGATGCAAGCGTGCCTTCCCCTTGGAGCTTGGGGTGATACGAAAGCCCGACCTTCATGCTTCCGGCGACCTCTGAGCCGCTTGGTCTATCAGCTCTTCTTGACGAGTCAGGCGAAGCGTGAGCCGGAAGCATGAAGGTCGGACATAGGTTTGTGTTATCCCAGACGCACCTTTCGATCGGCCAGGTCGTTGGCGCGCCAGTTGCCCTCGCCATCGTGGCTGGTGTCGGCCAGCACTGCCTCGCCGCGTGCGAACTTCTCCATCTCGGAGCGCTTGACGAGGAAGCCCGTAATGCGCACGAGGTCGGAATCGCTGGGATAGAACGAGAGGTACTTGTCGTCCACGGCGAACGCGCCCTTGACCACATCGAGCAGGGCATCCACGTTCTGGGCAGCCGTGGGCTCGACGGGGAAGATGTCGCTCACGCCAGCGGTGAAGAAGCGGTGCATGCGCGCGCAGTGGCGAATGTGGTCAAAGAAGACCTCGGGTTCGGAGCCGACGCGGATGCGCACGCCGGGGGTCGAGGAAGTCTGGTCACCAAAGCCGGCCTGGGCATGCATCATGTATTTGCCGCCACCAGCCTCGGAGTACGGCGCGTCCCAAGCCTGAACCTGAGCGGTCATCTTGGTCATGATCTCGTCGGCAAGGTCGTTCGCCTCGGGGTCGCTGCCATAGACATGGTCGGGTCCGAGCAGCTTCTCGATGCACTCGTGCATGCCGATCATGCCGAACATGCCCACAAAGCGCTCGCGTTCGATGAGGCCTTCCTTCACGAGGAACGAGGTCTGGAAGAAGTTGGAGTCCTCGACGAGGAACTTGATGCGTGCGTCCATGTATTCGAGCAGTGCGCCGGTCGCGTTGGGGAGCAGCTCGTTCATGAAGTGGTCCACGCTGGTGGCAAGGTCAGCGAGCTGGCTGAGCTTGACGCGGTCGAGGCAGTAGGCGCCGCCACGCACGGGCAGCACGTTGTAGCAGCTGACGACGGTGTAGGCGTCCTTGGGGCCGTCCTGGGCCAGCGGATAGATGTCACGCAGCATGCGGTCGTTGGCATATGCGGGATTGGCGCAGGCCATGGAGGTCTGCAGGGCCAGGCGAGCGAAGTCGTCAGGCGTCACCTCGGGGTCATACTTGAGCGTGAAGTTTGGCACGGCGTTTTGGACCTCGGCGTCTGCCTTGAGGAGCAGGCGACCGGCGCGCGTGTCCTCGGGACCAAGGTTTGCGTGGCAGTAGCCGCTGGCCACGGTGCGATCGATGTAGTTGAGGAAGCGCTTGAAGCGAGGGAGGATCTCCTCGTCGGAGAGACCGTCCAGGAACGGGTCGAAGACGCGGTCGAGCTGGCCGACGTAGACCGGGCGACCGGTGACGGAGGGGACGTTCTGGTACAGGATCTGCAGGTTCATGAGCAGGTCGTCGAGGTTGTCCGGTGCGTCGAGGCGCAGGAAGTCGCTGCCTTGGCGAGCGAAGCGCTCCATGTCGCAGCAGATGTAGCGTGGACGGTACGGGGCATTGCCCTCATGCATGTCGCAGATGGCGTCACGCTCAAAGAACCAGTCGAACTCAGGAGTCGTGGGAATGGGGTGCTCGCAGTTCTCAGCCGCCTGGGCCAGGTGAATCAGCTTCTGGCCATAGGTGAGGTTGCCTGCCGTGATGATGTCCATGAACTCGCTCATGTGCGCCTCCGCGTGCGATGTGTCGTTAGTTGCCGTAATGATAACGCGCGCGCGAGCTGTCGCATGGGTGGGTAGAGAAGAAGCACAAGAAGCTGTGCGGCACGCCTGCTCCCCGGGAAGAGCTGTGCCATGGGACATGTTGCCCCATGGCACAGCTCTTCCCGGGGAGCAGGCGTGCCGCTGGATGAATTGCTCCTAGTAGCAGTCCCAGTTGAAGAGCACGCGCGAGAAGTCGCCGCGGCTCAGCGCCTCTCCGTTGATGAAGAAGCCGCCGATGCCAACGTCTCCCCAGAGGATGCGATCCTTCTTGGTGTCAGGGTCACCTTCCGAGTCAACCTGCAGCAGGAGCGTGTCAAACTCGTCGGCAAGCTCGCCGTAGCGTGGGTCCGATTGGGTGAAGAACGGGTGCCCAAACACAAAGTGCGCGGGTTCGGGGGTCTTGAGCTCATCAAAGAGCAGCGACACGCCGTCGTTGTCGAGCAGGTCCCAGTAGCTGTCGCGTCCGGCCACAAAGTCGTCGCCCATGATCTCGCGGCAGCATGCGACGAACAGCTCGTCGATGCGTCCGTCGGCCGTGTTCATGGTGCTGGTGGTAGGCTCGATGCGCAACGCGAACTCCCCTGCGAGCACGTTGCCCAAATAGTCCTCGTCAAAGCCCATGAGCGAGGTGGGCATGCCAATCGCCTCGACCTGCTCGGGTGTGACTGCCGGGTCGACCACCTTGTGCCATATCACGCGGAAGCCGTTCTGCCGCGTGGAGTCGTCAAAGTCCATGCCCGAGCAGTCGTCCTCAGCATCGATGAAGAACTGCAGCAGCCCCTTGCCGGGAAGCCGCTCGTCATCGCCAAAGTCCGCGAGGTTCAGCTGGGCGAGCAGCATGAGCTTCTGCCCTTTGGGAGTTGCGGGATAGCCCAAATCTGCCGGCCAGTAGGGGAGGCCGCCAAACTTGGTGTCGGTGAGGCCCGGCTTGCGGCCAGCCTCGATTCTCAGCCGGTAAGCCGGCATGCTCGTGCGCTTGCGGATGGCCTCGGCAATCACTGGCACCTTGTCAGTCGGGACGAGCGGAAGTGCGGGAACCTGTGCCTTTTGCTCTTCCTGTGTCATGCGCTCACCTCTCCTCTGTGGCCTTTTATGTCGCTTGCTATGCCCTCAGTGCGCAGAGTTCCTTGGCGATCTCGGCGCCAAGGGCAACGTTGTTAAAGACAAGCTGGATGTTGGAGTCGAGGCTGTCGTTGCCCGTGATCTCGGCGATGCGAGCCAGCAGGAACGGCGTGGTCTCCTTGCCGTGGATGCCCTTTGCCTCGCACTCGTCGAGCGCCTGAGCGATGGCTGCATCGATGGTCGCCTTGTCCATCGAATACTGCTCGGGGATGGGATTGGTCACCAGGATGCCGCCTGGGAAGGCCAGCTGGCGCTGGGTGTGCAGGATCGACGCCAGCTCGGCGGGGGTGTCCACGCGATAGTCGACGCCAAATCCCGACTGGCGCGTGTAGAAGGCGGGCAGCTCGTCGGTGCCGTAGCCCAACACAGGCACACCCTTCGTCTCGAGGTACTCGAGCGTGAGGCCGAGGTCAAGGATGGACTTGGCTCCGGCGCACACGACCATGACCGGGGTCATGGCGAGCTCCTCGAGGTCTGCGGAGATGTCCATTGTGGTCTCTGCCCCGCGATGCACGCCGCCGATGCCGCCGGTGGCGAACACGTCGATACCGGCGAGCGCGGCGATGATCATGGTGGAGGCGACGGTCGTGGCGCCGTCGAGCCCGCGTGCGACGACCACGGGCAAGTCACGGCGGCTCACCTTGATGACCTCGCGTCCCTTGCGTCCCAGGTAGTCGATCTCGTCGGGCGTGAGGCCGGCGCGCAGACGCCCGCCAATGACGGCGACTGTCGCGGGCACGGCGCCATGCTCGCGCACGATGGACTCGACGTGCAGGGCGGTCTCGACATTTTGTGGGTAGGGCATGCCATGGCTGATGATGGTGGACTCGAGTGCGATGACGGGCTTGTTGTTGGCAAGCGCCTCGGCAACTTCGGGGGTAAGGTCCAGGTACTGGTTGAGGTTCTGAGTGTTCACGAGTTGCTCCTTTCGATGACAACCACATGGTAGAAAAGTTGCGGTCGTGCAGATGCGCCGTGATCGGAAACTACAGGCTATCGTCGTATGATCTGAGCGTTGACATGCGTTCGAGCAAATGACGCTCGCTCATGGCGGCACTCACGGTTCGGTCGCTCTCCACGGCGATGGCCGACGCGGCCAGGCCGGCAAGGCCGCTCTGCCGGAGGTCAAGGTCATGCAGGTGCGCCCAGATGAGACCTGCCATCATGGCGTCCCCGCCACCTGTGGTGTCGACGACGCGACAGGGGAGTAGGGGGAGCCTGCATGACTCGCTTTGCTCCGCGCAGTGGAGGCCGTCTGCCCCAAGAGAGATGAAGACGCGTTCGAGCCCTGAGGAGACGAGTGTCTGCGCGGCACGGTCGAGGGAGCTTCCGTCGTGGATTCTCTCCCCGCTGAGTGCCTCGGCCTCGAGCAGGTTCGGCTTGAGCGTATGAAGTGATCCAAGCAGGCCGCCGAGCTTCCTTGCCTTCACGGTCGAGATGGGGTCGCAGAAGATGGGGGCGCATACGTTGCGGGCCACCCATTCCAGCGTGGCAGCGGGGACGTTGGTGTCCACGAGCACGAGAGACGCTCCGTTAACCAGGTCTTTGCGCGCTTCCAGCCTCTCGCCAGTCAGTTCGTCGAGGATGGCCATGTCGTTGATGGCGACCTGCATCTCCCCGTGGCTGTCGGTGACGTAGAGGTACGTGGACGTTGCGTGTCCCGGCACGGTAAAGGAGTGCGCGATGCCGATGCCTGCCTCGGTGCATCCCTCGACGAGGCTGTCCGCCAGCGCGTCGCTGCCAAAGGTGGTGATGAGCTCGACGTCGATTCCCAGCAGTGCGAGGTTGTGGGCGATGTTGCGTGCCACTCCGCCGTGCGAGAGTCGGATGGAGCCGAGGTTGGAGTCCCTGGCGACAAGCGGTCCGTTGGGTCTTCCGGCTATGTCCACGTTCGCTCCGCCTATGGCCACGACATATGGCCTGTCACGCATGAAAACCTCCTTCGGATCAACACCGCCGTGCGAGGAAGCCTGTCCCCGATGCACGCCCGTGTGCATTGGTGCCTGTCCCCGATGCACGCCCGTGTGCATTGGTGCCTGTCTCCAATGCACGGGGGTCGTTTGGGTTACTGAAAAGAATGATACGACAGGCAATCGAGACTGTCCTCGCGTATTATGTATGCGAATGCTTGAGTTGCGTGGAAACGAGGGCCTATGAGTAAGCGCGTTTTTGTCATCGTGCTGGACAGCTTTGGCATCGGCGAGGCTGCCGACGCGGCCGCCTGGGGAGACGAGGGTTCCAACACCCTCTGCGCCTGCGCCACCAGCTCCTACTTCTCTATCCCCAACCTCACCCGGCTCGGACTCTGCAACATCCACGGGGCACTCGAGTCGGTCTACGCCCACAGCCTGGCGCCCATCGATGCGCCGACCGGCGCCTTCGCGCGCCTTACAGAGGCCAGCCAGGGCAAGGACAGCACGGTGGGTCACTGGGAGATGGCCGGCGTCATCTCGCCCAAGCCGTTCCCGACCTACCCTCAGGGCTTCCCCGACGAGGTCATCAGGCCGTTCGAGGAGGCTACGGGTCGCAAGGTCATCTGCAACCTTCCGTACTCGGGCACGAAGGTCATCAAGGACTACGGCCGCGAGATGGTCGAGACCGGCGCGCTCATCGTCTACACCTCCGCCGACAGCGTCTTTCAGATCGCGGCACACGAGGACGTCGTCCCGGTCGAGCAGCTCTACGAGTATTGCCACATCGCGCGCGAGCAGCTTCAGGGCGAGCATGGGGTCGGGCGCGTGATCGCACGGCCGTTCAAGGGCGAATGGCCCTACAAGCGCACGAGGCGCCGCCATGACTACTCGCTCGAGCCGACTGGCACCACGATGCTCGACGTGCTCAAGTCGGAGGGACGCGACGTTCTGGGCGTGGGCAAGATCTATGATCTCTTTGCCGGTCGCGGGACGACCGATCACGTGCTGACCGCCAACAACCCGGACGGCATCGACAAGACCATCGCATGGATGGATCGCGACTTTGACGGCCTCTGCTACACCAATTTGGTCGACACCGACATGATCTATGGCCATCGCAACGACGTGGATGGCTATGCCAAGGCAATCTCGTACTTTGACGAGATGCTGCCCACAATGCTCGACAAGCTTCGCGAGGACGACCTCCTCATGATTACAGCGGACCACGGCTGCGACCCCGTGACGCCCTCGACCGACCACAGCCGCGAGGACGTCCCTTGGCTCGTGGCGGGACCGCGTGTGCGCGCCGGTGTCGACTTGGGAGTCCTTCCGACCTTTGCCGACCTCTCGGCGACGGTGCTCGACTACCTTGGAGCGTCCGCGTTGGACACCGGTACCAGCAGGCTTTCGCAAATCATCGCCGAGGGATAGGAATCTCCCTCAGCTGCTTCATACAACCACTTCGAAAGGACTGACGCATGCCCACTCCAACTCCTCACAACAATGCAGAGCTCGGCGATATCGCAAAGGTCGTGCTCATGCCAGGAGACCCCCTGCGCGCCAAGGTCGTAGCCGACACCTATCTCGAGGACGTGACCTGCTTCAATGAGGTCCGCAACATGCTGGGATTCACTGGCTACTACCAGGGGCATCGCGTCTCGGTCATGGGCAGCGGCATGGGTATGCCCTCCATCGGCATCTACTCGTACGAGCTCTACCACTTCTATGGCGTGAACGCCATCATCCGCATTGGCAGCGCCGGCGGCATCAACAAGAACGTCCAGGTGAGGGACATCGTCTTTGGACAGGGTGCCTGCACCGACTCCAACTTTGCCTACCAGTATGGCCTGCCGGGAACCATTGCCCCCATCGCCGACTTCGGTCTGCTGCGCCGTGCCGTCGAGGCTGCCGAGCGCCGCGGCGCGCGCTACCACGTGGGCAACCTGCTCTCCACTGACATCTTCTACAACGCCTACAACTACATCAAGGAGTGGGACGAGATGGGAGTCCTCGCGACCGAGATGGAGGCGGCCGCGCTCTACCTCAATGCCGCGAAGGCCGGCAAGAAGGCCCTCGGCATCATGACCGTCTCCGATCATCTGGTCACCGGAAAGCAGCTTTCTGCCGAACTGCGACAAAACTCCTTCACTGAGATGATGGAAATCGCTCTTGAGGTGGCGGTATCCGAGGCGTAAGCGCTATAGTGTTTCTGGTTTGTGAATCAATGGGGTTCGCGGACTCGTGATTGGACGGGGGAGACCCCGTGAGCGTACGTGACCTACGGCAAAAGGCCGCAGGCACGCATACCAAAGGGAGAGTGCGTATGTTCGATGCCAAGATGACTCGTCGTACCTTTGCCGCCACCATGGGTGCCGGCGCTCTTGCTGCCCTCGCTGGCTGCGGTGGCGGCGGTGGGGCTGCTGAAGAGGGCGGCGACGCTGCCGAGGGCAACGTCAAGCTCGAGATGGTCACCGATACCGGTGGCGTCAACGACCAGTCGTTCAACCAGCTCGCCTGGGCAGGCATGCAGCAGCTCAACGCTGACAACGGCTGGGAGGTCAGCTACATCGAGTCCAAGCAGGATTCCGACTACATGACCAACCTCGATAAGGCCGTCGACGATGGCGCCAGCCTCGTGTGGGGCATCGGCTTTGCCATGGCAGAGGCTGTCAACACCGCTGCCGACCAGAACCCCGACATCAAGTTCGCGCTCATCGACGGCACCAACGACAACGGCGCCGAGAACCTGACGGGCGTTCTGTTCAAGGCCCAGGAGCCTTCCTTCGCCGTGGGTTACATTGCTGCCCGCATGAGCGAGTCCGGCAAGATCGGCTTCGTCGGCGGCATGAGCTCCGAGACCATCCAGCAGTTCGAGTACGGCTTCTACGCTGGCATCGAGTACGCCAACAAGGAGCAGAGCAAGTCCTGCACCTATCAGGGCCAGTACGCCGAGTCCTTCGGTGATGCCGCCAAGGGCAAGTCCATCGCCCAGAAAATGATCAAGGACGGCTGCGACGTCCTCTACCACGCCGCTGGTGGCACGGGCGTCGGCATGCTCGAGGCCTGCAACGACGCTGGCGTCTGGAGCATCGGCGTCGACCAGGACCAGGCTGTCCTGTTCCCCGACTACAAGACCATCATCACCTCCGCTCTCAAGAAGGTTGACGAGGCCGTCATCAACGTCTCCAACGGCATCATCGACGGCTCCATCGCCGGTGGCGAAAACATCATCCTCGGTGCTGCCGAGGATGCCATTGGCATCGCCCCCACGCATGACAACCTGCCCGACGAGGTCTACAACGACGCCCTCGAGGTCATCGAGAAGATCAAGGCCGGTGACATCGTGGTTCCCTCCACCGAGGCCGAGCTCAAGGATTACATCGCTTCCCTCTAAGGTATATGGCAGAGAGAACGTGCAAGGAGCGTCCCTTTGGGGCGCTCCTTTTTTAGATGCAGACATGCGCAGCGGATGCGGTTGATCCATCTTTGCTTGCGTGTTCGTTAAGCGATGGCAAAAAGAATGGGGCCGCCGCTAAAAATGCCTTAGGTGTCATATAGTATTTGATGCAGCTGTCAACAAAGGGAGGTGGCACGTGGAAGCAAGTCCCGAGTATGCGGTGCAGATGCATGGCATCCTGAAGACTTTTGGTGCCTTCACAGCCCTCGACCACGTGGATCTAGACGTCAAGAAGCAGACGGTCCACGCTATTCTGGGCGAGAACGGTGCCGGCAAGACCACGCTCATGAACATCCTCTATGGCCTCTACCAGGCTGACGAGGGCGACATCTTCATGGGTGGCGAGAAGGTAAACATCACAAGTCCGACCGACGCGATCAAGCATGGCATCGGCATGGTCCACCAGCACTTCATGCTGGTCGAGAACTTCACCGTGACCGAGAACATCATCCTCGGCGACGAGGTGTGCGGTGCCGCGGGCGTGCTCGATATGGGCCGCGCTCGCAAAGAGGTCATGGAACTGGTCGACGAGTACGGCTTTGACGTGGACCCAGACGCCAAGATCGAGGACATCACCGTTGGCATGCAGCAGCGCGTCGAGATCCTTAAGGCACTCTATCGTGGCGCCGAGGTACTGATTCTGGACGAGCCGACGGCTGTCCTGACGCCGCAGGAGATTGACAAGCTCATCGAGATCATGCATGACCTGATTGCCAAGGGCAAGACGATCATCATCATCACCCACAAGCTGCGCGAGATCATGCAGTCCGCCGACGAGTGCTCCATCATCCGCCGTGGCGTCTACATGGGTACGGTCAACGTCAAGGAGTCCAACGAGACCGAGCTTGCCTCCAAGATGGTCGGCCGCAACGTCAACCTGACCGTGGAGAAGACTCCCGCTCATCCTGGCGAGACGGTGCTCTCGATTCGCGACCTGACCGTCAAGGACGATCGCGGCATCGAGCAGGTGCGCGGCCTCAACCTCGACATCCGCGCGGGCGAGATCGTGGGCATCGCCGGCATCGACGGCAACGGTCAGCAGGAGCTGGTCGACGCCATCACAAATATCGTCAAGGCAGAGTCGGGCAGCATCAAGATCAATGGCCAGGAGATCGTCAACACCACACCCCGCACGACCTTCCTCAACAAGATCGCGACCATCCCCTCTGACCGCCATCGCTGGGGTCTGGTGCTCCCCTTTGCCGTGAGCGAGAACTCGGTGCTCGAGCGTCATACCGAGGACACGTTTGGCGAGGGCATCAAGCTCGATTACAACAAGATGCACGATTACACCACCAAGCTCATCGAGGAGTTCGACATTCGTCCCTCGGGCTGCGAGGATGAGCGCATGAGCGGTCTCTCGGGCGGCAACCAGCAGAAGGCTATCATTGCTCGCATGGTCACCTCGTCTCCCAACCTCCTGATCGCCTTCCAGCCCACACGCGGCCTGGACGTAGGCGCAATCGAGTTCGTGCACAAGACGCTCATTGCCGAGCGCGACCGCGGGGCTGCCATCTTGCTCATCTCGTTCGAGCTCGATGAGGTCATGGATGTATCCGACACCATCGCCGTCATCTATCACGGGCAGATCGCAGGTACCTTTGCCCAGGGAACGGTCGATGAGAATCAGCTTGGTCTTCTCATGGCAGGAGGTGAGGCAAAGTGAGGAACTTCGAGAAGTTTCTGAGGAGCCGCTTTGCGGCGGCGTTGATTGCCGTGCTGGTCGGCTTTGCGATCTCGGCAATCGTCCTCGCGGCTGCAGGCTACAACCCAATCGGGTCGTTTGGGGCGCTGTTCAATGGCGCGTTTGGCAAGCCGAAGTACATCGCCAACGTCTTCATCAAGGCGACGCCCATTCTGCTGACGGGTGTCTCGGTTGCCTTCGCCTTCAAGACGGGCCTGTTCAACATCGGTGCCGAGGGCCAATACATCCTGGGTTCGACGCTGGCTACCATCGTGGGCGTCAAGCTCGCACTGCCGATGCCTCTGCAGGTGCCTCTGGTGCTCGCCGCTGGCATACTTGGTGGTGCGGCGCTGGGCGCCTTCGTCGGCTGGCTCAAGGCGAAGTTTGGCATTCACGAGGTCATCACCTCGATCATGTGCAACTGGATTTCCTTCTACCTGTGCAACTTCATCGTCATGTCGGACGCCTTCCACAAACCCAACTCGACGAGCGCCCTGCAGGTGAACGGCTCGAGCTACACCATGATCCTGGGCAATTGGAAGAAGTCGGAGGCGGGTAAGGAGTTCCTCTCCAATATCCATTGGCTGCGTGAGATCCTGCTCAAGACCGACCTCAACTACGGCTTCATCATTGCCATCGTCGTCGCCATCGCGGCGAGCCTCGTGCTCAATCGCACCAAGCTCGGCTACGAGCTGCGCGCTGTCGGCTTCAACCGTGACGCCGCGCGCTTCTCGGGCATCTCGGTAGAGCGCAACATCATTCTCTCGATGCTCATCGCTGGTGGCATCAGCGGCTTGGCCGGCGCGCTTACCATCACGGGCATCTCTCCGCACACGATCACGCTGCTCGCGGCCATGGAGAGCTATGGCTTCAACGGCATGTCGGTCGCGTTCATTGCAGGATGTGCGCCTATCGGGTGCATCCCCTCGGCGATTCTGTTCTCGTCGCTCATCTATGGCGGCATGTCGGTGCAGCAGGTTATGGGCGCTCCGTCCGACATCATCAGCATCATGATCGGCACCATCGTGTTCTTCACGGCGCTTCCTGGCGTCACGGGCATGATCGCCGATGCCATCGCAAAGAAGCGCAAGGCCAAGGAAGCACTCAAAGAAGCGGTAAAGGAGGCGTAGGCCATGTTCGGGAACTTGATTCTGCTAATTGGTATTACCCTCATGTATTCGACCCCGCTGGTCTTTGGTGCCTTGGGCGGCGTCATCTCGGAGCGCTCGGGCGTCACGAACATCGGTATCGAGGGCATGATGGTCATCGGTGCCGTTGCGGCCGCAACGGCAAGCTATTTCACGGGCAACCCCTGGATTGGCTTTCTGGCGGCTGGCGTGTGCGGAGCCTTGGTCGCACTGCTCCATGCTGTGGCGTCCGTCTCCTTTGCAGCCGATCAGACCATCTCGGGTGTGGCCATCAACATGCTGGCCCCGGGCCTTGCCCTCTTTGCCTGCCGCCGCTTCTTTGATGGCGCGGCAATGAGCCCCATCGCCCCCAAGCTCCCCAAGATCCTCGGCGAGTCTGGCCTTGCGAGAACGCCGTTTGCCAACCTTAACGTCAATGTGACGACAGTAATCGCGCTTCTGTTTACGATCATCATGTGGTTCGTGCTCTATAAGACCAAGTGGGGCCTGCGCGTGCGTGCCGTGGGTGAGCATCCCGCTGCTGCCGACACCTTGGGTATCGACGTCTACAAGGTTCGATACATCTGCGTCCTGCTGTCGGGCATGCTAGCCGGCTTTGGCGGCGCCTCGATGACGATCGCCATCATTGCGCAGTTCACCCAGACGGCAATCTCTGGCCACGGCTTTATCGCCATGGCAGCGGTCATCTTTGGCAAATGGACTCCGTTTGGCGCCTATGGCGCCTGCCTGCTGTTTGGCTTCACACAGGCGTTGGTCATCATGCTTGGCGGCGGCGACTTCGTCGTCCCGAGCCAGATCCTGTCCATGCTGCCGTACGTGATGACGATCATCGTGCTTATCCTCTTCGTTGGTCGCTCCGTCGCTCCCAAGGCTGATGGCGTGCCGTACGTAAAGGGGTCTCGCTAGGATTTGCTGGGAACCGGATTCCCTCTTCAGCGCAACGCGCGCGTCGAAGCGATTCGACGCGCGCTTTTCTCTTTCCGCCCACCTTAGGCTCATGGTGGAAGCCCTGCCATGAGGCGATTGGTTAGGTACAGTCGTGACGACCCCTTCTGTATTGATCCAAATGCGGTCCTTATCGGATGCTTGCGTGACGGAGGGTAAGGAAACGGTCAAGCAATTGAACTACTGTGTACTGATGCTCACTCGACCTCTAGCAATTAAAATATTGATATAACGTCTAACTGGAATTTTGCCGATAAACTCTTCGAGGAAAGTGGAGTCGATTATTGAGAAGTACACAGTAGTTCAATTGCTTGACAATCTGTACACGCTTCGATCCGCAACGTCGCCATATCCGCAATGAAAAGGGTACCTCCTCGCGGTTAGCTTGCTGGCGGATTGTCTCAACTGGCTGCATGCCTCCTACCGCACACCAGACGTATCCATGCTTCACGAACGCGCCGGTACAGGTATGATGGTGCCATCAAAAGAGAAAGGTGGCGGACGTGACAGACGAACAGCTGGTCGAGCTTGCCTTCGAGGCGCGCGAGCATGCATACACACCCTACTCGCACTGGTCGGTGGGAGCGGCGCTGTTGTGCTCCGATGGTACTGTCTACCAAGGGTGCAATATCGAGAATGCTGCCTATACCCCCTCTAACTGCGCGGAGCGCACGGCGTTCTTCAAGGCTATCTACGACGGCCAGCGTTCGTTTGCGGCTATTGCGGTCGTCGGTGGCCCACAGGGCGAGCCTGCGCCTGAGTTCTGTGCCCCCTGCGGCGTCTGCCGCCAAGTCATGCAGGAGTTCTGTGATCCCAATGAGTTTCGCATCATTTTGGGCAGGTCGGGAAGGCCAAGCAAGACCTATCCGCTCCGCGAGCTGCTCCCCGAGGGATTCGGGCCAGACAATCTCACAACCGTCTAGGCGCACCTCCCTTGATGCTCATTCACCTTTGGATGGAACAAACGCGACCGGAGACTGCAATCGGGAAGTGGTAAGCCATGAGGATGTACGACATCATTCGGCACAAGCGCGATGGTATGGTGCTCACGCCTCAGGAGATAAACCACTTCGTTGCGGGATATTCTGACGGCACCATTCCCGACTACCAGGCAGCGGCTCTCGCCATGGCCATCTTCCTGCGTGGGATGACCTCGCGAGAGACGGCGAACCTCACGATGGAAATGTCCATCTCGGGCGACACTGTGGACCTATCGTCGATTTCCGGCATAAAGGTTGACAAGCACTCGACCGGTGGGGTGGGCGACAAGACCACACTTGCCGTGGTGCCGCTCGTGGCCTCATTGGGCGTGCCGGTTCCAAAGATGAGCGGACGTGGGCTTGGGCATACGGGAGGTACTCTCGACAAGCTCGAGTCGATTCCCGGACTCTCGGTGCAGATCGAAAGCGAACGATTCCTGGAGATCGCTCGCACTGTCGGTTGCGCCGTGGTGGGACAGACGGCCAACCTGGTACCAGCGGACAAGAAGCTCTACGCCTTGCGCGACGTGACGGCTACGATCGACTGTATCCCACTCATCGCCTCGAGCATCATGAGCAAGAAGATGGCGGCGGGTGCCGATGCGATTCTGCTTGACGTGAAGTGCGGCAGCGGGGCCTTCATGAAGACACGCGAGCGGGCAATCGAGCTCGCGGTGTCGATGGTGGGCATTGGCGAGCATGTTGGTAGGCGTACCGTCGCCCTCATCACCGACATGGACCAACCGTTGGGACGTGCTGTGGGAAACTCGCTTGAGGTGATGGAAGCCTGCGACGTGCTCAAGGGTACGGCGCCTGAGGACATAGCCGAGACCTGCGTCGAGCTGGCAGCCAACATGCTCGTGCTGGCGGAGAGGGGAGACCTCAGTGAGTGCCGCGCCCTCGTGCGTGGGCAGATCGCCAACGGCCGGGGCTTCGCAAAGCTTTGCGAGATGGTCGAGGCACAAGGCGGAGACCCGCTGGCACTTGCCGACTATGCGCGATTCAAACAAGCTTCTGCGGTCCACGAGGTCCGGGCGAAGGGCTCGGGGTACGTGGTAGGCATCGATGCGGAGGCTGTGGGCATGGCGTCAGCAACCCTTGGTGCCGGGCGTGAGAAGATCGAGGACGACATTGATCCGAGCGCGGGCATCATGCTGGCGGTGAAGAAGGGTGACTTCGTCGAGCCAGGCGACCTAATTGCGACGCTCTATACCTCCAGTGAGAAGACGATTCCAGATGCGGAGGAGCAGCTGCGCGAGGCGTATACGCTCGGTGCCGAGAAGCCCGATCCGACGCCGCACTTCATTGCTCGTGTGAGCGCTGACGGAGTCGAAGATCTGGGATAGGCGACGAACTTCAACAAAGCATCGAGAACAGCCAGCCTGTGCGCACTGTGGCTGGCCGTTTGCCTTACGTCATATCCCAACAGCCGAGCTGTGCCTGTGTGGGAAGGATTCCACACCGTAAAGTAAAGGTGAACTCATGTGCATGAGGCACGGAGTATACCGCACGAGGGAGAAGGAGGACGCTATGGCATTTCCGAAGGGCTTTTTGTGGGGTGGCGCGACCGCAGCGAACCAGTACGAGGGCGCTTGGGACGTTGACGGCAAGGGTGCCTCAATCGACGACCATCTGCGTGGAGGCGACGGCATTCATGGTATTCCCCGCCAAATAGACGAGGTCTTCGATCCCGATGCGCTGTACCCCAGCTGGGAGGCAACCGACTTCTATCATCACTACGAGGAGGACATCGCCCTCTTCGCCGAGATGGGCTGGAACGTGTTCCGCATGTCCATCAACTGGAGCCGTGTCTTTGCCAATGGTGACGGCGAGCCCTTGGAGAAGGGCCTCGAGTTCTACGACAAGGTCTTTGACTGCTGCGTCGAGCATGGCATCCAGCCGCTCGTGACGCTGTCGCACTATGAGATTCCATACTCGCTGGTCGAGCGCTTCAACGGCTGGGCGAGCCGCGAGCTCATCGACATCTTCTTCAACTATGCGAAGACCGTCATCGACCGCTATCACGACCGCGTCAAGTACTGGCTGACCTTCAACGAGAACAACCTCGGCTGGTCTGACATGGGCACCATGCTCTCCACGAGCATGCTCAAGGGCTTCACCGGCCCGAACTCGGCCATCAAGACCGAGGCCCAGGATCGCGTCAACGCCCTGCACTACCAGTTTGTGGCAGCCGCCAAGACCATCAAGTACGTCCATGAGAACTACCCCGACGTCAAGATGGGCAACATGGACTGCTTCATCCTGACCTACCCGCTGACCTGCGATCCGGCCGACGAGCTGGCCAACCAGAAGAACATGCGCATGAGCAACTGGTACGCCTCCGACGTCCAGGCTCGCGGCAAGTATCCGCGTTATGCCAAGAAGCTCTGGGAGGAGTGGGGCGCCGCCCCCGACATCCAGCCGGGCGACGAGGAACTGCTGGCAGCTGGCAAGATCGACTTCTACAGCTTCAGCTACTACATGTCCAACACCGTGACCACCCACGAGGGCGCCGAGACCACCGCTGGCAACATGTCCATGGGCGGCAAGAACCCGTACCTCGAGGCCACCGACTGGGGTTGGCAGATCGACCCGCAGGGCCTGCGCTTTGCCCTCAACGAGATCTACGATCGCTACGAGATTCCTCTGATGGTCGTCGAGAACGGCATGGGCGCCTTCGACGAGGTCGTCATCGAGGACGGCGTCGAGCGCATCCATGACCCGTATCGCATCGAGTACCTCAAGAAGCATATCGCTTGCATGGGCGAGGCCATCGACGATGGCGTTGACCTCATCGGCTACACCTGGTGGGGCCCGATTGACGTTGTGTCCGCGGGCACCGGCGAGATGCGCAAGCGCTACGGCTTCATCTACGTCGACAAGCACGACGATGGCACGGGCGACCTGCATCGTGCCCGCAAGGACTCGTTCTTCTACTACCAGAAGGTCATCAAGAGCAACGGCGAGGACCTGGACTAAGTTCTGACCTGCGATAACGCTAGTATTGGGGCCGTTGTGTTCACTGGCTGGCACGAAAGCGGTGCAAACCGTGCAGTCGAGAATACAACGGCCCCTTCTATGAATCGCGCGCCATTTGGAGGCGTTCTTGCAGTTGACCTTGCCACCAATTAACTGCAATAATGCAATGTGCGATTGATTGAGGCATCAAGTTACTCAAGAGGGAAGTGAATCATGAAGTACAACGAGCTTACAGAAGAGCAAAAGGCCAAGGCCGCTGAATGCAAGACTCCCGAGGAGCTGATTGCGCTCGCAAAGGACGAGGGCATTGAGCTCAGCGCCGAGCAGCTTGACGCCATTTCCGGCGGTGATGATTGGGTTCCCGTTCCCGATTATAAGCAGTGCCCTCATTGGGAGCTGGGTGTCTAAGCTAGCCTTGCAGTTGATTTGACCATATAGGCAAAAAAGAAGACCGCCGTCAGGCGGTCTTCTCTACCAAAGGGGGAGTCTCCTGCAGCCTTTGATCCTAGGACGTGGATCGCTGTGCTTAACCGCGATTCTCGGGATCATACTTCCTGCAGTACAAGCGGAGGGTTACGCGTCCGCAAGAATCACCGTTTGTTACGACTACGCGCCAGCCACCACCGCCGGCGACATCCTCTAGCACGTCATCGCTCAGTTCGAAGCCGTTCTCCTCGGCAATTGCAGCGAGTTCCTCGTGCGTCTCGACTGCTTCCAGCTTTTCTTTCAGCTCGTCGCTCAAGTTGTCAAGATCCATGCTGCCTCCTCTACGTTGTTGGGCCTACTCATGTTTGGGGCTTTCGCACTATTATGGGCCGAGGCCTACGTCTGAAAAGTATAGCAGGCATGGTCCCCATTCTTATCAGGCAAGCTCTCTCTCAAGTCGATGCCTTTTCGCATGGGGTTATTCACCTGCAGGATTGTGAGCAAATCAACCTATACTAGACCGTGCGTTTCGACCTCACTTATGCGTCTGGAAGAATTCAGACACATGCTTGGTTTCCGCTATCGAGACGCACGGCCATGCATATCTTTTGAGGGAGGGGTCAACCTATGGCATTGTTGCAAATGGAGTTCAAGTCCAAGGCACTTAAGAGGACGGTCTCGCTGAACGTCATCCTTCCCGTCGAGAAGTTCAGGGGTCCCTATCCTACGCTGTATCTGCTCCATGGCCTCACGGACAACTACAACGGGTGGCTCGACTACACCAGGATTCGCCTGTGGGCAGAGGAGAGCGGCCTCGCGGTCGTCATGCCCTCTGGTGAGAACTCCTTTTACATGGACATCCTCGTAAAGGATGGCTGTCTGGGGGACTTTGGCGAATATGTCGGCCATGAGCTTGTCGACGTGACGCGCGAGCTGTTCCCGCTCTCGCATGAGCGCGAGAACACCTACATCGGTGGGCTGTCCATGGGTGGTTTCGGTACCTGCAGAAACGCTCTCAAATACTGTGACACCTTTGGGAAGGCTGCGATACTCTCTGGGGCCCTCCACTTTTACGAGTATCCCGTCGAATGGGTGGAGTCCGAGGGCAATACCATCGGCGAGGTCAGGAACTTCGGTGATCTCGAAGAGACGCGAAATACGGACAGAAACCCTCGTTTCCTGATGGATGCCATCAAGCAGGATCCGACCAAGCAGTTCCCGTCGTTCTACATAGCATGCGGGCTGCAGGATGTGCTTCTCGAGGCAAACCGCTCCATAGCAAAGGCACTGACGGAGGCTGGTGCTGACGTCACGTACGAAGAGGGCGAAGGCGTCCACGACTGGTACTTCTGGGATGAGTACATCCAACATGTATTGAAGTGGCTGGACTATGCGTCGATAAGCAAAGACGAAAGCTAGGGAGCGCCCCCATCGTTTCTCACGGAGGACTTCGAGTCGAAGGGCGGTCTCTACTACGGAGAGATGCAGGCATACTGAGGTTTTACATCTCGTTCGTACGCAGCGCGTCATTGATTCGTTACCATGGTACGGTACTACCCAAAGACGATCGATGCGTCCTTGCGCATCGGCTGACATATGACGCCTGGTGCAGAACGGGAGAAGAAATGAACACCAACGCCAAGACGTTCAACCTGAACGATACCATGCACACGCTCATGACCCTGCTGCTTGCCTTTGCGCTGCTCATGGGCTCGATGACTCTTGTTGGTTGCGGCGGCTCCAAGGACGAGCAGGACAACTGCTACGGCGAAGACATGCCCGTCGTCAACGAGTAAGGACTACCCTTGTTTGGATCCACGTTTGTCGATGCGGTCGAGCAGCAGGCTCGGCTTGTTCCCGACCGCATCGTGTTTGCCAATAGCGCTGGCGAACAGCTCACATACCGTCGGCTGAGCGACCGCTCCAACGCGCTTGCCTGCTGGCTTGCCGACTCGGCCAACCTCGCGGCGGGAGTTCCCGTCGTGCTCTATGGCCATAAGTCCCCCAACATGCTGGTGAGCATCTTCGCCTGCGCAAAGTCGGGCCACCCCTATGCCCCGGTCGATACGGTCTATCCTGCCGATCGTGTGGCAAGCATCATCGAGCAGGTGGGGGAGACCCTTGTCATCGACACGAGCAATGACGTGCTCGACTGGGGCTCCATTGCGGGAGAGGGATTCCCTCGTGTCCTGAAGACGAAGGATCTCGAGAATGCCTATGCGCTTCTGCCCGATGACGAGGCCATCGCCCAGCTGCCCGGCAAGCAGAAGTACGACACCTTCTACATCCTGTTCACCTCCGGTTCGACGGGCGCCCCCAAGGGCGTCGAGGTAATGACCGAGTGCGTGGACGAGTTCTCGCGCTGGATGATGGAGGATTACGCCTTCCCCGAGGACGGCGTCCGCACATGGTTCAACCGCACGCCGTACTCGTTTGACGTCAGCATCACCGACATGGTCTGCGGCTCGACTCGCGGCGACACGACCTATGCCCTCGAGGCGGAGGCAGACACGAGCCTCGCGCTCACCTTCGAGGCTCTGGAGAACGTCGAGGTCACCGACTGGGTATCGACCCCTTCGTTCGTCGAGCAGTGCCTTGCTGACGAGAGGTTTGACGCAAAGCTGCTGCCTCATCTGCGCAGGATGCTGCTCGCCGGTGAGACACTGCGTCCGGCCACGGTCCGCGAGGCAAAGCGCCGCTTCCCTGGGCTCCACGTGTACAACGGCTACGGCCCCACCGAGTCGACGGACCTCGTCACCCTCTGCGAGATTACGGACGAGATGCTCTCCAACGACCTCGCGCTGCCCATCGGCTATGCCAAGAAGTGGTCCGACCTGGTGGTTCTCGATCCCGAGACGCTCGAGCGCAAGCCGGTTGGCGAGCCGGGCGAGCTCTTCATCGTGGGCGAGACCGTTGCCAAGGGCTACTACGGTCGCCCCGACCTGACCGAGGTCTCGTTCCATGCATGTCCGGAAGAGGTGACGCAGGGGAGGCGCTCGTATCGCACGGGGGACGAGGTGACGCTTGCCCCCGATGGCCTCTACTACTTCCACGGGCGTCTCGACCTGCAGATCAAGCTTCATGGCTATCGCATCGAGCTTGGCGACATCGAGTCATCGCTCTGTGCGGTGCCTTTGGTGCACATGGCGTGCGTCCTGCCCGTGTGGCGCAATGGTTCGATTCACCACCTGACTGCCTGCGTGGTGCCGTCCGAGCAGGCCGAGGTGCGTGGCCTCAAGCTCACCAAGCAGATCAAGGCCCTCGTGCGCGACTACCTGCCGTCGTACATGATCCCCAGCTCCTTCAAGTACCTTGACGAGATTCCGCTCAACTCCAACGGTAAGGCGGATCGCAAGGCCTTGGCGAGCATTGTCGGCATCTAGGTGGCGCCGTGGACTTCTTTGCCGAACCAGCATTCTTCGTACTTGTGGTGCCGATCGTCGCGATAGCGGCTGCAATGGGCATCGCCGAGCGTCCGCTGGCCCGCTATGGGTGTGTGGCGTCGCTGGCGATGCTTCTGCTGCTGTTCTTTCGCTCGCCGGCATCGCTGGCATATGCCGCCTGCTATCTCGTCGGCTCGCTCTTGCTGTACCGATGGGTGCGGGGGCTGTTCGAGCGCAAGGACCCTCGTGCCGTAAGCCTGTACCGCGTTGCCCTGGCGCTGCAGATAGCCCCGCTTGCCATCTACAAGGTCGGTGTCGTCTTCAACCCTGATTTCCTGGGGTTCCTTGGCATCTCGTACATCACCTTCAAGGCCGTGCAGGTGCTCATCGAGACACGCGACGGCCTCATTACCGACATGAACGCCTTCGAGTACCTCTATTTCCTGAGCTTCTTCCCGACGTTCACGTCCGGCCCGATCATGCGGAGCAGGCCGTTTGTAAACGATGTCCGTGCCACACCCGAACGCGACGTGTACCTCGACCGGCTCTATCGTGGCATCGGGTGGTTCGTGATGGGCGCGGCGTACAAGTTCGTGGGATCCGCGCTTGCCCAGTGGGCCATGTGGTTCGTGCCCAGCGCGGTCGGGTCGTCCGCCATCGGGTGGCTGGCGACGGTCTTCTTCTACGGGCTGGACCTGTTCTTTGACTTTGCGGGTTATTCCGATATGGCCATGGGACTTGGCCTCACGATGGGCATCGAGGTGCCGCGCAACTTTCATATGCCCTTCGTGGCAACCGACATCAAGCAGTTCTGGGACCGCTGGCACATGTCGCTTTCCACTTGGCTGCGCGACTTCGTTTTCATGCGCTTCTCGCAGTTCGCCATTGCGCGGAAGCTCTTTCCTTCGCGCCACATCACTGCCTGCGTGGGATTCATGCTTAACATGATGCTCATGGGCGTCTGGCACGGGATAACGCCCGACTACGTCGTCTATGGCCTGTATCACGGCATTCTGCTGGCTGGCTGCCACTACTTCCAGCAGACGTCCAAGTTCTACAAGAAGCATCGCCGCGAGGGCTGGTTCCAGGCCGTGTCGTGGGTCCTCACCATGGTGGCGGTGTTCTTTGGCTTTGCACTGTTTGGTGGCTATGTCGTAAGTCCGTTGCTGGGTTAGCCAGCATGCGTAAGGAGTGATGATGAGCGATTTGGATGAGAAGATCGTAGAGCTCGTGGCCGACATCTCCGGCGAGGACGAGGTTGCCGAGGAGCGCGACCTCGATCTGTTCGAGGAGCGAATCCTCGACTCCATGGCGGCAATCGAGCTGCTCGTTGCCCTCAAGGAGGAGTTTGGCGTCTCGATTGCCCCCACCGAGCTCGAGCGTGACGAGATGAACACTGTCAACAAGATCATCGCGCGCGTCAAAGAGCGTCTGTAGAGGTCTTCGTGGATTCACGTATGCTCAAAAGAAGGCTGGCGGCGATGCTTGCCGGCATTGCCGTGGCCGTGCTGGTGGTGTGCCTCTCGTTCGTCGTGCTTCCCGCCCAGGACGTGCGCGACGAGGCGGTTGACTGCGGCTATGTGTACTCCGGCGCAAAGTCGTCGAGCGTGTCGTTCGTCCGGGCAAACCTGCGCGGGGACTCGCTTCTCATGCTGGGGTCGTCGGAGTTTTCGACTCCGGCGCGCACGGTGCCGCAGATTCCCGCAGAAGTCTTTGGCACCCACAACTACGGCGTCCACCCGATGCTGGTGGGCGAGGCCTTTGACCAGTGCCTATGGCATTCCATGGCGCTCGGGGCGCTTGCCGACGGCGGCCTGCCGCGCAACAAGGTCGTGCTCATCGTGGGCCTTGGGCAGTTTACCGACGGCGGGCTCGACAACGCCACCTTTGGCGAACGGTTCTCGTACCCGCTCTACCGAGCATTCTGCGACAACGAGGCAATCCCTGCCGAAACGCGTGATTACGTGCGCAGACGCCTTGGGGAGCAGGGTGTCGACCTGACGACTCTGCGCGCCGGGATGCCCCAGAATCCCTTGGAGCAGATCGATGGAGCGGTGTTTGACGCGATGGGCGACCTCCGCCTGCGCAGCCAGCTCATTGACGTGCGCAAGAGGGGCATTCCCCTGGCGAGTGGTGCGGTCGAGCAGCCCAACTGGGAGGCGCTGCGTGCTGAGGCCATGTCGACCGCGCTCCAGATGAGCACGACTAACGACTGGGGTGCCGAGGACGAGTTCTTCACCAAGCAGCTCGAGCCAGCGCTTGACGGCCTCAAAGACGCTCGCAAGGAAGAGACGTACACCAATACGCCGGAATACGACGACCTCGACTGCTTCCTCGACGTGTGCGATGCGTGCGGAGTCGAGCCGTTGGTGGTGATCGAGCCCACGATGGGCCCGTACTACGACCACATTGGCATTACGGCGCAGACGCGTGCGGCAGCTTACCAGCGCATGCGTGACGTCGTGGCCGCTCATCCGACGGCCAAGCTGGCGGACTTCTCGGACCGGGAATACGAGAAGTACTTCCTGTTCGACATCGTGCACTTTGGCTGGACGGGCTGGATTGACGCGGAGCGGGCAATCTACGAGTTTGCGATGGGAGATGCGGCGTATGGCGCGTAAGAGACGCAAGACGATGCGCGCGCGTTACGACGAGTGGCTCGCCGCCCACCCGGCGGCATCCTGCTGGATCGTGGGGAGCTCGGTCGCGCTGACGCTTGTGGGCATCTATCTCTTTGTGACGTACTCGGGCTTTGGTGCGTCGGCTGAATTCATCTACAACCAGTTCTAGCTATGAGGTTCTTTGCATGAGTGAGAGAACGCGAACAAGGGCATATGCCAGCGGCAGGGACGCGCGAGGTTCCTCACGGCCGCGCTACGACGAGCGCGGGATGAGGGACAGCCGTGCGTCGGGCAATCGCTCGGGTAGCCGGGGGAGAGGCGGGGACGCGCGCAGACGCTCGTCATCGGGTCGGCCCCGCGATGCCCGCCAGGTGGACAGGGGACGTCGGCGCAATACGCAGACCTTGCTGCTTGGCATGCGCCTTCCGCTGGTGATGACGCTGCTTTCGGTGCTCCTGAGCGTGGGTGTCTCCGTCTTTGCGACGCGCTGTGCCATGCAACCCAAGATCGACGCGGCGAACGAGTCCGCCAAGGAGGCAAAGGAGGAGGCCACAACCCTCTCCAAGGAGGTCTCACGCCTCAACAACGAGCTGAAGACCGCCCAAGCGGCGGCCGAGCAGGTGGCCAACAAGGGCGTCGAGGACAGCTGGCTCTCCTCGGGCAAGTTCACCACGGGCGACGAGACCCTCGACAAGGAGGTCAAGGAGTTCTGCGACGGCATCGCGACGTCCGGCCAGGACCAGGCGACGGCCGCCCTCGAGGTGTACAAGAGCATCGCCTGGTCCGAGTACGTGGAGCGCGACGATGCGCAGCATCCCTCGGGCAAGGACTGGCGAACGGAGTATGCGCGCAAGTACTACGAGCACGACTGCTCGGGCAACTGCTATGAGTTCGCCGCATTCCTCTCGTACTGCCTGCGCTACCTCGGCTACACCGATGCGGTCGCGGAAGGCGTCGAGGTCGAGCTTCAGAGCGGCGGCTGGGGCGACCATGGCATCGTGTACGTTACCGACACGGATGGCCGCGACTGCCTGTGCGACACCTCGCGCGGTGTGGATGGCTGGATGCTCGACGTCGACTCGTACAACGTGCGCATCGTCGACTTCGAGAACGCCAGCGCGCAGTAGGCGGGAGCTGGTCGTCTCATGGGATTGATGGATCTGCTGTTTGGCAAGGTCGAGGGCCCGGAGCCTACGCCCGATAGGCCCGAGCCCATAGCAGTCGAGCACGTGGCGGGTGTCGTGCATGCCGCAACGGCGGGGCAGCTCATCGCGATGGAAGACCTGCCCGACCCAGTGTTCGCAGCTGGCGTGATGGGCCCATGCGTGGGCATCAGGCCCAGCGCGGGTGTCGTGTATGCTCCTGTCGACGGCACGGTCTCGCTTACCACCAACACGCTGCATGCGCTCGGGCTCAGGTCGGACGATGGGCTTGACGTTCTCATTCACGTGGGTGTCGACACGGTCAACATGCGCGGTGATGGCTTCTATGGGTTCGTGGGTGAGGGCCAGCACGTCGCCGCTGGCGAACCGCTCATGGTAATGAATCTCGACAAGATCGCGGACGCTGGCTATAGTGACGTCGTTATCAGTGTTGTAACCAACGCCGATGGCTCTCCCGCACCGGTGGTTGCCAAGCCCGGTGCGGTAGAAGCGGGTCAAACGGTCATGACATTTGACATTGCAGCCGCTCGGGCGGATGCGTAGTGGAACGGTGGCTTTAGCATGGAGTCTTTTGCACATGTCATTCGCGATGCCGAAGGGCTTCACGCTCGCTCGTGCGTGGTCGTCTCTCGTGAGGCTGCCAAATGGAAGAGCAATATCACCGTTCGCAACGAGAGTGGCATAGCCGACGCCAAGAGCATCTCCTCGCTGCTCATGCTGCATGCCAAGAGGGGCGAGGGGCTGTGCGTCTCGTGCGAGGGGGCAGACGAGCGGCAGGCCGCATCGGCACTCGAGGTCCTGATGAGGATGTCGGTGTAGCGTGGCGGACCAGGCTGGGTACAGGACCCTTTCTGCAGGAGTCGAGGCGACCGGAGAGTTCACCGACCGGCGCAGCAGGTTCATCGCGCAGCTGAGGCACGTGTCTTCGGAGCGTGAGGCCGACGAGTTCATCGCCGAGGTGAGGGCCCGCCATCACGACGCGCGTCACAATGTGCCTGCCTGGATCCTGTCCGATGGACGGGAGCGCTGCTCCGACGATGGCGAGCCGCAGCGCACGAGCGGGATGCCGACGCTTGAGGTGCTGCGCGGGGCTGGCCTGGCGGACGTCTGTTGTGTGGTGACCCGCTACTTTGGCGGGACGCTCCTGGGCCCGGGCGGTCTCGTGCGTGCCTATACCGCTGCGACGCAAGAGGCGGTGGCGGCCGCAGGGGCGGAGGGCCTTCTCGTTACCATGACGCAGGTGACGCGCGTGACCTGCGTGATGCCCTACGGCGCCTATGGGCGCGCTGAGCGTCTGGTGGCAGATTGCGGAGGCAAGATCAAGGACTCGGTGTTTGCCGAGGATGTCCAGCTTACCTGCGCGTTTCTTGCGGGGCACGAGGTGCGTTTTGTCGCCGCGATGACCGAGCTCATGTCTGGCGAGGACGTCTGCCTTGTGTCGGAACCGGTCTTTGCCGAGTTCTAGCCGCAGGGTCTGTCGGGCGAGGTCAACAAGGCAATCCCATTTGGATGGCTAGTTCATGAAAGACGGGCTCCCATGGCGATTCGTTCTGCCACGGAAGCCCGTCTTGGCTCAGCTATGCGATTCTGACCTAGCAGGTGCGGGCAAGCGAGCCCATGGGATCCCAGGGTGCGAGCACGATGGGCTTCTCGTGCAGGGTCGCCTGCTGCTCGCCGGTCAGGTACTTCTTGTCGACGACCACCTGGTAGACGTACTCGTCAAACCAAGGGTCGGACAGGGTGTCAAAGCCGTTGCGCCCATGCTCTTTGCCCCAGCTGTTCTCGACCTTCCAGAGTGTCGGCTTTCCCTCGTTGTCGAGGCGCACTCCCTCGATCACCATGGCGTGGGTCATGAGCGACTCACCGTAGTCCAGGCGCTCGGCCTTGTTGAGCGAGGCCTCGACGGGGAATCCCATGAGACTGTCAATGTCGACGGCAGCCGTGTCCATGATGCCCTCGTCGCGCAGATAGCATTGGTCGACATCGCAGCCAAACCAGACGGGCAGGTCGTCGCGGAGCTGCGCGATGGCAACGCGCTTGAGTTCCTCGGGAGGCAGGTTGAGGTACCTGACCGTGCCGTCCTCCTCGACGTTGCCCAGACGGTCCACCGTGAACATCTTGCCAAAGGGCTTGTCGGCGGTAGGCGCACTGATCAGCGAGACGTAGTCGTCAAGATTCATCCCCACCGTCACGTCGAAGAACTCCTGGGGTGTGAAGGTGCCCGAAAGCACGACCTCGTTGTCCTTGTTGCGCAGGCGTACGTCAAAGCTCTCGGGTGGCATGCCGAGGCACGTGGCAAGGAAACGCCATACCTCGTCCATCATCACCTTGCGCATCTTCTGGAGGCTGTCAGGGCTGACGCCCGCCTCATACGACTCGCGCAGAAGCTTGGCACAGCCGCGCAGATGGCGCGTCAGATACTTGTCCATGTCGCGGGTGTTGCGCGAGTTGGCGGTCTCGGGCATGGCCTCCTTGGGGACGACACCGTACTTCTTCACGAGACTCCGGAACATGTCCCATTGGCCGCCGTCGCCGATGGGGTCGGAGAGCAGATAGCTCACCAGGCGCCCGTCGAGAGGCTCGTCCAGCGTGTCGATGATGTTCCCCAAGAACCAGTTGCTCTTCTCGAGCTTGTCAAAGAACAGGGGGTAGGCCTGTGAGAACTCGAAGTTCTTGAGGTTGTACTTCTTGATGGTGCGGAAGCGCATCGTGTTGAGGCTTGCGAACATCCAGCAGCGTCCCGACCTCTGCTGGTCGCAGCGATCGCCCTGCGTGACCTCGACGTCAAAGTCGAGCGAGTTATTGCCGACGGCCTCGGGCACGCGCGCGGCAGCCCGAAGGCCCACGGAGCTGACCGCATTCTTTGCGATCTGCGCCGCCCGGTCCGCCGTGAACTGCGAACGGGCATGCTTGAGGTCTGCGGCAGTGATGCAAGTCGTCTCGTCCATTTCAAAAGCTCCTTCTCTGTGGTTGCCAGAATGCCTCCGGCGGTAAGTCGGCATCGAGCATAGCATGAGTCAGCGTTTCATAGTTGCCCGACAAAGGTATACTTTGATGCAATTGTTTGCGTGGCTGATTTCGGCGAGCTCACGATGCGAGGAGCCCCATATGACACGACGAGTTTTCCAAGACGTGGCGTACGAACCCCCAACCTATGCGGTGCGTGTTCTCCAGGTGCTTGAGGGGGCGGGATACGAGGCGTGGATCGTTGGCGGATGGGTCCGGGATGCCCTGCTGGGTGCGCCTTGCCACGATGTGGACATCACGACCTCCGCCCTCTGGCAGGACGGAGCGCGCGTCCTGCGTGAGGCCGGCCTCAAGGTGCATGAGACAGGCACCGCCCATGGCACGATCACAGTGGTGTCTGATGGCCATGCAGTCGAGATTACGACCTATCGCGTTGAGGGCGCATACACCGACCATCGTCATCCGGACGCAGTCGAATTCGTGCGCAATGTGCAGGATGACCTTGCGCGTCGCGACTTCACGATCAATGCGATGGCATATCACCCGACAAGGGGTCTCCTTGACCCCTACGACGGCAGGGGAGACCTGGTTCGCGGTGTCGTGCGAGCCGTTGGGGACCCCCGGGAGCGTTTTGCCGAGGATGCCCTGCGTGTGCTTCGTGCGGTGCGGTTTGCCTGCCGGATGGGGTTTGAGGTGGAGGAGGAGACGCACCGCGCCCTTGTCGAGATGGCCCCAGGGCTCGAGGACATCGCTCAGGAGCGCATAGGCCAGGAGATGAGCGGCATCCTCCAGTCGGGACGCATCGGTTGGGCACTCATGCACGAGACCGATGTCATCTGTGCCGCCATCCCCGAGATTTCGGACATGCGTGGCTTTGACCAGCTGAGCTCCTGGCATGCCTATGACGTGCTCGAGCATACGGCTCACGTGTGCAACGCCATCGAAGCCTTTACCGCGGGCGTTGCATCGTTGCGACTGCGCTGGGCGGCTCTGCTTCACGACATCGGAAAGCCTGCGACGTTGTCAATCGATGAGCATGGGGTGGGTCATTTCTATGGGCACCCGGTCCTTGGTGCCATCATGGCCGAGCGCATCATGAAGCGTCTGGGGCTTCCTGGTGACATGGTGCGCGGCAGCAGGGCTCTCGTTCACTACCATGACCACATCATTCGTCCCACGCAGCGCTCCATGCGCCGCACGCTCTCCATTCTGGAGGAGGCGTTCCCGGGAAAGGCGATGCCCCTGGCACACGAGCTGATGGACCTCAAGCGGGCGGACGCCGTGAGCAAGGTCCCCAAGTGCGCATGGTACGCGGTCGAGCTTGACGAGATGGATCGCATCCTTACTGCGGAGGAGCGGCGCGGGACGACCATCCGCGTGTCCGACCTTGCGATAGGCGGAAACGATGTGATCGAGATACTGGGAATCGAGCCTGGCCCCATGGTGGGCATGGTGCTCTCGCAGTTGTTGCAGGCGGTCATCGACGGCGAGATCGAGAACACGCGGGATGATCTGATCACCGAGGTCATGCGCTCTGCGCTCGAAATTGGCTAGTGTCCCACGGTGAATGGTTGTCGGCCATAGGCGTAGTGCTGACACATAGCAAAGGAGCCCCTCGGGGCTCCTTTTTGGACTTGCGTGTATGAGGCGCGTGCCTATGCGCCAAAGGCGTCGCCCGCGAAGGGAACGTAATGGTAATCGGGCTGATCGGACTGGGAGGTGTTGGTGTCAACCTGCACGAAGGATGCCACAATACCGGTTAGAACGACGCTGGCGATGAATGTGAGAACGACCATGACTGCCTCCTTGCGTAATGTGTGTAACACACATGAAATATTTGATGTCTCGAGTGTAGCAGCATTTTGAGCAGCTACTTACGTGAAAGCGACACTTTCTATTGATAGGTATTACAAGTCTCATTTGTTATATGCAAATCTGAGAGACGGCGTAAGGCCACCTGTGAGAATGTTGACATTCCCGCATAAACAAACGAATAGATGCAATCGAGCGTGGTCCAGGGGCCAAGTCCTAATCCACACCGGGACATATTAAGAGATTCAATTCTTGATCGCCTGCTCTGTGTGGCTTTGGGGCGTGTCCCCCGGATCGCAGTTCTGTTGGTTTGGGGCGTGTCTTCCGTACCGCAGTCGGAGGCGGTACATTTGTGGAGCGACAAAAAAGCCAAAATCGGGGCTTGCGTTATCAAATCATTTCACGTATAGTTATTTCTCGCGTTGAAGGATGTTGCACAAAGCATTGGGACTTCGTCTAACGGTAGGACAACGGATTCTGGTTCCGTCAGTGGGAGTTCGATTCTCTCAGTCCCAGCCATTCTTCTTCCTACATATGGCCCGTTCGTCTAGCGGTTTAGGACGCCGCCCTCTCAAGGCGGAGATCACCAGTTCGAATCTGGTACGGGCTACCAAGAATCCGCAGGTCAGAGTATCGTCTCTGGCCTGTTTTGCTATCTCGGTACATCTCCACCTCCTATCTTCTAGTTGTTGCGTTTTCAGGCCTCATATCGAATGCTTGTGAATGCAATGCAGATCTGGCGGACGGGACGCCGACATGTCCGTTGGGGCGCCTTCGGTGACCTCGCAGA
>JAGAVX010000103.1 GCA_017941705.1 Atopobiaceae bacterium
AAAATGGAGCCCGCGACCGGACTTGAACCGGTGGCCTCCTCGTTACCAACGAGGTGCTCTACCGACTGAGCTACACGGGCGAGGAATGGTGGGGATGCCTGGACTCGAACCAGGGAACCCAGAGGGAGCGGATTTACAGTCCGCCGCAGTTGCCGCTGTGCCACATCCCCATTCCGTTTTCAAGCCGCCCGCAAGAGGCTGTCCCCTGCAAGCGAAGGGAAATATACGCCCTTGGGAGAATCTTGTCAATCTAATCCACCCAGCCGGGCGTATCCATACCACGAATCCTTCACAACGTGATGCACTTCACCACGTTACGGTTGCGGCGCGATGCCCCGGGCGTGCGCTGGTGCCTGTCCCCAATGCACGGCCGCGTGCACTGGTGCCTGTCCCCAATGCACGCGGCTCGATCTTCTACGCAAGCCTCCTGCGCACGATACCGCCGGCAACGAGAGCCAGGCCAAGGCCGGCGACAAAGGGGCTGTACGGCCACGTGTCATCGCCCGTGTCAGGAAGCTTGCTCGCGGTCTTTGTAGCAGTAGATCCCGTTGACTTCGCAGTCGTCTTGTTGGCGCTCTGATTGGCCGCGGGCTGCTCATTCTGGCCGGAAGCAGAGTCCTGGCTTGGGTTCTCCTCGGGAGCGGGCTGGGGGACAGGCTGGGGCTCCGGTTCGGGGTCGCCGCCAGACGCACCGCCAGTGGGATCTATGGACACGTACAGCACTCCCCCCTCGCAGCCTTCATGGTTCTCGTCTCCAACATATCGATAACGCACCGCATAGACGCCAACATCATTCCCTGTCGGAATGCTCGAAGACCAATCGGACCACGAGTCTTTGTAGCCCACGCTGTACTCGATGTGATCGAACCCAAGAGTCGTGAGGTATTCGGGAGCCCTTACCAGCTCCTGATCGGCATCGGTATCAACGAGCCCCTCAATCGCGACGGGATGATCGACATCATCTATGGGCGGCGCGGGGGCCTTCGCAATGATTATGTCCTTGCTTCCCGTCACGCCCTCGCCAGACTTGTGGAGTACGAGGAAGTACACCGTCGTAGTACCCGCATCAACGCGAGTGACAGGCTCAGTCGAGGCAAGGCTCTGATAGTCGAACACGGTGAACGGTTCCTCTGCGTACCAGACGGTAATATCCGACAGGTTGCCATCGTCTTCGGTCACGTCGACGGTAATGCCATGTGCCTCACCATCGTAGTAGCCGCTGTAACCCGTTGCCGATACGCTCATGGGAACGTTCGCGATGCGATAGGATCCGTCCTTGAGTTCGGCGGTGTAGTTGGGATTATTGTTCCAAGAGACCGTGATGGGATAGGCGCCCTCGTCAGTGGCCTCGTAGACTCCGCTGGACAGCTCCACTCCCAGCTCGTCGCCTTCAACGTAGTCTCCGGCGACCTGATAGGTGAGCGGCAGCGGCGCGACGCCAAAGCTACTAAGCTTGTCATCCGCAATTATCGAGATTGCCGCAGGGAGAATCTGGAACTCGTCATAGGCAACGCCGGCCTCATAGTATTCCGTCTCCCCCACCGTCGCGCGAACGATGTAGGAGCCTGCCTGTGTGGGCACATCCTGGGTGAACACCGGGTCGTCAGCTGCCGCCGCCACGCCTGCGGGGCAGTATTCGAAGGTCACCGGCACTTCGCGGGGGTACGATCCGCTCAGCGCGGGCTTGCTGGGTTGCTTGCCATATGTCCAGTCCTCGATGGTGACTTTGATGTACACAGGCTGCTTGCGGATGTGCCATTCGTGTGTGGCCGTAGGCTCGCCCTCGGCGATTACGTAGTTTACCGCCTTGTCCCCGGTAAAGCCTGTCACGCGAGCCACGTAGTCTCCGGCCTCCGTGGCCGTATTGCCCTCGTACGCAAGCGTGAGCACGTCGTTGTTCACCGTAGCCGGCTTGGCAGTCACGCTCTGCGGCTCGCTGTCCTTGGTGAACGTCGATTCGTCATCGGGTATCCATGAGAACGTGAGGTTTCGAGGCACGACGGTGAGCTTGCCCGGTTTGAACGTCACCTTGCCATCGTAATCCGAAAGACCAGTGGGCGTGATTTGGTACGTGCCGGCATCCCCAAACTGCTTGTATTCGCAGGAGTAGGTTACCTGCTCGCTCAACTTGGCCTTCTCCTCGTCGCTGATTGCTCCTTCGATGGTGACGCCTGCGTTTGTCGGCTCATCTCCATACGTGATGGTCGCATCGTTCGCCGTCACCGTGATGGCATTGTCGCCGATCGTAAAGTTCGCTGTGGCAGAGCCCCCTTGATACATCGGCGTGTCGAGAATGAGCGCACGAACCGTGTAATCGCCACGTTCCTTGGGAACAGTCCGGCTATATTCCTTGTCGTCTGCGCCAGCCGGCTTGTAGTAGTAGTAAACCTCGCCGCCACCGGGATTGGAGCCTTCGGCCAAGGACGGTGCTTTAGCCGGCCTGCCGTAGGCCCAACCCTCAATGATCACCTTGGGATTGATGGGCGCCTTACTGATGACGACTTTGATCATCTGAGGGTCGACGTTGGTGTGGTTGGCATCCCCTACCAATCGGTACCAGACTTCATAGATTCCTGCAGCGGACCCCATTGGCCTCTGAAGGCTGTAGTTTATGCCATTCAGCGAGTACTCCACGTCGGCGTACACCGCAAAGCCAGGAAGGACAAGGTACTGGTTCTCACCCGTGTAGACGAGACCCTCTATTGGCTTTGGCGCTGAATAGGAAGGAGCAGACTTGACGATGGTCAGCTGGCCCTCGACCGTTGTCACATCGTAGTTCGCTGCCACGTCACTGCCGTTGGCATCCTTGATGGACGTGTCGCTTATCTTGAGCGCATACGTACCGAGATGCTCGCCCTGGTCACGACTAACCTTTGCGCTGCCAACATGACCGTTTGCGAGGCCACTCTCGCTCTTGCCTTCCACCGCACCAAACGACGGAGTGAACGTTGGGTCTGCAAAGCCATAGCCCTTGGTTACATCTGGCACCTTTACCTGCACGGGACGCTTCGTGATCTTGAACTGCGTAGTGAGCGACTCGCCCTTATGACTACCGTTCGCACAGGTGACGGTCACGACAGCGGTACCGACAGCCTCGTTGTTGGCATACACCACCGTGTAGTCTCCCTCGGGCACCGTCGAGCCGTCCTTCTGGAACTTGACTTGTGGTTTGGGGGTCAACGGAATGCCCGAGTAAACCTGATCGGCAATGGGCTCAATCATCACGTACCATATCTCGACTACCATGACCTCCTTGGCATTCTCCGCATTACCAGTGGATTTGCTTGCATAGCCACCCTCCACACAGTTGGCTGGAATGCCCTTGGTAAAGATGCCACCCGAAGCTAAGACCTTTCCGGCACCCTTGACCACCACGCCGTCGATCGTTGGGTCCTGACCGGACGCTCCCTTGGTGATGATCACGCTGCTCTTGCTCGCAGCAGAAGCCCTTGAGCTGGTGCCCACCTTTCCGACGACGGTGCCACCAGAGATGGTTGCCTTGGCAGAGGAAGTCTTACTTCCCTGGGAATAAGCCGCATATCCGGTCGCATTTAGCGTACCGCCCTTCACCTCGATGCTCGCAGAGCTGAGGTTGCCACGAGCATAGAGCCCGTTACCCAGGGAGGACTCTATACGTCCGCCCGTCTGGACGATCTTGCCCCCATCGACTGCCTGACCAACCCAGTAGCCTTTTTCGCCCGTGCCCTGGCTGCTGGTTCCATTATTTGCGACTATGCCACCCGAAACCGTGATGGTCGAGCCCGCACCGCTCGACATCATGGTTGACGACGAGCCGCTGTATATGTAGCCACCGCTAATGGTGATGCTGGCACCATCCTTGACGCTCAGGGTGGAGGGGGGCGTATTGGTTGTAAGGCCGGTGGACGTTTGGGTGATCCTCCCGGACTTGAATTCGATGGAGGAACCCTTGCCAGAGGCAAAGGCAGCGGCGTATACCGGGCTAGCGGTGTTCAGCTCAGCCCCGTCGACCACCACTTTGCCACCTCCTACTGCCTGGATCAAAGACGTGGCCGATTGAATCTTGAGATTCTCCCCCAAGATGATGGTGCCGCCCACGGCATTGATGGGGTCAGTATGGCCCTCGATTGAAAGAATCGTCCCGTTCTTGACGGTGATTGTGCCTTTCTCCGCCTCAATGCCGTAATAGTCGGCCACATTGTTCTTGTAGCCGCCCACAGTCAACGTATGTCCACCAAGGTCGAGCGTGACGTTGACGTCCTTGGTGAGAACCATGAAGTTGCGCCTGTCAGAGCTATCTTTGAGCAAGCTTATGGTGCAGTCTTCTTTGACGTCATTCGACGCCGTCGAAAGGTCAAGGTATGACCACTTGCTACCGGTCACTTTGAATGTGGCGTCGTCCATTGGCTCCATCGCCTGTGTCGGAAGCGACGCGGCAAGGAACAGCACAAGCGCGCTGACGAGCGTGAGGATGATTCTTTGGTAACGATGCATGTTGATCCTCGATTCCACTCAACAGGGTATCCGTATGAGTTTACACAACCTGATACCTCGATAATCCCGCATCGTCCCATTTCTGCCTGCAATTTGCAGTTTGTGGCACGCCCGCTCCCCGGGAGCAAATGTGCC
>JAGAVX010000104.1 GCA_017941705.1 Atopobiaceae bacterium
CCACACAAGCGCGGTCCAGGGGCGCGCCCCCGGTGCAACAGTCCTGCGGGCCAGAAGGCCGCGTCATGTCATCACGATCCTACGCCAGACGACCACTTTCCTCCGCCAGCCTGCGCAGGTGGTCACGCGAGGCCTCGAGGTCATCCGCCTTGGCCTGCCACGACCAGTTGCCCTCCGAGACGCCCGGAACGTTCATGCGATCCCTGTCGTCAAGGCCGAGGACATCCTGCAGCGGCACCATGGCAACCGTCGCCTCGCTCGCAAGCGTCTTGCGCATCAGGTCTGCGGCCAAGTCGACGGCACGCTGGTCTTCGGTGGCATGCATGGGGTCGCCGCCAAAGAAGTGCTGCTCGCACCAGCCCAGCAGCGTCTGCGTGTCATGCGTTCCGCTGTAGGCCATCTTGCCGGCAGCCGGCACATAGCCCTCGCGCACGTCGCCATCATAGAACTGCACGACGTCCATGCCCGGGAATCCCGTGCTTGCAACCAGCGCGCGCACGGCAGGGGTAATGATGCCCAGGTCCTCGGCGATCACCGGCAACGGGCCAAACTTCTCGTAGGCCGTGCGGAACAGCTCGATGCCAGGGCCAAAGTTCCAAGAGCCCTCCTTGGCCGACTTTCCCTGAGGAACCGTGTAGTACGAGGAGAAGCCCAGGAAGTGGTCGAGGCGCACGTAATCGTACAGCTCGAACATGCGACCCAGACGGCGCATCCACCAGTCGTAGCCCGTCGAACGCATGTGAGGCCAATCGTAGGTTGGGTTGCCCCAGAGCTGACCCTCCTCGGCAAAGGGGTCTGGCGGCGCACCGGCCTGCTTGAACGGCCTTCCGGCCTCGTCCAGGCAGAACAGCTCGCGCTCGCACCAAACATCGGACGAGTCGGCACTCACATACATGGGCAGGTCGCCGATAAGCTTGATGCCGCGCTCGGCGGCGTAGGCATGCAACTCGTCCCACTGGCGCTGGAACTCGTACTGGATCTTGCACTCCAGGCGAATCTCCTCGGCAAGCTCCGGATCTTCCGAGATGGCCGGGTCATACTCGCGCAACTCCTCGGGCCACAGCCACCACGGCTTTTCCTCGACCTGGGCCTTGATGGCACGGAAGGTGGCGTACGGGATCAGCCAGGAGCGGTTCTTCTCGACAAAGGCCTCGTACCCGGGCGTATCGGGAGAAGACGCGAGCTCGGCCAGTGCCTCGCCGTCCATGCCCTCTGCCCCGCGCAGCCCCTCCACGAGCGCCGCGTTGCCCGCAAAGGCCGACAGGCCCGCGTACGGGGAACCGTACTCGTCGGTGGGATTGACCGGCAGAACCTGCCAGTAGCGCTGCCCGCAATCGGCAAGGTAGTCGACGAAGCGCTTGGAGGGCTCACCAAGGGTGCCCGGACGTGCGACGACGTCGCCCTCCTCGGAGGTCGTCACATCGTCGACGTCATTGGGAACGCTCGTGATATGGGCGACAACGCCCATGGCGTGGTCCATGGGAGCCTGCAGACGCACCCTGTTGTGGAAGTAGATGACAGCGGTGCCCAGAGGCCAAAGGAAGACCTCCGCATCACGGTCGTCGCTGCTCGCGCACGAGTTGGGACGTGCCGCCCGGTTGTCCGCATACGGGTCGGCAGGAATGACGCTGACCCTGCGTCCCGAGACGACATCGTCGACGGCCTCGCCACAAACCGGCACGCGCACGGTATGGGAGTTCGACAGGCTGCGGTTGACCAGGATGCAGCAGACGGTGTCATCGCCCTCAGACATGCCGACGCGCCAGAAGCCGAGCACGTCGTCGCCCACGGCAAACGGCTTAAAGTTGCCGTTGGCAAGGGGGCTCGCCGCCTTGCGGATGGCGATGGCGTTGCGGTAGATGGTGCGGCAGTTGACGTCAATGTTGTCCCACGGATACGGGGCGCGGCAGTACGGGTCGGCGTAGCCTTCCATGCCGGCCTCGTCGCCATAGTAGACGCAGGGCACGCCGGGAAGGGTCATCTGCAGCAGGGTCGCCGCCCAAAGTCGACTGACTGCCAGGCTCTTCTTGCCCTCGTCGAGGCGATAGTGGTAGCGCTCGTCATCAGAGAGCATCGAGCGGTGCGGCGAGTCACCCAGAATGGTGAGCAGGCGAATGCGGTCATGGCTGCCAAGCAGGTTGAGGCACGACAGGAACGGCTCGCGCGGATAGTTCTCGCACAGCTGCTGCATGAGGTTGGCCGCCTCGCCCGCGGTGGCGCGCAGGGTGAGGAAGTCCAGGATCGCATGGCGCAGCGGATAGTTCATGGTGCCGTCAAGCTCGTCACCCTGGAAGTACTTGCGCAGCTTGCCATAGGCATGCTTGTTGGTGGCATCCTCCCATACCTCGCCTATGAGCAGCGAGTCGGGCTTCTCGGCCAGCGCGGCCGCCTTGATGCCACGGATGAAGTCATCAGGCAGCTCGTCGGCCACGTCGAGGCGCCAGCCGCGTGCGCCAGCACGAAGCCACGTGCGCACGACACCGTTCTCGCCACAGATGAACTCGCGATAGGTGGGATCCTCCTCGTTGACGTCAGGCAGGTCGGGATTGCCCCACCAGCCGCTGTAGGTCCCATCCTCGTTGAAGTTGAACCAGCCACGATACGGCGAGTCCTCGCCCTGGTAGGCGCCCTTTTCGGGATAGTTGCCATAGTAGTTGAAGTAGCGCGAGTCACGACCGGTATGGTTGAAGACGCCATCCAGAATGATCGAGATGCCATGCTCGGCAGCGTCGGCGCAGAGCCGCTCAAAGTCCTCCTTGGTGCCGAGCATTGGGTCGACCTGCATGTAGTCGGCCGTGTCATAGCGATGGTTGGACTGTGCAAGGAAGATCGGGTTGAGATAGATGGCTGTTATGCCCATCGACTCGAGGTAATCCAGCTTTCCGCGAATGCCCTCGAACGAGCCACCATACATGTCCCAGCTCTTGATGTCGCCATTGGGCTGGCGATCATAGCGTGGATAGGCGTTCCAGTCGTCCACGATACGCCTCGGAATGCCCTTGTGCTGGTCATCGATGGCCGCCTCGGCGCGCTCGCGCCAGTTCTCGTCGCGGGCAAAGCGGTCAGGGAAGATCTGGTACACGATGGCATCCTTGTACCACGTGGGCAGCTCCTCGCGCTTCTGGTCGTAGACGGTTATCTGGAACGAAGGCGGAACGCCGTAGGCAAAGGCTCCCTCTCCGACCTGGCTGCCCTCACGAGCGCCATAGCGCCAGACGCTGCCGTCGGCAGCCTTCACGTTGAACGAATACCACAGGATATCCGGCTCTTTGGGCTTGTAGGACACCTCAAACCTGATGCCGCCATCCTCGATTTGCTTATCGCTGCGGTGCATTGCGACGAGCTTCTCGTGCCCGCCGTTCTCCTCGGACTCGTCCTCGACCCAGAGATGCAGCTCGGCCTCGGCCTCGGGCTCGTCCCAAACGTCAATGGCAAGGGTAACCTCGTTGCCCAGCTGCACAGCTCCAAACGGGCTGCGATAGTCCCTGCTCCATGAAATGTGTCGGGCTCTCATTCATCAGCCTCCCCCATGTAGACACATAAGCTTTAATAGGATAGCGCACCCGTCCGTTTCTGGCACACGTAATCGCGGGCAACGACAAGAGACCGACCGCGGCACGCTTGCTCCCCGGGAGCTACTGTGCCACCGGACTTCCAGTGGCACAGTAGTTCCCGGGGAGCAAGCGTGCCAGGTCCTTTTCGCAGGGGTCGTGAGAGACCATGCGCCATAAAAAACGGACCCCTCACAGGAGGGGCCCGTAGCCAAAGCTATGAGAGAAGAACCGCGTCAGGCACTAGTCCTTCTTCTTCTGCCAGCGAATGATCTCGGGATGGAGGTCATGGTAGATGTCCATGTACTCGTCAGCACGAATATCCCAGCCAAAGTCGGCTTCCATGGCCTGGGTCTGCAGCTGCTTCCATGCGTCGGCGTCAGTCCAGAAGATCTCGCAGGCGTCGAGCAGCGAAGCAGCCATCTCGTCGGCGTTCATGTTGGCAAAGCTGAAGCCCGTGCCCTCGCCAGTGTACTTGTTGTACGGCTTGACGGAGTCCTGCAGGCCGCCAGTCTCGCGAACGACGGGAAGCGTGCCGTAGCGCATGGCGATCATCTGGGACAGGCCGCAGGGCTCGAACTCGGACGGCATGAGCAGCAGGTCGCCGCCGGCGTACATACGATGGCTGAGCGCGTTGTCAAAGGCGATGATGGCGCGCATCTGGTCACCGTAGGTGTAGTCGAAGTACTGGAAGGCCTCCTCTTGGTCACGGTCGCCCGTGCCGAGAATGGCAACCTGGACGCCGCGCTCCATGATGTAGTTCATGGCATAGCGCACCAGGCCAAGGCCCTTCTGGTTGGTAAGGCGGCCGATCATGACCACGAGCGGGCGCGTCGGATCCTGGGCAAGGCCAAGCTCCTCCTGCAGGAGACGCTTGTTCTCGGCCTTCTTCTCAAGCGACTTGATGTCGTAGTTGACCTCGACCATTGGGTCGGTCGCGGGGTTCCAGGTGTCCACGTCGATGCCGTTGAGGATGCCGCGCAGCACGGAGGAGCGACGACGGAAGATGTCGTCCATGCCCTCGCCGTAGAACGGCATCTGCAGCTCGTTGGCATAGCTGGGGCTGACCGTTGTGATGATGTCGGCGTAGCAGAGGGCGCCCTTCATGTAGTTGATGGAGTCGCGATCGCAATACAGCTGACCAGCCGCGGTGGGGTTGTCGGCAAGGCCGAGGATGTCCTCGAGGACCTTGTCGGAATACTGGCCCTGGAACTTGACGTTATGCACGGTGAAGACGGTCTTCACGTTGCGGCAGGCCTCGATCTCCTGGTAGAACTCACGCAGGAACACGCAGGCCATGGCCGTCTGCCAGTCATTGCAGTGCAGGATGTCGCACTGAAGCTCGGGGAGCCACTGGATGGCCTCGCAGATGGCCTTGGAGAAGAACGCATAGCGCTCGCCATCGTCAAAATAGCCGTACAGGCTGTCGCGCTTGAAGTAGGCCTCGTTGTCCACGAAGTAGAAGTCGATGCCCTCATAGGTGAGCTTGTCGATGCCGCAGTAGACGCTGCGCCACGCCAGAGGAACGTAGAACTCGGCGATGTGCTGCATCTGGGAGGTGTACTCCTCGGAGATGGTGCCGTACTTGGGCAGAATCACGGCCGCCTTCGCGCCGGCTGCCTTGAGGGCCTGCGGCAGCGAGCCAGCCACGTCGGCAAGGCCACCGGTCTTGACGAACGGAACGGCCTCGGAGGCCGCAAAGAGGATCTTGATCTTTCTTCTAGTCTTGTCAGCCACTGTTGGTCACTCCTTTACCTGTGTGTGGTGCACAAGTGTCGACCGGGCCTCACACGATGGAATGACCGCGCACGGCCCATAAAAAAGACCGGGCGCGAGCGCGGAAAGCCCGCACTCGCGCCCGGCGCGCAAATCTTAGCCCTTGTCCTTGATGAAGATCGCGGACTCGGTACCCTTGATCTCGGTGCCCTCGGGCACGACGTTGTTGCGGTCGACAATCGCGTACTCGACGGTCGCGCCGCTCTTAATGGTGCAACCCTGCATGATGATGGCGTTATTGACGACAGCGCCCTTCTCGACGACGACGCCACGGCCGAGGATCGAGTTGGTGACGGTGCCAGCAACGCGGCAGCTGCCGGAGATGCGGGAGTTGGTGACCTTGGCGCCAGTGATGAACTTGGCAGGCTGGTTGTCGTGAGCCTTGGTCTTGATCGGGCGCACGGAGAACAGCTCGTGGGTGATCTTGGGGTCGAGCATGTCCATGTTGGCCTTGAAGTAGGTGTCCTTGTTGAAGATCGGGGCGGCGTAGCCCTCGAAGTCGAACGCCTGGACGTTGACGCGGTCATAGTCGCCGGCGAGGGCCTCGAAGAGGTCCAGATAGTCGTTGGCGGCATACCAGTCGAGGAGCTCGAGGAGCTTCTCGCGACCGATGACGAAGCAGTCGAGGAAGGCGGTGTCACCAAAGACGGCACCGTGCTTGACGCCCTTGACGCGACCGTCGGCAACCTCAAAGCTGCAGACGTCGACGTCCTTGTCGCGAGCAGCCTGGGTCAGGACGGTGATGTCGGCGCCGGAGGCCTTGTGAGCCTCAAACAGGTCGTTGTAGTCGACGTTGTAGATCCAGTTGCACGCGGAGACGGCCACGAGCTCTGCGGTGTCGCGCTCAAGGAAGATCTTGTTGTGAGCGAGGTCACGCAGCAGGAAGCGGGATCCGGTGCGGGAGGTGCCGAATGCGGAGCCGGGCAGGATGAACAGGCCGCCACCCTTGCGGGTGAGCTCCCACTCGCGGCCGGAGCCGACGTGATCGATGAGGGAGCGGTAGTTGTACGGCATAACCATGCCGACAGTGCGAATGCCGCAGTTCACCATGTTCGAGAGCGCGAAGTCAACGGCGCGATAGCGGCCGAGGAACGGGATCGAGGCAGCCGGACGGCTGTCCGTGAGGGGGCTCGGGAACTTGGTGGAGTAGTTTGCGGTGATGAGACCGATTGCCTTGGCCATCGTCTACTCCTCCTTTCCGATAACAACGTTGTTGCCACAGAAGGCGTAATCCTTGCCCTCGTCGGCGCTACCAAACTCGACGCCCTCTTCGATCGTGGAGTTCTCGCCCACGATGGCGTTGATCACCTTGGCGCCGTCCTTGACGATGGCACCCGGCAGCAGGACGGAGTCCTTGACCACGGCGCCCTTGCCGATGACGGAGTCAATGGAGATCACCGAGTGGATGGCGTCGCCGTAGATCTTGGTGCCGTTGCCCACGATGCAGTCATCCACCTTGGCGTCCGGACCGAAGTATGCCGGCGGATACGACAAGGTGTTGGACATGATCGGGAAGTCCTTGGCGTACAGGTCGAAGGACGGCTTTTCGCCAAGAAGCTCCATCGAGGTCTCGTGGAAGGAGGCGATGGTGCCCACGTCGCGCCAGAAGCCCTCGAACTCGTAGGTGTACAGACGGCGACCGTCGGCCAGCAGCTTGGGGATGATGTTGCCGCCAAAGTCGTGCTCGGACTCGGGGTCCTCGGCGTCAAGGCGGAGCTCGTCAACCAGCAGCTGCTTGTTGAAGATGTAGATGCCCATGGAAGCCAGGTTGCTCTTGGGCACAGGCGGCTTCTCCTGGAACTCGGTGATGCGGCCGGTCTCGTCAGCAACGAGCAGGCCAAAGCGGGACGCGTCCTCCCAAGGCACGGCCATGACGGCGATGGTGAGGTCAGCGTTGTTCTTCTTGTGCGTCGCCAGCATGTCGGCATAGTCCATGCGGCAAAGGGCGTCGCCCGAGAGGATGATGACGTAATCAGGATCGTTCAGCTCGATGTACTCGAGGTTCTGCGTCACAGCGTCGGCCGTGCCGGCATACCAAGAGCCGCCCTTCTGGGTAGCGTAGGGCGGAAGGATGGCGATGCCGTCCTCCAGGTTCCAGGCAGTGCCCGTCCCCAGATACGAGTGAAGCAGATACGGCCGGTACTGCGTCAGGACACCAACGGAATTGATGCCGGAGTTGGCGCAGTTGGAGAGGGCGAAGTCGATGATGCGGTACTTAGCACCAAACGACACCGCCGGCTTTGCTACGTCCTTCGTGAGGTCGTAGAGTCGGCTGCCCTGCCCGCCGGCAAGAAGCATTGCTAGGCATTCCTTCTTGCTCATAGAACTCTCCTTTCGTTCTAACCCGCAGATCACTTACCAATATGCCAAACGTCATCCGCATATTCAGCAATGGTTCGGTCACTGGAGAAATAACCCGACCGAGCAGTGTTGTGAATAGCGGACTTGTTCCATGCACGGCGATCGGCGTAGCTGTTGGTCAGCTCGCTCCACGCCTCGACATAGGAGTAGAAGTCCTTCAGGACCAGATCGTGGTCGTTGTTGACCATGAGCTCGTCGCGAATGGACTCGAAGTTGCCGGAAAGGTGCGCCAGCGTTCCGTCGGTCAGCTCGTCGATGACGCGGCCGATGCGGCCACGGTCGGCGTTGTAGACGTCCCAGGCGTAGTACGAACCACTCGCACGCAGGGCGTCGACCTCCTCGGTACGCAAGCCGAAGATCTTGATGTTGTCCTCGCCCACCAGGTCGCAGATCTCGACGTTCGCGCCGTCGTAGGTGCCCAGCGTGATCGCGCCGTTCATCATGAGCTTCATGTTGGACGTGCCGGAGGCCTCGGAACCGGCCCAGCTGATCTGCTCGGAGATCTCGGTCGCCGGGTAGATGAGCTCGGCATTGGACACGGCAAAGTTGGGCACGAAGGCGACCTGGATCTTGTCACTCACGCGCTTGTCGTTGTTGATGGCCTCGGCGATGGAGTTGATGAGGCGGATGACCTCCTTGGCAAAGGTGTAGCTCTGGGCTGCCTTGCCGGAGAAGATGAAGGCTGTCGGCGTCGGGTCAAAGCTGGGGTCCGACAGGATGCGGTTGTAGATGTCCAGGATCTTGAAGGCGTTGAGCAGCTGGCGCTTGTAGGCGTGGAAGCGCTTCACCTGCACGTCAAAGACCTTGGTCGTGTCGAGCACGACGCCCGTGGTCTTCTTGACGTAGTCGGCGAGGCGCTGCTTGTCCCACTGCTTTGCGTCCTCGAAGGCATCCAGGAAGCTGGGGTCGTTCTCGAACTTGACCAGGCGCTCGAGCTCGGTGGCGTCGTCAAGCCACTCGTCGCCGATGGCCTCGGTGATGAGGCGCGCGTAGGGCGGGTTCGCGTTGCCCAGGAAGCGGCGATGGCTCACGCCGTTGGTCTTGTTGTTGAACTTCTCGGGCGTGATGTCGTAGAAGCCCTTGAGGACCGTCTCCTTGATGATGTTGGTGTGCAGCTCGGAAACGCCGTTGACCGCATGGGCGAAGATGACCGAGAGGTTGGCCATGCGAGCCACGCCGTCCCACAGGATGGCGTTCTGCGAGAGCAGCTCGGTCCAGTTCTCCTTGTCGTGCGGGAAGTTCTCGCGATAGCGGCGGTCGATCTCCTCGATGAACATGTACGTGCGCGGGATGAGCGTGCGCAGCGTGGAGATGGGCCACTTCTCGAGCGCCTCGGGCATGACGGTGTGGTTGGTGTACGAGATCGTCTCGCAGGCGATCTTGAAGGCCAGGTCGAAGTCGACACCCTTCTCGTCGACCAGCAGGCGCATGAGCTCGGGGCCACAGAGCGCCGGGTGCGTGTCGTTGGTGTGGATGCAGACGTGCTTGCCGAGCTCGGCCCAGTTGTCGCCGTACTCTTGCTCGTAGGTGCGCAGGATGGTCTGCAGGCCAGCGGAGACAAAGAGGTACTCCTGCTTGAGGCGCAGCAGCTTGCCATGCTCGCCGGCGTCGGCCGGGTACAGAATCGTGGAGATGGCCTCGACGTCAGAGCGGAACTTCATGGCGCCAGCGTAGTCGCCGGCGTTGAAGGCGTCCAGGTCGAAGTCCTCGCGGTAGGGCTCGGCAGACCAGAGACGAAGGTTGTTGATCGTCTTTCCGCCGTAACCGACCACGGGCACGTCATAGGGAACGGCCAGGACCTTCTCGCCGCCCTCCTGGGTGAACCAGAAGCGGCCATTCTCCTCGTGGCGCTCGACATGGCCGCCAAACTGGACGACCACGGCACTGTCGGTCTTCTTGGTCTCCCAGGGATAGCCGTGGGACAGCCAGTTGTCAGACTTCTCGACCTGACGGCCGTCCTTGATCTCCTGCCTAAACAGGCCGTAGCGATAGCGCATGCCATTGCCGTAGCCGGCGATGCCGTTGTGGGCCATCGAGTCGAGGAAGCATGCGGCAAGACGGCCAAGACCGCCGTTGCCCAGGCCGGGGTCGCCCTCACGACGCAGGATGTCATCGAGGTCGGCGCCCATCTCGGCGACGGCCTCCTCGACCTCGTCACGAATGCCAAAGTTGAGGAGGTAGTTGTCCAGCAGCGGTCCGATCAGGAACTCAAGAGAGAAGTAGTAGACCTTCTTCATGTTCTTGGTGTCCATCTCGCCCTTCAGCTCGTTGGCCTTCTCGGCGATGAGCTCGGCGAGGACGAAGAACCGCTCGCGGTCGCGGCACTTGTCGAACGACTTGCCATACTTGGCGCGGCAAGCGCGACGGTACTGCTTGATGAAGTCCGCCTTGTTTTCAAATAGATTCTGCTGCATTACTATCCTTTGTTCGCGGTCCGCACCACTGGTCGCAGCGGTGCGGACCAGCGGTCGTACTTACTCTTTCTTGGCTCGGGCCGTCTTCTTTGCTCCCTCGCCAGATGCGGACTTCTTCGTGGTCTTGGCGCTTGCCTTGGTTGCGGCCGTGGCCTTCTTGGCCGGTGCCTTTGCCTTGGCGGCGCCAGACGCCTTTGCGGCCTTCGCAGTCGCCTTCTTGGCGGTGCGCTTGGCCGGAAGAGGTCGCACATACCGCAAAACTGTACCACCAAGTGGCGGAACGCGCAGCACAATCGACTGATCCTGATTGTTCCAAGCCTTCTCTTCACTCTTGAACTTGACGCCAGCGTTAGTTACGCCAGAGCCGCCATATGCCTCCTCATCGGAGTTGAAGACCTCTTCCCAGACACCCGGGCGAGGAACGCCGAGACGGAACTCCTCATAGGGGTTGACCTCGAAGTTTAGCAGGATAATCAGGTCGTCCTTCTCGTTGTCGGAGTGGCGCGCGTAGCTGATGAGGCACTGCTCGGCGTCGTCGGCCTCGATCCAGTCGAATCCGTCCGGAGTGTAGGCGCGCTGCCACAGGGCCGGATGATTGTTGTAGAACTTGTTGAGAGCCTTCACAAACTCACGATGCTTTCCGTGGCTCTCGTACTGGTCGGCGAGGAAGTACTGGATGCCCTCGTAGTAACGCCACTCGATGTACTGGCCGATCTCGTTGCCCATGAAGTTGAGCGATCCGCCCGCATGGGTGAGCTGATACAGCGCCAACGCGCGCAGGCCGGCAAACTGACGCCAGTAGTCGCCGGGCATGCGCGTGACCAACGAGCACTTGCCGTGAACGACCTCGTCATGCGACAGCGGCAGGATGAAGTTCTCGTTGAACTGGTACATCGAGTTGAAGGTCAGCAGCTTGTGGTTGCCCGGACGGAACGGGAAGTCGGTCTGGCAGTAGTGGAGGGTGTCGTTCATCCAGCCCATGTCCCACTTGTAGTTGAATCCCAGGCCACCGACCTCGGGCGGACGGGTGACCAGCGGCCACGCGGTCGACTCCTCGGCGATCATCATGACGTCGGGGTAGTACTTGCCAACGGTCGTGTTGAGCATCTGGATGAAGGCGATGGCGGCCAGGTCCTCCTCGGTGCCCTTCTCGTTGAACTTCTTGAGGCGCGGATCGTCGATGCCAAAGTTGAGGTACAGCATCGAGGTGACGCCGTCCATCCTGATGCCGTCGGCGTGGTACTCGTCGATCCAGTAGAGCAGGTTGGAGATGAGGAACGACTGGACCTCCTTGCGGCCCAGATCGAACTTGCAGGTACCCCAGTTGGGATGGATCGCGTTCTCGTAGAGCATGTTGCCGTTGAACTTGGCGAGGCCGTGGGCATCCTGGCAGAAGCCGCCGGGCACCCAGTCGAGGATGACGCCGATGCCGGCGCGGTGGCACATGTCGACGAAGTGCTTGAACTGCTTGGGAGTGCCAAAGCGCGAGGTTGGGGCGTAGTAGCCCGTCACCTGGTAGCCCCACGAGCCGTCAAAGGGATGCTCCATGACCGGCAGCAGCTCGATGTGGCTATAGCCCATCTCCTTGACGTAGGCCACGAGCTCCTCGGAGAGCTCGTCGTAGGTGAGGTAGGAGCCGCCGGCCTCTTCGCTCTCCTGCTCGCCAGTGCCGGACAGACCGTCGTTGTGGCGCTTCCAGCTGCCCAGATGCACCTCGAAGATGTTCAGGCGGTTCTTCATGTGCGGCACCTCTGCGCGCTTGGTCATCCAGCGCTTGTCGCCCCAACGATAGCCGCCGATGTCTGCGGTGCGCGATGCGGTTCCAGGGATGAGCTCGGACTGGAAGGCATAGGGATCCGCCTTGTAGAGCAGGTCGCCCTCAGCCGTCTCGATGACGTACTTGTAGAGCATTCCCTCCTCGACGCCCTCGATGAAGCCCTCCCAGACACCTCCGGTCGGACGGCAGCCCAGCGGCGTCGCCCAGGTGTCCCAGTCGTTGAAGTCGCCGATCACGTGCACGCTCTTGACGCCAGGAGCCCAGACCGCAAAGTGATAGCCCTTGGTGCGCCCCGAAATCGCGGGGTGAGCGCCAAGCTTCTCGTAGCTGCGATACCAGACACCCTTGCCCATCATGTAGACGTCTTCGTCTGTAAGGATGTAGTCCACATCGTTCTTTCTTGCCATGGTCTCCTCCAACGCCGCGGTCAATGATTATCGGCTGCGCACGCAACGTCGCGACAGAATGCCGCCCCATTGCGGTATATGCGCCATCATTGTTAGCCAAGCGCATTCGTTCGCCATCGACGTGTCGGCGATTCGTGCATCTTGACGGCACCAATGGCAAATATGCAACGATATGCGAGTCGCTTGGGCAGTTGAGAGAGGCTAGCCCTGCCCTACACCGTGCTCGAGGCAGAAGCGAACGAACCCGGCGAAGCTGAAGTCGTCCCAGCCCTCGATGCTTCCGACCTTGTTGAAGAAGCACGACGGTATCTCCTGGAGCGCCAGGTTCTTGCGGATGCACGCGTCGCACCCGCGGCCCCGCTCGCGGTTGCGGGGGTTGTTCGGGTTGAGCGGACACGACGTGTCGCCGCACGTGCAGGGATGTGAGCGGCCTGCCGCCATGAAGCCCTCCGCCTCGCGGACGAAGCTCTCGTCACCGTAGGTTGCCATCGTTACCTCCCACCAGCGCTCTTGCGCCTACGCGCCTTTGCCTTGGGGTTGCCCTCGGCTTTGAACGCCGAGGGGCAGATGTCCACCAGGGGGCACCCGTCACACTTGGGCCGTTGCGCGGTGCACACGTCGCGGCCGAAGTGAATCCACTGTTCGTTGACCGGACCCCACAGATCGTGGGGTATCAGGTCCAGCAGGTCCTGCTCGGCCTGGAGCGGGGTCGGCTTATTGGTGAGCTTCCAGCGTGTGGCCAAGCGAAAGACATGCGTGTCGACGGCGATGCCGTCGACGATGCCAAACGCCTTGTTGAGCACGATGTTTGCGGTCTTGCGCCCGACTCCGGGCAGCTTGGTGAGCTCCTTCATCGTGCGCGGCACCTGACCGCCAAACTCGGAGACGATCATCTGGGAGGCTTCGACGCAATGGACCGACTTTGTTCTGTAGAACCCGATGGAACGTATGACCTCGGCGATTTCTGCAGGATCTGCCTGGGCCATCGCCTCCGCATCGGGCCAGCGGTCAAACAGCTCGGGAGTGACCTTGTTGACCGCCACATCGGTTGTCTGCGCCGAGAGCAGCACGCATATCACCATCGTGAAGGGTGTCGTGAAGTTGAGAGCGCTCTCCACGTGAGGATACAGCTTCCCCATGCGATGACAGATCTCGACCGCCCTCTCGCGCTTTACGCGCTTTGCCTCTCGTGGCATGCAGGCCTCTTTCCGCTTTCGTACGTTGCCGTAACCATCATATGGCATGAACCAGCAGGAATTACCGGCCACCCCAGCAAATTGCGTGAGAGGAGAGGTCAAAAGTGTCAAGCAATTGAACTACTGTGTACTACTTCTTCGGGCACGCGTGCATTGGCGCGCGGAAGACAGCATAGCTGCAGGATTCAGTTCCAACGAAGGTTGTATTGACAATTTAGTTCAGTTAGTTATACACAGTAGTTCAATTGCTTGACACTTTCACTTGTTTTTGGAACGGAGCAACCGATGCCTGAGCCAAAGCTCTTCGTTTCTCACCAGTCTGCGCTTGAATTCTGGCGCCACCATGATCTCAGTCGCTCGGGAGGCATTCGTCGCACACGCGCAGGCTCGGTCAAAGAGGGTACCTCCGCACTTTGCCACATAAAGCCACTTGCCCGAACCGCCATGCCCTCGTCAGGCAGAATATACGGAATGCGCGTCGACGACAGCCTTGCCGCTTGCCTGACCGACCTCCAGATTACCGAGCTCCCCCTTCATGTCATGGTGGGAAAATCAGAAAACCGCCAATGCCGAGGAGGCATAGTCTCCCATTTTTACGAGCGAATACTTCCCGAAGGATCGCTCTGCCGAGTCTCCGATAACGTCTATGTCGCCTCTCCGGAGCTGACCCTCTGCCAAATGTCCACGTGCCTGCCTTTTATCGATCTCATCGAGCTCTGCCTCGAGTTTTGCAGTGGATATGCCCTCAACCCAGAGAACACCGATCGAGGCTTTGACGACAGGCCCCCTCTTACCACAGCCTCGCGACTGGCCTCCTATGTCGCCCATTACGAAGGGCGGCGCGGAGCAAACCTGACAAAGCGCGCTTTGCGCTACGTCATTGACGACTCGGCCTCACCAATGGAGACCCACGTGCTTATGCTGTTGTGCCTACCGAGCAAACTCGGCGGACACGAGCTGCCAATGCCCAGACACAACGTAAGCATTCCCATCACCGACAGGGCAAGATCGCACACGGGTCGCACCCATCTGCTTTGCGACCTGTACTGGGAAGAGTTTCACCTGGATGTAGAGTGCGACAGCACTATGTATCACACCTCAAAAGAACAGCTCGGCATCGACTCTGACCGACGCATTATTCTTGATGCCATGAAATACAAATACGTAGGAATCACAAGCTCCCAGCTCGAGGACCCCGAGAAGCTGCTTAACGTGGTTCAGGCAATACGTCGTGCGATGGGACTGAGGCTTCGCAACACGCCCGATCACATAGCGGCCAAACGCGAGGCGCTCAGAGCTTACCTGACAACCCCTGCAGCCCAAAGACTGCCCTTGAGATTTCCGTAAGAGGGGCTGTCCTTTGTTCTGCGTGCGGGAGACATGCAAAAGTGTCAAGCAATTGAACTACTGTGTACTGCATGCGCAAGTGTAGTTATACTTCAATACTTTATGTACCTGTCATCTAGTGTTTTGTGGCAGCCAACGAGCGACATGGTCTATTGGCGCTGATCAGAGTACACAGTAGTTCAATTGCTTGACACTTTTGGGATGCCGCACCACGCAAATGGCTCCTGAGAGGGTAACCGCATATCACTTCCCTTAGATTGTCGACACCCCGGACGGCTAGGTTCGAGACCATCCAGGGTGTCGAGGGAGAGGACAGCGACAGGACGCTTAGACGGCTGCAAGCGCCTGGTCGAGGTCGGCGATGATGTCATCCACATTCTCGATGCCCACCGACAGACGAATCAGATCTTCGGAAAGATGTGCCGCCTCGAGCTGCTCGGGCGTCAGCTGCGAATGGGTCGTCGACGCGGGATGGATGATAAGGCTCTTGGCGTCACCGACGTTTGCCAGCAGCGTATGAAGCTTGACATTGTTGATGACCGTAAGGCCGGCCTCACGCCCGCCCTTTACGCCAAACACGAGAGCCCCGCCGTAGCCGTTGTGCAGCAGGCGCTTGGCGATATCGTGGCTAGGATCGTTTTCGAGACCGGCATAGCGAACCCACGAGACCTTGGGATGCTCGCTGAGGAACCTCGCTACCGCAAGTGCGTTCTCGCTGTGACGCTGCACGCGCAACGACAAGGTCTCGATACCCAGACCGATGAGCTGGACGGCAAAGGGCGAGAGGGTCGGACCGATGTCGCGAAGGCGCTGGGCGAGCACGCGCGTACCAAAAGGAGCGGCAGGAGCGGCCTCGGTCCAGATGGCGCCATGGTACGACTCGTCAGGTTCGGTCAGCGTCGGGAACTTGCCCGGAACGGCGGCCCAGTCAAACGTACCCGCATCTATGACCGCACCGCCTATGGTCGCCCCGTGCCCGCCAATCCACTTGGTCAGCGACTCGATAATGACCGCAGCACCATCGTCAGCAGGACGGTAGAGATACGGGGTCGCAAAGGTGTTGTCCACAATAAGCGGCAGGTCAAGCGACGCGGCCGCCTGCGCCAGAGCGGGAACGTCGGCCACGTCCACCAGGGGGTTTCCGATCGTCTCGACATACCAGAACTTCGTTCGCTCGTTGGAGGCAGCCACGAAGGCATCGATGTCGTTGTTGGGAACGAAGGTCGTCTTGATTCCCAGATCGGCCAGCGTATGCAGCAGGATGTTCCACGTGCCCCCATACAGCGAGTCGGATGCGACGATCTCGTCGCCGGCACGCGCTATGTTGGTGAAGGCAAGGATCTCGGCCGCATGACCCGAGGCAACCGCCACCGCAGCAGCAGCTCCCTCGAGCGCCGCGACACGCGCGGCGATGCTGTCGGTGGTGGTGTTCGTCAGGCGGCTGTACACGTTGCCCGGACGGGCGAGTGCAAACTTCTGCGCTGCGTCCTCGGCGTCGTCAAACTGCCAAGCAGCCGTTGCGTAGATGGGAAGCGCCGCAGCGCCGGTGGTCGGGTCGGGCGCGAGGCCTGCATGAACCTGCAGGGTATCAAAATGCTTGGCGGGATCTTGTGCGAAGGTGGGATCGAGCTGGAACGACATGGTGAGTCCTCTCTATGGGCCCACACCACCTGGCGGCGCGGGCGGAAGCATCTGTTTTGTTGAGATTTAAGACGTGCGAATCGTCGCACGCGGGAAGCACGATGGAGGCGGCCCAGGCTCCTAGAGGAGCATGGGCTTGGGCATGAACAACCCGAGGCAGATAAGCCAATTGTATGTATGCTTCTTCTTCATGGGATATATCCTAGTGATTTGCTAGGAATATTCAAGCGGCTGCACACACCGTTACGAACGCGAAACACGAGGGCACTCTCAGGCGTGCCGCCCACCAAAAAAAGCCCGCCCCGCACGATGCGGGACGGGCAGTTGCAAGCCACGTTACGACGGGTGGCGGGCCCGCCGTCGAGGACAGGCTTAGTAGTTGATCGACTGCTCCTCGAAGTAGCTCTGCGGATGGTTGCAGACGGGGCACATCTTGGGAGCGGACGAACCGACATGCAGGTGACCACAGTTGATGCACTTCCAAACCTTGGTGCCCTCGCACTCGAAGACCTGGCCGTTCTCGATGCGCTCGGCGAGCTTGCGATAACGCTCCTCGTGAGCCTTCTCGATGGCGCCGACCATCTTGAACTTGGCGGCGATCTCGTTGAAGCCCTCCTCCTTGGCGGTCTCGGCAAAGCCCGCGTACATGGAGGTCCACTCCTCGTTCTCGCCAGCGGCCGCATCAAGCAGGTTGGTCAGGGTATCAGGCACAGCGCCACCGTGCAGGTACTTGAACCAAATCTTTGCATGCTCGCGCTCGTTGCCCGAGGTCTCGGTAAAGATGTTGGCGATCTGCACGTAGCCATCCTTCTTGGCCTGGCTGGCGTAGTAGCTATACTTGTTCGTCGCCTGGGACTCGCCTGCAAAGGCAAACTCAAGATTCTTCTTCGTCTGCGAACTCTCAAAGTCTACTGCCATGCGACACTCCTCTCCTTCTGGTGCATCGGCCAGAACGCGGCACGCATGCACGATTTGCACCTGTTTCGAGCTGGCTCCCTTGCCAGCTCGAAATCTATGGTACCCCAGACACGGCCCTCGGCGATAGTACCTTTTGCGACGATTGCAGGCATATGCCATGCCGCTCTGCGATTGAAAGCGAGGTGGGCGCAGCACGCCCGCGCAGCGCTTTCGCGGGCAGCCATCAGACGAGCCACGACTCCCCGTCGCGATGGCAGAACCCCTCTCGAGCCAGCTCCTCGAGCAGGGCTGCAACGGCGCTCTCCTGCACGGGGGGACGTCCGGCCCGGGCTTCCTCCTCGTTCACCTCGCGCGTCAAGGAGTCCAGCGAGGCGCCTCCCCCATCGCCGCGATGAGCGAGCAGGGCACGCACGACCATCGCCCGCTTCTGCCGATGCGACCCCTCGAACTTCGTCTGTCGCACATGGGTCCTCGAGCGACGCGAGGGGTTGGGAACGACGCGCTTGAGATAGGCGCCATAGTCGAGCAGCGCATAGTACCACGTGCGAGGGTCATCGCTTGGATCACTCGCATCTTGGGGACAAGTCGCCTCGACTATGGGCAGCAGTTCGCGGTCGGGCACTTGCGCGGCATCGGGATAAAGCTCGTGCAGCAAGACGGCCCGGACATTCGTCTCGAGATAGACGCTCGGAAGGTCAAACGCAAAGGCCCTGATGCCTGCAGCCGTCGCCGGGCCAATTCCGGGCAGCGCCACGAGGTCCGCCGCCTCGCACGGCATCCGCCCTCCCCCGTCAGAGACCGCCTTTGCCGCCTTGAGGAGCGAGAGGGCGCGGCGGTTGTATCCCATGCCCTGCCACTCGTCCAGAACGTCGGCGGTCTGTGCTGTAGCGAGTGCGTCGACGGTGGGAAATCTCTCGAGCCATCGCTGCCAGCGGCCATCGACGCGGCTCACCTGCGTCTGCTGGAGCATGACCTCGCTTATCCATATTTCGTAGGGGTCTGTCGTACGGCGCCAAGGCAGATCGCGATACAGCTCTCGTCCCCGCCTGAGCACGTTCTGCCTGAACGGCGCGAGCATGTCCCGACTCACCTGCACGTTCAAGCAGCTCTCCACGCAATTACCGTCCTTCATGCGCCTCTTGTGACGCCTGGTTCTTCCTAAGCTCGAAGCACATGTCTCCGCCGGCGTATGGTACCAGGTCCTCAATCACCAGCTCGTATAGGGTCACTGACCCAAGGTACCCGCGCGTCAGGCGCGCGAGCTCTTGCCACACCGGCCTGAAGTGTCCCGAGGCATCGTCGGCGTCTGGCTCGTCGACCCTGACACCCGCTATGTCAACGGGGCCGTCGATTGCTTCGACAACATCTAACAGCGAAGTCGTCCGTGCGTCAACCGCAAGCTGCATGCCCCCGCGCGGCCCACGCGAGGTCAATAGCAGCCCTGCCTTTACCATCTCGTGCTGAATCGTACGTGCAAAGGAGTACGGAATGTGATTCTTCTCGGCCACACAGCGCACCGAAACGACCTCTCCCTCACCCGCGCGAGCCACTTCGCGAAGCATGCTCAGCGCGTAATCAAGCTTCTTGGAGATCTCCACGATGTTCCCTCCCACATCGAAAGACCCGTAGGTACCACCATCGATCACGGCATCCCCAGCACCGGCGCATCCATCCGTAGTAAATGCGATCGGCAAATCAGAAAGACGCTGTCCATCCAACATAAATCAAAACTCGTCAGATTCGGTCAGAAAATCTGTTTATGGACGATTTCGGCGGTAATTTTATTGTTGATGGATGCGAGAGAGCCGTTTACCCGGAGCCACGTTTCTGACGTCCGGGAACGCTCCGCCTTGCCTCAATGCGCCCTGGGCGCGTAAAAGAAAAGCCCCCGAAAGGAGGCTTGGAGAATCAATGGCGGGATGTAAGGGACTTGAACCCTCGACCTCCGACGTGACAGGCCGGCGCTCTAACCAGCTGAGCTAACACCCCGTTCATCTGGTGCAAGGGATATATTACACAGTCCTACCCCCACTTGTCTAGTGGCAATTTGAGAAATTTCTGCGATCCCGCACTTTGCGTTCAGTGGCCGCCAGTCGGGTGGTCCCTCGGCCCGCCCGGCGCATCTGCGTGTTGTCCCGGGAACACGCCCCAAGCCAACACCGCGTCCGGCAACGCCCTACGGGTTCTGAGCTAGACAAGCGAGACGGTGACCTGCTCGCCCGCCGTCGTCGAAATCTGGATTGCATCGCCCGAAAGCGTCGCCGAGGAGATCTCTCCCTGGCCGACGATCGGGTTTCCGTCAGCATCGGTCACCTGCTGCGTCACCGAGCCGCCGCCCAGCGGGTATGCGATGAGATCCCACGTTCCGTCGGGGAGGTTCTCGGGAATCACGAACGCGGTGTTATACAGGATGAGCGTCACGGGCGTTCCCGCAAGATCATAGAGCACGGCCGTCCCCTCGAAGCCATCGGAGGTGCTGGTGAGCGAGTAGCCGCCACCATCCTTCTGCGTCAGCCGGTACGTGGTCCCCCGATACTCGATGCCCTCGTCGCCCACAGCCTGCGTCTGCTCAGCGACCGGGTTGTCGCCAACCTGCTCGACCGAGAGCAGGGCCCTCGCAAGCAGGGTGCCAACGATGGCCACAACCAGCAGTGCGGCGACACCAAGAATGATGAACACACGGCGGTTGGACTTCACCTCGACCTCGTGGTGCTCGACCTTGGGACGCCCCGCAGTGCTCATGCGCACCGCCTCGACGGGACGGGCGTTCTGGACTCTGAACGATGCCGTCTCGCTTGCATTGACACGCGTGGTGAGACGCGCGCCGTCCACGGCATTGATGCGCTGGAACGAACCGGTCGCCTCGGGGTCAACCCCGATGGGTCGCGGCGCGTCGTTCATGCTGGTCTCCTGATCGCCATCGACAATCGGCACCAGCTCGGGAATCGTGGTGGTAAAGGTCTGGTCGTCGCTCGCGACGGGCACCATCGGCTCCTCGCTACGCTCGACGGCCCGCTCATCAGCTGCTGGCACCGCGTGATTGCCAGCCGCCGCATGACGGCCGTGGCGCCTCGTGCCATTATCTTCGGATGCCATAGTATCCCCTTTCGGCTTCTGTCAGGCCACCATGCTACACCTTACGGCGTGCCTCGATGGCCCTCCCAAGGGTAACTTCGTCTGCATACTCAAGGTCTCCCCCCACGGGCAGCCCGCTGGCCAGCCGCGAGACCTCGACCCCGAGGGGATTGATCGTACGCGCGAGGTAGGTTGCCGTCGTCTCGCCCTCGACGTCGGGATTGGTGGCGAGGATGACCTCCTGGACCTCGCCCGAGGCGAGCCGTTGCAACAGTTCGCGCACGTGAAGCTGCTCGGGACCGATCTTGTCCATGGGCGAGATGACGCCGCCAAGGACGTGGTAGAGGCCGTGGTAGGCCCCGGTCTTCTCGATCGCCGCAACGTCACGGGGCTCGGAAACCACGCACACCGTAGTGCGATCGCGCCGCGAGTCTGCGCAGATGTCGCAGGTGTCCCGCGTGGCGTACGAGAAGCAGATGGGGCAGAAGTGCACCTGACGCTTGACGTCGATGATTGCGTCAGAGAGACGGCGCGCCTCCTCGATGTCGGCCTCGAGCAGATGGTAGGCGATGCGCTGGGCGGACTTTGGGCCAATGCCCGGCAGGCGTCCAAGCTCGTCGAGCAGGCGCTGCAGGGCTCGCCCGTCGCTCGTGGCTGGGTCGAAGGCCGCCATGCCTAGAACATCCCGGGCATGCCCGGCATGCCCATGCCGCCGGTAATCGCACTGATGCGCTGGTTCGTGACCTCCTGTGCACGGGCGAGCATCTCGTTGACTGCCGCAAGCACGGTGTCCTGGAGCATCTCGGTGTCGTCAGCGTCAAGGCCAAGGGCGGCGCCGTCAATGGTGATGGCGTTGATCTCGCCATCGGCCGTTCCGGTGACGGTGACCATGCCACCGCCCGCAGATCCCGAGACCTCGACGTCGCCGAGCTGGTCCTGCGCCTCGGCAAGCTGGCGCTGCATCTTCTGCGCCTGCTGCATCATTTGCTGCATGTTCATTCATGTCCTCTCTCTTGTCGCGCCTTGCGCGTCAGCTAGTCTTCCTCGTCGTAGTCGGCGTCGTCGGTCGGCTCCTCCAGATACTCGCTTTCGGTATCGTCGGAATCCGACTCGTCCTCGACCGCGAGATCCTCCTCTTCGGGCGGTTCTGAAGTATACGTGATGCCCTCGCCAAAAATCTCAGCCATCATCGCAACGATATCCGCCGGAATGCCTCCCGCCTTGCGAGTCGCACGCCTTGGCTTGGGCGCCTCGGCTGCCGGCGCCGGTTGCTGGGGCGGCGAGGCCGCGTCGGATGTGGGCTGCACGGAGGCTTCCGCCTGCGGAGCGGCCTCCGGTTCGGGCGTCAGCGATAGCTCGGGAGCTGGCACGGGCTCCGTCGGCTGCGGATCCGGCGCTGCGGGCGGCTGGGCGGGAGCCGCGGGAACTTGCTGTTCTGATTGCGAGATCGGCTGCTCGACCTGCTGGGATGCCGGCTGATTAAGCGGCTCCGGATCGGGCCGTGCGGCCTGTGGAGCAGGCTGCTGCCACGAGAAAGCCTGCGCCGCCACAGGCGCCTGGGACTGCGCTGGGCTCTGCGTCGGCGCGCCCATACGTGCCCCCGGCGCCGGCGGCGCAGGCGGCTGCGAGGCCAGAATGGGATCGAACGCATACTCCTCCTCATAGGGGGATGCGTCGAAGTCATCGTACGGGACCGTGTCGTCATCGTACACGGGCTCGGGTTCCCACGGAGCGGTATAGGTCGTTGCCTGCGGAGCGGCGGCCTGTGGCGCCGGTTGAGGAGCGGGAGCCTGCGCCTGGCGCGCGGGCTGCTGCACGGGGGCTTTCTGCTCCGGAGCCTGGCGCGCAGGCTGCTGCCATGATTGCGCTTGTGATGAAGGCGGCACGGACTCCGCCGGCGTACCGACGGCCTGCGCACGCTGCGGTTCGTCAGCACGCGGGGCCGGGCGCTCTTGCACTGCCTGCTGGGGAGCCGTCTGCCTTGCCGGTGCATACTGCGGCTTAGGCGCCGTAGGAGTCGCCCCGCCATTCGCAAAACGCGTCTTGCGGTGACCGAACACGGCCACAACCGCCGGGTCGACGTTGGAGCGCACGTCCACGCGCTCGAGCATCTTGCAGGCAAACGTCGAGCCCTTGGGAAGCGTCACCGTTAGCGTCTCACCGTCATCGGAGGTGATAATCGAGTTCATGAGCAGCGACCCGTGCTGGGGATGCGAAGCCAGCAGACTGTCGACAACCTGCTTCCACTTACGTTGTAGCTCGCCAGGGTCGGATACAGCGGGCGTTCTGGCAGCAGCAGCCTGGGGGCGCTGTGCGGGCGCCGACACTGATGCCGGCGCTGAAGAGGGCGCCTGGTTGGCAACCATGTTTGGCTGACGATGGGACTTTTCGACAGGAGCCTGACTTGGCGCGGACGGCTCGGTGCGAACAGTCTGGGACGGCTGCGATGCAGGCGGCTGGGGGGGTTGCTGGCCAGCCGGGCGGACATTCTGCACAGGCGCCTGGTCTTGCCTCGCTGCGGGCGCCGGCGGCGCGCTCTGAACCGCGCGTGCTGACGCCGGCTGGCTTTGCTGCACGGCCTGAGCTGGCGCGGCCTCTCTTGCCGGCTGGGCCCGCTCACGCTCCACCTGTTGCCGCTCGTGGGCGGACGGCTGCGCGCTCGCCTCCTGGCGCGGCGCAGGAACCGATAGCGCCACAATCTGGCGCTCGAGCGACGCAACACGATCGGCAAGCGCATCCAGCGTCAGCTCGGACTGGGGGCGGGCGATCTTGGTGAGCGCAACCTCGAGGACGAGGCGCTGGTTGGGTGCTATGCGCATCTCCGTTGACGCATCTGAGAGCAACGCGAGCGCACGGGCAATCCTATCGACCGACCCGAACGCCTTCGCCTCGCGCGAGATGGCGGGGAGCTCGTCGTCTGATGCGGCAATGATGTTGGAGGTCGCCCCGACAGCGGCGACCACGTAGACGTCGCGCAGGCGGGCGGCCATTGCGCGCGTAAACTGCAACAGGTCGCGACCGACCTCAACAAGGCTTTCTGTCTGGGCAAACAGCGTCGGTACATCGCGATTTGCCATGGCCAGCGACATGCGCTCGAGCGTTGATGCCGACACCTCGCCGAGCACGTCACGCGCCACGTCAACCGTAATCGCTCCGCCACCGGAAACCGACAGCTGCTCGAGCTCCGAGATCGCGTCGCGCATACCGCCCCGGGCGTGCCGCACGACCAGCTCGAGCGCCTCGTCGTCGTAGGTGAAGCCCTCGCGCTCGCAAATGTAGGCAAGGCGCTGCTGGATGTCGGCATTGCTGATGGAGTGAAATTCAAAGCGCTGGACGCGGCTCAGGATGGTCTCGGGAATCTTCTGCGGATCGGTGGTGCACAGGACAAAGACCACGTGGGACGGCGGCTCCTCGAGCGTCTTGAGCAGCGCGTTGAAGGCTGCCGTCGTGAGCATGTGGACCTCGTCGATGATGTACATCTTGTACGCCGAGCGCGCCGGCGCAAAGCTCACGCGGCTGATGATCTCCTCGCGTACGTTATCGACGCCCGTACGGCTTGCGGCGTCGAGCTCATACACATCGGGATGCTCGCCGGCGGCTATCAGACGGCACTGCTCGCATGTGCCGTCGGGAAGGTGCCCCTCCCCCTGCTCACACATGAGCGCCTTGGCCAGCAGGCGCGCCATCGTAGTCTTGCCTGTTCCGCGAGGCCCGCAGAACAGGTAGGCATGACTCGTGCGGCCTTCCATCACGGCGCGTTCGAGTGTGGTCACCACATGACTCTGGCCAACGACGTCGGCAAAGGTCTGCGGACGGTATTTTGTGTAGAGCGATTCCATGGCGTGCCTCCATGCCAGTCACGTGAGTCTCAAGTATACGGCACGCAGCGGACAACGCTGCCGGAGGGAGGAGGCAGTTTTGTGCATATGGCGCGAAGGACGTACCGCATAAGGACTTGCTCGAATAAATGCAGAAGTCACGTGCTGTTTAGCCTAGGCTTAGGGAGGAATGCGAGCGCGCTCGAAAAGTACCGTAAATACTAAGGTGCCCGGGGCAGGCTAGGCCTGACCCGGGCATAGGGTGGCCGGGCAAGCCCGGCCATATCGCGCAACTCCTGTTGCACAAGAAGAACTATAGCATGACGATTTGCTATAGCACGACGATTTCTGGATGTGAAGAAGAATTTTTACTCTTTTTGGCACAGAGTCCTGAGGGCAGGGGCGGAGGCTCACGGCACTGGAATTAGCTTTCCGCTCGATCCGCGCAACGTGACGCACGTTGTAGGCGTTTTTTTCGGACGGTCTCGAACGACGCACCTACAACGCGCTTTGTATGCAGGTTTTTGGCACAAATCTGGAAGGTGTCGCTGGGCAGCCGTCAAAAAGTGCAGACAGCAGTTCAAAACGGGCCGATCGGCGCAAAAAAGCCACCTACAAAGCTACTTGTAGGTGGTTCGTTTTGCTGACCCGTGTTCTATCGGAGCAGGACCCTCAGGGCCTACAGCCCAGCGTCCTCCAAGCGAGAAAGAATCTCCTTGAGCGTCATGAGGTTGGCAAAGAGCTGGCGGTAGGTTGTGGTCTTGGTCTTGCCCTGCGCGCGCAGGTCATCCATCTGCGCCGTGACCTGCGCATAGTCGGCACGCACGGTCTTGGCAAAGAGGTCGTAGCGCTCAAGGCGGCGCTGATCGGACCACTGCATGCCCTAGTTCGCCTTGTTGCCAAGCCGGCTCTTGATCAGGCCGACGACGGTGGGGATGACGCTGACCAGAATGATGCCCAAGATCAGCAGCTCAAAGTGCTCCTGCACAAAGGGAATGCCGCCAAAGAAGTATCCCAGCAGGACGAACAACGTCGACCAAGTGATGCCGCCCAGGATGTTGTAGATAAAGAAGTTGTGCCACTTCATGCCACCCATGCCCGCTAGGAAGGGCACGAAGGTGCGGATGAAGGGGAAGAAGCGCCCCAAGAAGATGGCGAGGTTGCCCCACTTGTCAAGAAACTCCTCGGACTTCTGGATGCGCTCGGGAGTCATTGCCTTGACCTTGCCGGAGCGGATGATCTTCTGCCCGAAGAAGTGGCCGATGAAGAAGTTGCATTGGTCACCAAGGATTGCGGCGCACCACGCCACCGCAAGAAGGGCGAAGATGTTGAACCCGCCACCCTGGGCAAAGAAGCCCGAAGCGAAGAGCAGCGAGTCACCGGGGAGGAACGGGAAGAAGACCACTCCCGTCTCGATGAAGATGATGAGGAAGACGAATCCGTACGCGGCGAGGGGGCCCGCGGCGATCCAGCTGGCGATGGCGGCACGAGGATCACGCAGCAGCTCCACGATGAAATTGAAAAAGCCCATGGCAGCCTTTCTGGCAAGAAATACAAGAAAAGCGCGCTGGATGGGAACGGGTGCCCGTCAGAGGCTCCTTATGGCTGCTGCCTCCCGGCCCTGACCAGGTTCGGAACATGACGTCACCCGAGCCCATCCAACGCGCTCGAGGGAATACTATAGCAGAGCGCGGACAAAGCTGCACTACCCCACCAAATGCGCACGTATTTCACCCGTGCCGCCCTCAGCGCTCGGAGATGACGCGCGCCTACCAGCCCAGAGCCTGCAGCACGAACATGATGATGGTGAGGATGGTCACCGAGACGATGGTGAACCAGGTCAGCGCGTTCCACGCTCCGCTGTTGGCATAGCGGCCCATCACGTGGCGGTCACTGGCAATGCCCACCATGAACACCAGCAGCACGGGCAGAAGCACGCCGTTAATCACCTGCGCCGCCATCATGATGCCAAAGAGGTTGGCGTTGGGCATGAGCACCACGGCAGCCGACAGGGCGAGGATGGCCGTGATGATGCCACGGTACACTGGCGCCTCCTGCCAGCTGCGGTCAGCGCCCCGCTCCCAGCCAAATGCCTCGCAGATGGCGCTTGAGGTGATGCCCGGCAGCACGCACGCCGCCAAGAATGACGCACCGATGAGCCCCGCGCCAAAGAGAGCCTGGGCATAGTCGCCTACAAGTGGCGCCAGGGCGGCTGCGGCGTCCTCGGCGCCCTCCACCACGATGCCCGCAGGATGCAGCACGGTGCCCGTGACCAGAATGATGAACCATGAGATGGCGCTGGCCACCACCGAGCCAGTCACCGTATCGATTCGCTGGTAGGGAATGTCGTCCTCGCGCGCATCGCGCTCCACCACATTGCTCTGAGCCAAGAAGATCATCCACGGGGCGATGGTGGTGCCCACCAGGGCCACGATGAGCGAGAGATACTGGGGCTCCGCGTAGACGGGCGGAATCAGCGTGTCGTGGAACGCCCTTCCCCAATCAGGGCCCACCATGAAGCCAGCAATCACGTAGGTCACGAACACGCAGCTGATGGCCAGCAGAATCTTCTCGATGCGTCGGTACGACCCGCTCATGGAGAGCATCCAGATGGCAAGCGCCGCCAGGGGCACCGATACGTAGGTGGGCACCCCAAACAGCGCCATGCCCGAAGCGATGCCGGCAAACTCGGACAGGGTGACCGTGGCGTTTGAGACGAGCAACGCCAGCATGGCCAGCGCCGACAGGCGAACGCCAAACTGCTCGCGGATCAGCGAGGCAAAGCCCTTGCCGGTCACGCAGCCCATGCGTGCCGCAGTCTCCTGGGCCACAATAAGCAGCAGGCACATGATGGGCACCGTCCACAGCAGACCATAACCATAGAGGGCGCCTGAGTTTGAGTACGCGGCCACGCCACCGGCATCGGCTCCTGCCAAGGCGGCAACCATACCGGGTCCCATGGCGCCGAGCACGCGCCTAGGGTCGAGCTTCACATGTTCTGGGCGCTCCTGCGCGCGCCTGCCCTTCCCCCCAAACATGACTAGCCCACTTTACCGGTGAGAAGGACCAGCGCCAGAGCCACGAAGACCAGAGACGCCACGCAGAGGGCCACGCCTCGCATAGCGGCGCCGCTGGTCTCATCGCCGGCTCGGTCGCGGTTGCGGAGCACCATGAGATAGGCGGGCGCCGTCACAAACGACAGGACGCAGGTAATGGCTGCCACCTTGAAGCCCAGCAGCAGCTTGTCGGTGACCAGGTCCACCATCAGACCCTGGTCGGCGCCAAATAGCACAGCGCCCTTGGTGGCAAAGTTGTCGATTACGCCCTCCATGCCCTTCAGAACCAACACCACGACTGCCGCGAACACGCCTGACACCGCCACACCCTTGAGGGCAAAGCCCAAGAGCGTGGGTGCATCCTCATCGTCCTCGTCGTATTCCAGGTAGCTGTTGATGGCATAGCGGGCCATGACGTCAGCAGTGCGCAGGGCAAAGGGCAGGGCAACTGCTACCACAAGTCCCTGCAGGTAGTCGCCCGTCAGAGCCCCTGCGGCAAGGCAGCATATCGTGGCTGCCACGGCCCAGAAGAAGACCCACATCTCGCTTGTCAGCATCTGCGAGAGCAGACCGCCACGGTCGTCGGGCGAGGCGCCTGCCGTCGAACCGGCAATCTGCAGGTCCTCCTCGTGCTCCTCCTGCAGGACCTCGAGCGCGTCGTCGACCGTGACGATGCCCAGCAGCTTGCCATCATCGTCGACGACCGGCATGGCAAGCAGATTGTACTTGGCGATGTTCTCGGCCACGTCCTCCTGGTCGTCCTCGGGGCTCATGGTCATGGGCTTGGTGGTGGCAAGCTTTGCCAAGGGCGTCTCGGGCTCGTTGGTGAGCAGCTCGACCAGCGTGATTACGCCGGTGATGCGATGCTCCTCATCCACCAGGTACACATAGCGCACGCTCTCGAAGCCCTCCTCGAGGCTTCGCAGGGCCGCGATGGCGTCGGCAACCGTGCCATGCTCGTCAACTGCCACCAGCTCCTGGGTCATGATGCGTCCGGCGGTGTCCTCACGGTACCCCAGCAGCTGGCTGATGGCCGCGCGATCCTTGACGCCCATGAGCGAGAGGAGCTTCTCGGCACGCTCGTAGTCCAGCTCGCTCACGAGCTCGGCCGCGTCGTCGGGATCCATCTCCGAGAGCACGCGCGAGGCCGCCGCGTCCTCCATGCCGCTCACCAGCGTGGCCGCCAGCTCGTCGTCATCGATCTCGGCCATGGCTTCGGCCGCCATCTCTTCGTCGAGCTGTGCAAACACCTGACCGCGCAGGCGCGGGTCGAGACGTTCGATGATGTCGGCGATGTCTGCGGGATGCAGCTCGTCGAGCGTCTTGTGGCTCACCGAGAGCTTCACGTTAGACAGGTCGCGCTCGAGCAGGTCCATATAGTTCCAGGCGATGATCCTCTCCTGGATGGGATGGCCCATGGCCCGGGCCGCCTTGCACACGACGCTCTCGAGTGCGGGAGAGAGCGAACGAAGGATGCCGCGCGTGCCCACCTCGGCTCCCAGAAGGCGCAGCTGGGACGAGCTGGTGTCTGACAGCTTGAGGTCGTTCACGCGGACGACGCGCATGCCTCGCGTGTCCACGATCTGCTTGTTGAGCAGGTCGCGCGCGACGAGGACCTCATCGGGCTGAAGGTATGAGAAGCGGATGTCGGTGGCGACGACCTTGAGGGTAATCTCGTCCTCGTCAAAGTCCTCGACGTACTTACGCCAGCTGATCATGAGCGGCGTGCGTCCAGGGCCCTCGACCGCGAGAGCGGTCACGCGAGGAAACACCTCGCCAGTGGCAATGCCAAGGTCGGTCACACGTCCGATGCGCTCGCCTTCGACATCGTAGACGGGATTGCCCAGCAGCTGGGACAGATAGATCATGCGAACTCCTCTGTTGGTTGGACGGATGGCGTCGCATGAGCGTCATCCGCGGGCTATGGGTTTACCCCACGGCACCGCCAACAGGGCACCGAGGGGTCATCGACTGTGAGGTCGAGGTTTCATCAATGACCCTTCTCCTAGATGACTGGCATGGCTCCTTGGCCATGCAACTGTCTATTGTACACCTTCTGCAGCAGCTCCGACGCAGGGTTGAGTGCGGTCCAGGGGACCCGCCCCCGGACCGCACTACTCCTGTGCCTTCTTGAACTCGTCCATGAATGACGAGAACATGCCCTTTGTCTTGCCGAGCTGCTTCCCAAGAGCTCTCGAGCCCTTGTCGACCGCTTCGCCAGCAGCCTTACCTGCCTTGGCCGCAGCCTTCTTCCCCTCATACTTGGCCCTGGCGTATCCCTCGCCCGCCTTGGCGGCAACGCCGCCCGACAGCGTGAGGCTGGCAGCCTCTGGATCAACCAGCATGTAGCCCTTCTCATAGCCGCGCAGCATCGATGCCGGAATCTGCACCGACCCCACCAGCGACTGCGCGACGCCACCATCGCCGACCATGAACGCCTCCACCGCACCGGTCTTGGTGTTGAACGAGGCGTCGTTCACGTAGCCGAGCTCCTTGCCGTTTGTCGTCTTGGCATCCATGCCAGCCCAGATGATGCAGCTGTCCCAGTCGATGCCCAGACGCGCACGAGCGGCATCGTCAAAGCTCTCGTCACCCTTGGTGACCCGAACTCCACCGTCGCACGGCGTAATGGAGTCCAGCGCAACGAACACGTCCTCCCGCTTGACCATGCCTGCAATGTCCGGACGCGATACCAGAAACCCCACGACTCGCTGGCCGTCGGGTGAGAACACCGCGACATGGACCTTGCCCATGTGACCGTACGTGGAGGCTGCCTTGCCATGCGAGCCCTTTGGCGCATACACGGCAACGCCGTTCATCTGGCTGAGCTTGAGCATACATCCTCCCCTACGCACACGGGCGCCACCCATCGGTGGCGCCCGCATCGTCTGCCCGTTATGGACGAGGAGCCCTAGGCCTCCTCGGTCTCCTCGACGACCTCGACGTGAACGCCCTCGGCCTCGGCCGAGTCGTCCATCTCGGCGGCAGCCTCGGTGACCTTCTCGGTAACCGTGCTCACGGCCTCCTGGACCTGAGCGGAGGTGTTGGCGACGGTCTCGGAGAGGGAGTCGCGCAGCTGGTCCATGCGCTCGCGGGCGAGGTCGACCTTGGCACGAAGCTCGTCGCTGGTGGCGTCAACACTGGGGCGGACCGAGCCGACCTTGTCGGTGACGACACGCGAGCCACGCTCGTAGGCGTCAACCGCCGAATCCCATGCGTCGTTCATGGCGTCGGCTGCCATGGCGCGGCTCTCGGCGCCAGAGCGCGGGGCCAGAAGCATACCAGCGGCAACGCCGCACGCGATGCCAGCGAAGCTGCCCAGTACGAACCCAATTGCTCCTCTTGCGGTCATGACGTTCCTCCTGTCAGATGTGAAGCGCCGCTTGCGGCCTTCTCTTTTGCTTGTTATAGCACGAAGCTTACGTTTCCTCGCGCTATGGTATCGCTTTCAGGGCGCTCGCCCCGTGAAGCCCATCGTATCTGCAACACTCTAGGCCATTTGTATGAAATCGGCTACTCCTGTTCCAAGCTGTCACTTTGGGAAGAGCCCGCACGGGCGGCAGCGTCAGCCTCGACCTCGGAGGGGCTGAGCGGAGCCATCTCGATCGTGGCCATGATTCGATCGATCTGCTCCTCCACCTCGGGCGCCTCGACGCGCGCGGGGCGATACGAGCTGCTTGGACGCGCCGACTTGGGAACCTCGGGAGCAGGCGTCCAGAGCGGCCGGACGGGCTCCGTGACCACGGTGGGCTGTTCGGGCTCCGTGACCTCGGGCTCCTCGGGGATTTCGTCGGCGGCAGCGCCGTCCTGCTCTTCGTCCGCAGGCTCGTCATCGAGAGGCTCGTCGTCAGCTTCGGCGGCAGCGCTTTCGTAGTCAATGACCAGGTCTTCGCCCTCGTCGCCTACGTTTTCGACCAGTTGCACCAGACCGGCAACGATGGCTCCGACATTGGGCTCGGGGTCAGGGCCACCAGTGTACGCCCAGTCGAGGATCCAGACTCCACACGAAAGGGCTGCGGCGACCAGGACATCGTCTGGACAGGCAAGCTCAATCTGGTAGGTACGGTCCTCGACCTCGTCCACCCAGGTCCTGCCCGCAGGCATGTCGCCCGCAAGATCCGTCTGTGCCAACAGCTCGACCGTCACGTGCTCGAGCAGATGGGCGACCTCGGTGTCACCCATCGCGTCGCGGAAGGTCTCGCCCGCGTCGCCCAGGCACACGTGCTCGACGATGTGCGGCAGCAGACGGTAGACGCGTGCCGTTCCCTCAAGGTCCTCGCTCGTCATGAGCGGGCAGTCCTCGCTGATGCGCACGTGCGCGATCATGTTCTCAGGTCCAATTTGGACACGTCGGATGTCGATGAGCTCCGCCATGGTCCACCCCCTGTCAAATGGTCAGATGCACATATTGTAGTCAATCGGCGACACCCGTGTGCAGGTCGTAACTCCTGCGCAGGATCAAGCAAGCCTCCCCCGTGACCTCGTGAGGACGCTGTTCCATATGTACCCTCATTGCCCCTGGGCCACACAGCTTCACAAATCACAAATCGAAGCCCTCCGGCAGGGCGGGCTCAGAGGCAAAAGCTGATTGCAACTCCCGCGACGGTCTGGGGCCTCTCGGTATTGTCGGGGCTTCCGTCACGATGGCAGATGTGAAAATTGTTGGTGTAGCCAGGGCTCGGGTTGCGTTCCCACCACTGCACGACCTCGCCCTGATACGTCTTGATGAGGAAGGGGTTGTTGCCGTAAATATCAAGTCCGAGGTCTGGGAAAAGCTGGTACTGCGTGCCCTCGAGGTTAAGAATCGTCCAAGCCAATCTCTCCAGCCTCTCGTACGCATCACTTGCCGTCGCCTCGTCGGTGTACCAGCCGTTTCCCAAGGCGGAACGCATCCAGTCGTCCTTCTCGATGACACCAACGATCTCTTCCATGGAAACCAGCCAGACCGCGTCAGACGTCTTCGAGATGCATGACGTGTAGTCTGTTCGTCCCACGTTGTTTGTGAGCTTGTCCACGGCGACTATCTGGCTCCTCAGGTCTTCGGGGAGCGCAGGAAACACCTCCTGCCCAAGCCAAGCGCGCATCGCCGAGCCTTCCCACCCGCCGATGTTGTTGTCCTCCTCGTTTACATAGTGCTGCGCCACGCAGTCCTTTGTTATGAAGCTGATGCCCGCCAGACCCGAGCCGTCAGACTTCTCATCGTGCCTGAAGCCCATAATCTGCGCCCACGCCTCGGTGCCATCCGCCATCGTGAAGCGCTTGGCCTGGCTACCGTCAAGCTTCCCGTTGGCGTCGCACAGGTGATAGGCGGCAGCGATCTGAAGGCCCTGCTCATCGGTCGATGCGTTTGAAATTGCCCGCGCCAACGCACCGAGCTCTTCCCATGTGTATGCATCGACCGTTTCTCGCACTGGCACATTTAGCGACTCGGTCTGAATCCCCGCCAGATCACCATGCCCCGCGGCTCCGCCGGCTGATTCTGGCTCCGCGGCTTCGCCAGCCGCCTCAGTAGGCTGCTGAGCCTCCTTTTGGCTGTCTTGCGGGGCAAGCTGTCCATTGCCTGCGGCATTGTCGTTGGCCGCAGTCGATCCTTGCACGTTTGCCGCACCTGGATTCAACACCAGAAATCCAAGCATCGCAAGACAGATGCCTATAACCGCGAGCGAAATCAATCCGCCACGACGATGCCAAGAGGTTTGCGCCTTCTGTGAGCCAACCTCGTAACCGCATATGGCACAACGTCTCTCGCCTTGCTGCAGCTCGCTGCCGCAGTCTGGACAACGCATGTTGACCTCCTAGAACGGTTCGATCTCGGCAATTACCGTATCGTCATCGCGGTTGCTGGCGTAGACGTCAAGAATGGTGAGCTTCACGTACGTTGTGGCGTGTGGCCCGTCGAACGTAACCTTCTGGGAGCTGTAGTAGGCATCCTCAAGCGTGATTTCGCATTGCCAGCCGTCAGACAGCTCGACTCGCATCCTTGAAGGACGGTTGTTGCGGTAATAGATGTCCTGCTCCTTGGGGTCGCCCGCAACGATGTTGAACCCGCTGACGCGCTGCGGCGAAGTCGCGTTAAAGACTATATACTCCCCGATACCACTGCCCGGGACGCCCTCGCCCCACACCGTGCTCCAGTCGCCGTCGGTCACATTGAAAGGAGTGTAGGTGTTGTCCTGCGTGCTGGGCAGCGACGATGAGGACGAGAGCATGTCGAAGTAGGGCGGATATGCGGCGTTGCTAATCTCGTTATCAGCGACCTCGACCTTTGCAGAGCCCGCGCTCTTAGATTTGCTCGAGCCGCTGGATTCATTCGACGAGCTTGAGTCCTTGTCAGAGGACTTCGAGTTCTTCTTGGTTGAGGAGCTCCCCGCCTTCGTGTCCGACGACTCCTCCTTGGTCGTCTCCTCCTTGGTCGTCTCCTCCTCGCTTGAGGCCTTCTCAGTGGACTCCTCTTTGCTGGACTCCTCCTGAGCCTGCCCGCTCGCCGCAGCAACAGGTGCGCCGCCACCGCCTCCTCCGCCAGACGTGGCAGAGAGGGTGATAAACAGCAGCGCGATCGAAAGCAGGCCGCCCACAACCGCATAGGGCAGCCATGACGGAGCGCCCGGCCGCCTCTCAATGGTGGTGGCCCCGCTCGACACTGGGAAGTTGTTTTCGGCAGCCGTGCCCCCATGGAGCATCGCCTTGAACTCCCGCGCCGTTTGCGGACGCAGCGCCGGGTCCTTTTGGAGGGATGCCATGATTGCCGGACGCAAGTCAACCTGCAATCCACTTGTGACGGAATCCGGAAGCTCCGCAACAGGTTCCCGCACTATGCGATAGATCGCTGTGGTCGAGTCGGCATCATAGCCAATGCCAAAGGGGTTGCGCCCGGTCAGCATCTCGTAGGCAAGGACGCCGACAGAGAAAAGGTCGCTTCGCCCGTCAACCGGCCTGCCAACCGCCTGTTCGGGAGACATGTACCCAGGAGTCCCCAGTACGGCACCGGCGACCGTAGCGCGTGTGGCCGCGGCATAGTCGACATGGGCTATGCCAAAGTCAGCAAGCTTCACGACTCCACTCGACGTAACGAACACGTTGTCGGGCTTTATGTCGCGATGGACAATCCCGTGCTCATGGGCGTAGCCAACCGCATCCAGCAGCTGATCCAACACGGAAACCGTCTCTTGCGGGGTGAGCGCCCCACGGGCAAGCAACGTCGAAAGGGTGGCGCCCTCAATGAGCTCCATGACAATTGCCGGACGACCATCCCAGATGTCAGCGGCGTAGATGGTGACGATATTGGGATGCTGCGAGAGACGGGCGGCAGCCCTACCCTCGGCAACGAATCTGTTGCTGAGCTCCTCTGTCACTCCGGTAGAGAGCCACGAATCGTAGAGCGGCTCCTTTATAGCGACCTCACGCTCAAGATTGGTGTCCCACGCACGCCAGACTCGCGCCATGGCGCCACGCCCAAGCTCTCCGCGCAACTCATAAGGCCCAATACGGTCCGTCTGAAATGGCATGAGCCATTACCCCCTTTAATACGAAACCTGTGCAATCAGCTATGCCAGGCAGAGTCGATTACAAAAAGATTAGCACCGACACGCAGCCTCATGCCAACTAGCCAACAAAAGGTCAACCGAGAATGGCGCCATCACAGGGGCACCTTGCCCACTCAGATGAGCTGATGAAACATGCTTTGATCCCACCACGATCCACTCTCCTCGCAACCCTCCACTGGCTAATGCACAGCGACTATTGGTCCGGATACCGCCTCGTGCCCACATACTTGATCTCGTCCAACTTGTCAGGCAGATACCAGTTGTCCGCGTTGCTCGCTATGGCTTCCACGACTTGCGTGTCAACCGGTTGCCCCAGAACCTCACTAAGCTCCAAGTACTTCTGCAACACGCTCTGATAGTCACGAGCGAGGCCCGTGACGACGCAGTATCCTTCACCGAGATTCGTCCGGTCATCATTTAGGTACTCGTAGAACAAGCCGTACCATTCGAGGGTTGGCATGACCGACACTTCGACGCCAAATTCCTCGGAGCTTGCCGTGGCGACACGCTCCGCCTCCTCCCTGGAAGGATATACATCGATGACGATGCACCAATAGGGCCCCTCATCAGCAACCCTGTTGGGATTAAGGGCCAGCTTATGATAGGGAACGACATATGGGAGACAATCCTCATCCGTTGAGGAGAACTCAGCCCATGCCTCATCGTACGTGTCATACACAACGCCTTGTTCGAGTCGCGCAACAGCCTTTTCCGGAAGGTAGGAAACGTCGAGGTAAAAGCCGTCAGGATCAGCCAGCTGCCGCCCGCTCGCATCGAGGAGGCACAGGTCTCCGTCGGAATCGACCGTGAGCGTATAGGGCGGATTCTGCTGCGAGAATCCTTGTGCATCGGTTTCTCCCTCGGCACCGCGCAATGTCTCATCGTCAGGATTCTCAGTCAGCCCCAAATCGCTCTCGTTTTGTTCCTCCATATCAGGCGTCTCTTTGCCCTGCATCCGTGCGTCAGCCGCCGCCGTTGCCGCACCTCCACCGCCACCCATGCTCGCTGAGGCAAACGCCAGGACAAGCGCGCCAATACACACGCTCGCCACCAGCACGTAAGGAAGCCACCTGCTCGTTCCGGCAGAAGCAGCTCCATCCATGGCTCGGGCCGTACTCACATCAGCAAAAACGCGATCCGGCTCCGTCGCCGTGTTGGTGACGCGTGTCCCGGCATTACCCCCACCAACCGCCACGGGGCCACGGAGCATGCGCTTGAACGCGTCCGCTGACGCCGGCCTGTCATCCGGACTCTTTTCCAAGGCAGCCATGATGGCACGCGCCACGTGGTCGGGGACGCCAAGCACTCGCATCTGCAGATCGGGTGCCGGCTCATGCACAATGCGATACAACAGTGTGGCCGTGCTAGGCGATCCAGCTGCAAATGGACTTTCGCCCGCCAGCATCTCGTAGGCAACGACGCCGATTGAGAACAGGTCGCTGCGCGCATCAATGGGCTTTCCCAGTGCCTGCTCAGGCGACATGTAGCCTGGCGTTCCCAGCACTGATCCAGCCACCGTCAAGCGCGTGACGCCCTCGCCCTCGATGTGCGCAATGCCAAAGTCAGCCAGCTTGACCTGCCCAGCGGTGGTGACGAAGATGTTATCGGGCTTGATGTCACGGTGCACCACGCCCTGTGAGTGCGCGTACGAGACGGCATCAAGCAGCTGGTCAAGAAACGAGAGCGCATCCGCTACCGGCAAGGCGCCTCTCATCAGCAGATTTGACAGGGTCGCGCCTTCCACAAGCTCCATAACAATGGCAGGCCGACCATCCCACACGTCGATAGCATGCACAGCCACGATATTGGGATGATTGAGCCGCGCCGCCGCTCGACCCTCGACCACAAAGCGACGAGCCATTTCGTCGAGCGTCTCACGAGGCAGGCGCTGATCGAAGAGAGGCTCCTTGACGGCAACCTCGCGCTCGAGTGTAGGATCCCAAGCACGCCAGACACGAGCCATAGCGCCACGTCCCAGCTCTTCACGCAGCTCATACGGGCCAATGCGCATTTGCGAATTCAACGCCTGCCTCCCTTCACTCTCCGTAAGCCCGATACCACCAACACTCAACCGGTCAATCTCTCAGCCGTGTTCCCAGCAACACGAGCCAGCTCTTCCTAGCGCCTTCTTACCGACAATGCATACACTCCAAAAATGCAGCCGATTGCAATGGTGGCCAATAGGAACATGAGTCCCATACCGCTATCGCTTGCTGCGCCGCCTCCACCGGCAACCGGGGTTGTCACCTCAGGCTCGGGAGCCTCGTTAAAGGCGGCGACCGCATAGTAAGGCTCGTTGGTCATCGAAACCTCGCGCCCAAATACCGACATCTTCCAGACGCCCATCTTGGCGTTTTGGATTGTTAGCGAGGTGGGAATCGTTGAGGTGTCAAGGGAGAGACCCTGATACCCATCCTCGACAACGGTTCCGTCAGGGTCGGTCAGCACGAGGTCGAGCACACTGCCCGGCCAGTAGAGGTAGGCCTGGATCGTGCCGTTCTGGGTAACCTCAAAGGTGCCAACCTCAGCTGTACCATCTTGCTGTACCGTACCGGTTCCATCGGACAGAATCGTCGATGAGGTTGAAAGCTGCGCGTTCATCATCGTGGCAAACAAGCCCACCGCAGCCGACTCGATGTCGGAGGAGTCCTCGTGCTCATAGGTTCCCCCGGTAATGTCCGCAATGGAGCGCAGCAGATCCTCGTCAAGCTCGTACGAAGGTCCAAATCCTATGGTGTATACCTTGATGTCCTTATCTGCCGCATCGTTAGCCAGTTCGAGTATCTGGTCGCCATCGGGCCCCTCGTTGCTCAGTCCATCGGAGAGGAAGACCATCACACGTGGACCATCCTCGTTCTCAAGCATCTTGATGCCCTCGTCAAGCCCGGCATAGATATTGGTCCGTCCAATGGTAGAGAGGTTTTCAATCGCAGCCGTGAGGTCATCGACGTTGTTGGTGAGCCCACAATCAACCGCTGAGGTGGTCGAGAACGACGCGACGCCCACCTTGACCGACATGCCACCGCTTGCGGCATCCCCACTTGCCCGTACGGACTTGCTCACGAAGTCGATGCTCTGCTTGCGAGCGCTCTCAAGTTTGCTCATTCCGCTCAAGGCCGAGGCGCTGTCCATAGAGCCCGATACGTCCATCACAATGGCCATGGACACGTTTGAGGCAACGTCGGCGGCGGGATACGGAGGTTCAGAGGCTTTCTGGTACTCAGCCTTCTGGTACTCAAGCACATCAATACGCGCTTGCACCGCACGAGCGTAGGCCTCTTGCCCGGCGGCATTCGGATGCATGGAGTAGGCGCTATACGGGGCAAGGGCCAGGTCCTGGTTCTCAGATATCAAATTAATGTCATTAATGTACTTGTTCTCATGGTGGGAAAAGTACCCGCGTGGATCCACAAACTCAATGTCGCTTCTGCCCAACTGGCGAACGAGAGCTTCTGTCTCGGTGTCAAACACATCTACGGCATGATTTAATTCAGATGCTTCGCCTTCGTTGATCATGAAGCGCATGCCGTCACTTAGGTGGGGATAACCCACCACCAGCAGCGTTGCCTTAGACCCCATCTTCTCAAGAACCGCATCGTATGTGTCGAGCAGATCATCCTTCACACTATTGCGATATAAGTCTATGGAGTTATCAATCGCCGCCTTTACACCGCTCGCTTCAACATCGCCGATATCAAAGAAGCACTCTTCGATAATGCCCCCGAACCCAAGATCGTTGCCACCGATGGTCATCGTCACATAATCAATGGCGTTCCGATCGATGCCATCAAAGGCATCGATCTGACAGGGCAGGTAGGTCTCACCCGACTTGCCAAACAAGCCGTCCTTCCATTCCTTGAGCTGCTGTCCAGCCTTCGAATCCTGTTTTCCGTGGTCGTTCCAGTGGTCCGTTCCCAGGATGTGGTCAGTTATGGCACCGGAGGAGGCCTTGAAGATCCAGCTTGTATCCTTTGCCAGGTCTTGTCCCTCAACTTTGAGCTTGCCCGACCATGCCCTCTCCGATCGGTGCGCAAGCCAGTCGTAGTTACCATCACCCTCATATTTGCTCGAACTACTCTCCCCAAAGAAGGGAGGCGCTCCTTCGCCTGACGAGTAAGAATCTCCAATCGCCACCAACAACGGGCCAGGGTCGTCGGCCGCTTCCGCCTGACGTTCGCCTGCCACAAGGAAGAGGCACAGGCAATCAACTACGAGCACCGCCAGGAGCACCAATGTGATAATGCGATTCTTCTTCATGGCAATCACATCGCAGCCAAGGCTTCAATGGTATATGCATCAAGCGTTTGGGCGTCAACGCGGTCGACGCGCACCCCCACCTTATCGGACAGAGTCGACAAATCGAAGTCGCTGTACTGGTTTGGAATGCCATCGTACTGTATGACTGCATCTGCCTCAGTAACGATAATCTCTTTGGCGAGCGGCTGCTCCGAGGTGCCCATCGGGACGGCAATATAGAGACCGTCGTTGATATATACAACCCAGACGACCCCGGAAGATGATGTGTACAGCATCTTGTAGCAGGGATATTTGTCTGTAGAGTTGGAATCCACCACATGCGGATTTGAATAATTTCCGTTTATATCAAAGTCGACCAGAACATCAAGGTTGTCAAAGCCCCGCCCACCATTTTGTTGATAGACTTCCTGGACGGTGGGCACTGCATCTGAGCTTGCCGCGCTGCGCGGGTTATCGCCAACCTCCGCCGTACTTTCTGAGACCTCCTGCTCGAGCTCATCTATGGTCATATGTATTTCCGCACTGGGATCATAGTCTCCAGACGATGCTCCCGCCTGTGAATCCTGGGTTGATTGCTCCTGCTGGTCTGCCTCGGGCTGCGATTGCTGCTCCGCCGTCTGCGGCGCGGATGATCCGCCACCCCCACCCGCCGGGGCTCCGGTGCTGGCGACCAAGGCGATAAGCCCCACAGTCATAAGCGCTGCAAACGCAGCCAGTATCTTGTTTGTGCTGTTCATAGATGTCCCCTATTGTTCGGCGACGCTTAGGGTCTCAACCGCTAAGTGCGCAACTGTTTCGTCAAGGGCTTCAGAGCCCGTCTGCGAGAGAGCCTGCACAAATGTCAGGTAGTCAGATGGGTCGACAAGCTGCGCAAGCGCCGAGTCAAAGTCCAGCGACCCTTCCGCACAACGCGATACGTCGCGCCTAAGATCATCGAGATAGGCATCGGAAAGCACTTGATACGCGCCCTCAACGTGCCCATACGAGTCGCTCGACACCTGTACGGTCACTGTCGCCCCAGGCAGAAGCAGCGGGTCAATCGATAGCGAGAGCGGCTCGTAAGAGAACGACTGCGCTGCACCGTCGTGGTCAATGTACCTGAGTGTGACAGCCCTATCCTGAGGAGCCTCGTAAAGGCCATAGCCCTCGGAGGCCTCGTCTGCCGGCGCACTTGCGTCTTCTGGCACCGACCCCTCGTCCACATTCACCTGTACTGCATCCGCACCTTGCGAAGGGGGTTGGTCCCCCGCTTCGACACTCGCCTCAGGTCCATCAGAGGGCGCCACCGGCGCTTCTTCCCGCTTGGCCGCATCAGCCTCTTCTGACGAAGCTCCCGCCTGTTCGGGCATCACCTGACCGGACCGCGCATTGTCCGAATAGCCTCGAAGACCCAGATACGCCATGGCACCCGCCAGCGCCACCGCAAGGGCAAAAGGCAACACGCGCTTCCAAGTCTCGGTGTTGGTGCCGTCATGGCGCCCACCCTCCCGATGAGGGTCATCGGCGTTGGCGAGCATGGACGCATTTGCCTGCGTATCTCCACTTCTGGCATCCGCAACAAGCGTTCCTGGCGACGTGCGGCCCCCACGACCACCCAAGCCATCCATCACCACGACAGCCGTTGAGTTGTCGTCGGTACCCCGTCGAATCGAAAGCTTGACGGCTCGCCGCGCAGCCTCACTCGCATCACGAGCGCCGCTCACGCACGCCCCAAGCTTCTCGGCATCGAGAACCGTGTAAACACCATCGCTGCACAGCAGCAAGGCATCACCGGGGACCAGATCGACCTCCGACACATCCGGTCTCGCGTCGTTGAAACCCAGCGCACGCTCGATCCGGTTGCGCTCTGGATGGTTTTGCGCCTCCTTCTCGGTAATGACACCCCTGCTGAGCATATGCCCCACATGCGAGTGATCCTCGGTAAGCTGCCGGCAGTGCCCATCGCGCACCAGATAGCAGCGGCTGTCGCCCACATGCCCTACCCATGCGTGCGTCTCGCTGACAAACACACCAACGAAGGTGGCACCCATGCTAAGGTTCCCCCGTGTGTTTGCCTCGGCCAAGATGGACTCGTGTGCGTTCTGAACGATCTCGGCAAGGGCGGCGGGAACGTCCAGGTCAACCTGGTTGGATCCGGCCATCTCAACGAGCTGTGTCAGATAGCTCTTTGCACAGGCCACCGCAAGGCCACTTGCCACATCACCGCCCTGGTAGCCTCCCATGCCGTCGCTTACCATGGCGAACGCGCAAACACCGTTTACAAAGGCATCAACGTCCGAGAAGTCGAGGAAGTAGAAGTTGTCCTCGTTTGTGTCTCGCGGACCTGTAGCCGTATATCCGCCGACGTTCATTGGTTACTTCCGTTCCGCGTTTCTTTGTCGTCAACGTCCCATGAGATGACAGTCTCATCGATAGCGGGCTCGTTATGGGGTGCGGGAGTGGGCCTCACCGATGCGCGGGCGGCAGCCGACGAACGCGCAACACTCCTGCGTTGCGTGAAAAAGACAACGCCCACCAGGCCAAGCGCAAGGGCAGCCCCTGCCGCCGCCAGCAGATAAAGCGAGATGTCACGCTGCTCGCCAGCAACTGCCTTTTCCTTCATGATGCCCTGCTGCCGCACGGCAAACACGTGGGCGGCCCCCTTTGCACCCGACAGCTGAAGCTCGTACTCGCCTGGCGTCGGCTCCAGATACTGCAGCGAGGTGAGGCCGCTCTCCTGGCTCACGGTGTAAAGCGATTCGTCAACTTTCTCCCCGTTACAGGTAAGCGCAAGCTGCGGGTCGCCTTCCTGCGACACCACGCCTATCTCGAGCGCCGTCGTCCGCCGACCAACACGCCCAAGAACCTTGGACGACGTCGTCCCAGCCTGCAGCTCCTCGTCCACCAAAGAAAGGCCGAGCGACGAGTAGTACGCTTTGAGGAAATTGACCTTGAGGGAGTAGGTGTCCTGTGCCGTGTAGTAGGTTCCACCAGTCTCGTCTGCAACACGTTTGAGGAAGCCTGCGTCAGATTCTCCCACGTTTCCAAACCCAATGGTGTCGATGGCAATGCCCGCTCCCTGCGCTTGCGCGACCGCGCCGGCAAGGATCTGCTCCTCTGACTGGCCCCGCGTGCTCGCACCGTCAGAGAGCAGCAAGACGTGCTTGGCTGCGCAAGCAGGTGCTGACGCAAGCGTTGCGATAGCCTCGTCGAGGGCGATGCCTATGTTGGTTTCGCCATAGGCTTCCATGTTTGCCACCGCATCGCAAGCGCCCTGATCATAGGATGTGGCAATGCCGGTAACAGTCTCCTCAAACCCAATGACCGAGACGTCCATTGGTGCTGCCTGTGGCAGAGCGCTGCAGGCATCCATGGCACGCAGGTACTCTTGAGCTGCCTCTTTGGCCGCCGCGAGCTTTGTGTTGCTGGCATCAATGCGCTCAGTCATGCTTCCCGAAAGGTCGAGGAGGAGGACGCTTGAGTTGTGGGTGACCGGTACCCCGTCCTTAAACCAGTCGGCGTAGAACTCCCCAACCCTCACCTGGACGTCCGCAGCGGTCTCATAGCTGTCCATGGCCGACAGCAGCTCGGTTGGCTTGGCATCGATGTTGCGCTGTGGATAGTCGATCGAGCTCGTGAAAGGCTGCCACAGTCCCGTAAGGTTGATCGCGCGCCCGATGGTTGCCTCGACACGACCGTTTTCAATCTGAGACGAAAGCGTCGTTGCGGGGACGAGCTCCTCGGTAAGACCCGCACCGTCAGTCATGCCAAAGCCCAAATCTCCCGCAGACCCCGCCAGCGCAAGGGTCTTGGTCACCGCCGGGAACTCGCCGGCATTGAGCTCGGCAAGGAAGTCGCTCTTTGGCGCAAGGTCCTTTGCCTCGAGGCCAACCGCTTGGGAGAGCTTGGTCCAAAGCTCCGACTCTGGATACGATTCGCTTGCGCTGTACCCATTGTGCGGCGTGCCACAGAAGACCAGCCCGACGAGGTCGGCGCGACTCGATTGCTTGGTGGCGCTCATGTCCTCCGCATACTTCCGCACAGGCAGGCCAGCCATGCCCATGGCGACCACCAGCGTGCGCGGCTCCGCCCCGCTCTCGCGTATGACGTCGAGAGCCCACGCAACGTCCTCAGCCGTCAGAGCCTGAGCGCCCGTACCGTACAGCACGAAGGTGGCTGGCGCATCGCCCGAGCCCCCTGCCGTTTGCCACCAGTTTGCCTTGGCGGAGGTGTAGAGCCCCATATCGTCCGACTCCGCCACCAGCTCGTTTTCCCCGCCCAGCCAGTAGTAGGCGCACTGCGCACCGTCGCCCGTGTTCGAGTCGACGACAAGCACGCTGGGAAGAGCGGTCACCTCGTCAGCATGGGCCACAGCAGAAATCGCCAAGAAGGGCAGCAGGGAGCAGATTAGGGCGCAGGCCCCTAGTGCTAGGCGAATGACGTTGTGTGGCCTGGTCTCTATCGAAGTAGTTGTACGCACGTTTACCGTCACCTTTCAGAGGACGAAGGTGCAAAAGAGAACACAAAAGAAAGAGGGGCGCTGGTGCGCCCCTCGCATGCTAGCGGCGACGACCAAACACGAGCGTCGTGTCACCAACCCTGATCTCGTCTCCATCGACGAGCTTGTGCTGTCCCTGGAGCTTCGCGCCATTGAGATAGGTGCCGTTGGTGCTTCCCAGGTCAAAGACCAGCCACTCCGTGCCGGTGTAGGTCAGCTTGAGATGCTTGCCCGACACCTTGCCATCGTCAACCACGATGTAGCCACTGGAGTCACGGCCGATCGTGATGTCCTCTGCCGGCAGGTCGTAGATGTTGCCGCCGCCATTGCCGGTGCGCACGGTCAGCGTGTCGCCAGTACGGGGAACGTCGATGATGGTGGCAGCCTGGGGCTTGCGATCGATAATCGTTGCGGTCGATGCAACCGGGCCGGCCGATGCAACCGGGCTCATGCTCGGAATGGGAGTCGGGGCAGGGGTCGAGACGGCATTCGCCTGTGCACGCGACACGTCGTCAACCTTGCGCTCAAGACTGGACATCTGGCTGTTGAAGGCCTGCACGAACTCGGTCGAGGGCCTCGAGCGCTGAACGGTGCTGGCATAGATGACCACGCCGATGATGGAGAGCACCATGCCCAGGAGAGCGACCATGGCGATCATGGGGCCATACCCGCGAACAAGCCAGTTGACGTTCCAGTTGATGGCTGCGGGATAGTACGGGGTCAGCGGCTCTGCGCCGAGTCGAACCAAAGTGGTAACGCCATCAGCGTTGCCAGTAAAGCGGAAGATGAAAGCCGGAATGACGAAGAAGAACCCCAGCATGGCAAGAATGCGCGGTACGAGCGCCTGCTGATCCTTGTGCTTGGTAATCGAGTCGAAGAACACCCAGAACAGGATCGCGATAGCCACGAGCAGGAAGATGTACATTCCCCACTCGTACAGCCAGCTGAAGCCCTGGAGCTCGGCCAGTTTCTGCTGGACCCACGCTGCGTCGTAGTTGATCTCAAAGTAAGTCGTGCCGTTCATGATTGCCTCTCCTTCGTTCAAGATGGGAACGCTTTCTCTTGGGCATCATAGTATGTGCCCCTCCGGCATTTTTGTTGCGCAACATATGCGCAGCCGGAAGAATTCGTGACACAGCAGCGCTATCCTCGTACGCTCATCACCAAAAAGCGCGTGTACCTGCCCAAACACAACGTATCGCCCGGATGGATCTCGACAGGCGCGCTCGGCGCCTCACCACGCACGGCGCGAGGCAGCTCTATGGGAACGATTTCTTGGGTGCTTCCCGAGATGAGGTATGTGCCATTGGTCGATTTCATTCCGCGTGCCCACCAGCTTCCACCCTGGCACCATACGACGAGATGTTGGCGCGAAACGTCCACCTCTACGTCGGTGATGGCGCTCGACGCCACGGGCAAGGACCCAATCACGGTGCCAGACGGATCGAGCGAGAGGGGGTGAATGGGTGGCCGTACCGCGCCGTTGACAACACGCACAAGGCCCAACTGGTCGGTTGCCTCTAGACCTATTACCGTGCCACCACGCTTGGGCCCGCCAGAAATAACCGTGCCAAGCGAAGAGGCCAGGTGCTGCTGAGTAAACCGCTCGACAGCCGCCGATGCGGCATGGGGGTCAGCCAGGCAACCCACGGCAATGAAGGCCATCACCAAGAGAACTGCCCTGTCGTTCTGGCGCCTGAGGGATACCGAGCGCAGGCGCATGACCATGTTGGTGTAAATGCGCCCATCACGGCCATAGGCATTGAGGATGCTGCTCATCTGCTGGGCGACCTCACCACTGTATCGTCCCACGATACGAGCGTAGGCAGCCTCGCCTCCCCCGCATGCGGCCACCAATCTACTCGTAATAGTTTGGGCGCTCTGGGAGAAGTCCGCAAAGAGGGCGGGGTTGATGTTGTCGGGCTGCACATGCACTACGTCACGTGACAGAAAGGTGCGTTCGCTGATGCGACTCCGTGGAGACCTGCCGGCAAAAATAGGACGCTCCGAAAGGAGGATCTGTGCTGCGTCGCGATTAGAAAGGTGGGCGGTTTTCCTGAGTTCGTCATACATGTAGGAACCAGGAGTCTGGTTGAACATAGGGCCTCCAAGGAAGCGCGAGCTGGATCTCGCACGGCACACGTTTTATTCAGTTATAGATTGTAGTCTTTAAGCAGAGTGTGTCTAACGCGGCAACAGAGCTGCGGGGGCCAGCGCATGACGCATGGGGGCGAAGCGGATAATTAGCTAAGCTCTTCCTCTTCGCCCGCCTCCTTCTTCTCGGGCGCTGTGACACGCAGCATCGAGAGACGCCGGCCCCGCATCGACTGCACGCGGAACTGGTAGCCCTCGCGCTCAAACACGTCACCGGGCTGCGGCACCGAGTCGGCAAGCTCGAGCACAAAGCCGGCCACCGTCTCGTACTCGTCAGAGTCCTCTATGGGCCAGCCCAGCTCGATGGCGTCATCGATGGAGAATCGCCCGTCGACGAGCCACTCGCGCTCGGAGAGCTGCGTGAGGTACTTGTTGTCGGGATCGAACTCGTCGGCGATCTCGCCCACGACCTCCTCGACGATGTCCTCGATGGTGATGATACCGGCCGTACCGCCGTACTCGTCGACCACGATGACCATCTGGTCGTGGCTGTTCTGCATCTCGGACAGCAGCGGAATGATGTCCTTGGTGTCGGGCACGAACGCCGCCTGGCGCAGGTAGCGGCTGATTCGCTTGTCACCCGCGCCCTCGTCGACGATGGGGCTGATGATGTCCTTGATGTGCGCGATGCCCACGATGCGATCGACGTCCTCGTGGTACACCGGCAGACGAGAGTATCCCGTACGGCGCATGACCTCGAGCACCTCGGAGCACGTCTGGGTGTCCTCGATGGCGCACATGTCGACGCGCGGGACCATGACCTCGCGCGCAATGGTATCGCCCAGGTCGATGACGTCGTGAATCATCGACTTCTCCTGCTCGGTGAGTTCCTCGGAGTCGGTCACCATGTAGCGGATCTCGTCCTCCGAGACCTCCTGGCGGTCATCGCCACTCTTGACACCCAGAAGCATGGCCAAGGCGTTGGCGCTGGCAGCCGTGAGGGCGACCAGGGGCTTGGCAATACGTGAGAAGGTGCTGATGGGCCCTGCCACGCTCTTCGAGACGCCCTCGGGGTCAGCCAAGGCGATGCGCTTGGGCACAAGCTCGCCCACGACGATAGAGAAGTACGAAACGATAAGGGTGATGACCACGGTCGAGAGGGTGCCGGCGCCCTGGGCGGGCACACCAAGCGAGACCAGAACCTTCGCGAGGGGCGCGGAGAGGTTGGTCGCCGCGAACGCGGACGAGAAGAACCCAACGAGCGTGATGGCCACCTGAATGGCAGCTAGGAACTCACCCGAGTCGCCCGAGACCTCGGCGGCTTTCTTGGCCTTGAGGTCACCTTCCTCGGCCTCGTGCTCCAACACGACCTTCTTTGCCGTGGACAAGGCCATTTCGGACATCGAGAAGAATCCGTTGACCAGCGTGAGCAAGAACGTGACAGCGATAGATATGGCTATGTCCATGCGCGGTAGCGCAACCTCCTTGGACGGTGACGTAACCTCTCTATGATAACAGGCATTTTGTGCCCGCTCATCGCGAGTGGTATCGCTTACACACCGTGCACAACCTGATAGCAGCTCAAGAAGGGTGAACCGTTGTCCGAGGGACAGCCGCGCGCAAACATGACGGAATCGCGAGAACGTGTCATGGGCGCAATTCGAAGGAGCAAGACGACCGATGGCAGCCGTCCTTGCCAGTCTTTCATTTGCGCAGGTACAGGGCTTGCACGCAGAGAGTCATCGCACGAGTCGTGTGTGCCTTGTGAAGCAGTCGGCCCGTTTTTTGCCACCACACAAGCACCAACACCTCCACAAGCTGGGGATTGCTACCCAGCTGCAACACAGCTGCGACCAAACACGTGGTCATACCACAACCTTGCCTCTCTAACCTATTTGCCCCACAGCAAGCGAAAGGGAGGGAATCATGGCATTGTGCTGGCCAGACAAGAAGGTGGCGCTCGATATCGTCGAGGAGCCCGTCGAGGTTTCAACCTATAGGCGAAAGGACGGATGGACCATCGTCCGCGTGAACAGTGATGACCTGGTGGACTATGCGATCTTCCGCAAGACTATGAGCTGCGTGGCAGAGCTGCTTGGAAGCGAAGCCCCGCAGGACCCCGAATGGGCAGAGAAGAACCGACGGCTGCACGCCGCACTCATCGACCGCGTAGCATAAAACGAGGGGTCCCCGGTGTTTCCGAGGACCCCTCCCGAGTCGTTTGGCGTGTGGTCAGCCAGCCGTTGGCTTAGCGCTCGCCAGAGGCGCGCTTCTCCTGGTACTCAGCGGCGAGCTTCTGCTGCACGTCGTGCGGCACCTGCTCGTAGCCGCTGATCTCGAGCTCGAACTCGCCCGTGCCACGCGAGAGCGAACGCAGGCGGGTGGCGTAGTCGGTGACCTCGGCGTACGGCACGGTGGCCTCGACCATGGTCTCGCCGGCACCAGCGGCGCCCATGCCCTCGACGCGGCCGCGGGAGGCACTGATGTCGCCCATGACCGAGCCGGCGTAGCTCTCGGGAACCGTCACCTTGAGGTGTGCCATGGGCTCGAGCAGCACGGGCTCGGCCTGTGCCACGGCGTCCTGGAAGCCAAGGCGGGCAGCCGTCTTGAAGGCCATCTCGTTGGAGTCGACCGGGTGGAACTGGCCGTCGTACACGGCGACCTTGACGTCGATGACCGGATAGCCGGCAAGCACGCCGCCAGCCATGGTCTCCTGCACGCCCTTGTCGATGGCAGGAATGAAGCCGCGCGGGATGGCGCCGCCGACGACCTCGTCCAGGAACTCGTAGCCCTGGTCGGGATTCGGCTCGATGCGCAGGCGGCAGTCGGCGAACTGGCCGGAGCCACCGGTCTGCTTCTTGTGGCGACCATGACCAGTAGCGGTGCGACGGATGGTCTCGCGGTACGGAATGCGCAGCTTGACCGTACGGGCCGTCACCTTGGCGCGCTCCTCGAGGCGGTCGAGCAGCACGGATACCTGAGCCTCGCCGATGGCGGAGACGACCGTCTGGCCGGTCTCCTCGTCACGCTCGACCTTGAGGGTGGGATCGGCGTCAGCGGACTTCTGCAGGAAGTCGTACACCTTGCCCTCGGTGCCACGGACCTCGGGCTCGATGGCGATGCGATAGAGCGAGTTGGGGAAGCGGAAGGCGGCAGCCTCGACCTTGCCGGTGACCGACAGGGTGTCGCCGGTAAGGGCATCGAGCTTGGGAACGACGCAGATATCGCCAGCGGCGACGGTCTTGACCTCGGAGGTGTCGCGGCCGGTCATGCTGTACAGGTGGCCAAGGCGCTCGTTCTTGCGGGTACGAGCGTTGGTGAGCTCCACGCCCGGCGTGATGGTGCCGGCGAGGACCTTGATGAACGACAGCTTGCCGTTCTGCGGGTCGTTGAGGCTCTTGAAGACGAAGGCCACGGGACGGTCGTCATCGGGCGAGATGTCAAGCTGCTCGCCGTTGACCAGCGGGATGCGGCCAAAGTCCGCCATGGTGGGGAACCACTGGACGGCGGCGTTCATGATCGAGATGATGCCCTCCTCCTTGACGGCGGATGCCGCAAAGACGGGAACGAACACGCGCTCCTTGATGGCGGTGGCGAGCAGGTTCTCGAGCTCCTCCTGGGTGATCTCCTCGCCCTCGAGGTACTTCATCATGATCTCGTCGTCGGCCTCGGCCACCAGGTCAACCAGCTCCTCGCGGGCGGTCTCGGCAGCATCGGCGAACTCGGCGGGGATGTCCTCCTCGACGACCTTGGCACCCTCGAGGTGACGGGCCTTCATGTGCACGATGTCGATGATGCCGGCAAAGGCGTCACCGGTGCCCATGGGGATGGTCACGGCGCCCAGACGATTGCCAAAGCGCTCCTTGCAGGCTTCCAGCGCCGCATCGAAGTCAGACTCGGGACGGTCGAGGCGGTTGATCACCACGGCGCGGGCGATGGAGAGGTCCTCGGCGGCAAACCACAGACGGGTCGTGGTGGTCTGGGGGCCGTCGTTGGCGTCGACCAGGAACAGCGCGGTCTCGGCGGCGGACATGGCAGTGTAGGCGTCGCCCACGAAATCGGGGTAGCACGGGGCGTCAAGCACGTTGATACGAGTGCCCTCCCAATCGATGGGAGCCATGGTCGTGGAGATGGAGAATCCGCGTGCACCCTCCTGGCCATCATAGTCGAGCGTGGGCTTGGTGCCGGCATGGCCACCCAGACGGCTGGTCTTGCCCGTAAGATGCAGCATAGCCTCGGCGACCATGGTCTTGCCCGTACCGGCCTGGCCGACGAGCACCACGTTCTTGACAGGTACTTCCTTTGCCATAGTTCCTCCTAAAACTCATGCGGCCACCACGTGCTAGGCTTCCTCGGGTGGCAGCCGCGCTTTTCCGCATGGGCGTGCAGCGCACGTATTTCTCACCATAGCCGCACGAGCGCCCGCGATAAATGTCTTATCGGGAGGCGGCGTGGTTGTAGGCGTGGCTGTGGCATCTTCTTTGCCAGCTGCTACACTTGCGGTATGGGATACAAGACATACATATGCCCGACGTCCAAGAACTGTGGAGGCTGCGAGACGCTCGCGGTCCCCTACCCCATACAGCTCGAGCGCAAGCAGCAGCAGGTCGAGGAGCTGTTTGCCGACATCGTCGACTCTGGCAGCGACGTGCTGCAGCCCATCGTGGGGATGGACGAACCCGTCAGGTTTCGCAACAAGGCGGCGACCCCCTTTGCGCCGGGCCCCAAAGGGACCATACGCAGCGGATTCTTTGCCAAGGGGACGCATCGCATCGTACGCTGCCGCAGCTGCCTAGTCGAAGACGAGCGCTGCCGCCGCGTGCTGGACTCGTTTGCCAAGACGTCGGAGCTGTGCAAGGTAGCCGCCTACGACGAGGACAAGGGCCGCGGCCTGCTGCGCCATGCCGTAGTGCGCGCCGGTTGGAAGACTGACGAGCTGCTGCTGACCATCGTCGCCAATGGCGAGCGCCTGCCCCGCGAGCGCGAGCTCGTCAAGCGCATCGTAAAGCACGCCCCCGACATCACCGCCATCGCGCTCAACACCAACGTGCGCAAGACCAACGCCATCCTCGGTCCGACCTCGCGCCCCCTGTACAACGGAGGCGTCATGCACGACCAGCTGCTGGGCGTGACCTTTGAGATCGGCCCCACGAGCTTCTACCAGACGAACCCCTCGCAGACTGAGGTGCTCTACCGCCTTGCCATCGAGGGAGCCCAGCTGCAGGCAGGGATGCGCGTTCTGGATGCCTACTGTGGCATCGGGACCATCGGGCTTTGCGCAGCATCGCAGGTGGACGGCCTCACGGTGACGGGCGTCGAGCTTGGCAAGGGCGCCGTTGCCGATGCCCGCCGCAACGCACGGATCAACGGACTCGACGGGCAATGCCGCTTTGTGTGCGCAGACGCAACCGCCTTCATGAAGGACACGGCCAAACGCGGCGAGCGTTACGACGCGGTGATCATGGACCCGCCGCGCGCCGGATCGACACCGGAGTTCCTGGCGAGCATTCTCGCGCTAGCCCCCAGACGTGTGGTGTACGTCTCGTGCAACGCCGTGACCCAGCGGCGTGACCTCGACCAACTGCTGGCGGGCGGATACCGCATCGAGCGTCTGACGCCCGTTGACATGTTCCCCCACACCAAGCACGTCGAGACGGTGGCACTGCTGGCAAAGAAACGCAAATAGCGTAATTGACAAGACTTGCAAAGAGGTCGCCGGAGGGGCCTCGGCCTTGACAAAAGACCCAGCGAACGCCATGCCTGCATGGGCGTACGCTGGGTGATTGATGCCACACGATTCCGGTGAAGCCGCTACGAGATGACTACCTTCCCGTCTGCCCCTACGCTCACGCGACCCTCGGCAAGCAGCTGGATAGTGTCGGGATACAGCACGTGCTCGATCTCGTGGATATGCTCCTCAAGCTCGTCCACGGTCCAGCCCTCCTCCACCGCCAGCGCCTGCTGGGCGATGATGGGGCCGCAGTCGTACTTGTCGTCGGCAAAGTGAACCGTCACGCCCGTCACCTTGACGCCGTAGTCGTACGCATCCTGAATGGCGTGGGCGCCCTTGAAGCTCGGCAGCAGGGCCGGATGCAGGTTGACCACGCGGTTGGGGAACGTCGCCAGGATCGGCGCGTGCACCATGCGCATGTAGCCGGCCATGATGACGTAATCCACGTCAGCCTTCTTGAGCATCGTGGCGATGACCTCGTCGGCCTTGATGGGATCGGCGTACAGCTCCTTCGACATGGTCATCGTCTGAATGCCCGCCTTTTCGGCGCGCTTGAGGCCGTACGCGCTGGGCCGCGAGCTGATGACCAGCTCGATGGTCGCATCGAGCGTCCCCTCGGCGATGCGATCGATGATGGCCTGCAGGTTGGTGCCGCTGCCCGACAGAAGAACTCCCAGCTTGATGCTCATGTTGCTCCCTCCTTACCAAGTGCCACCCGCTGTTAGCGGTAGACGACCTTGCCCTCGCCAGCAACGCACTCGCCCATGACAAACGACGACAGGCCCTCGGCGGCAAGCGCCTCGCGCACGCGCTCGACGTCCTCCGGAGCGCACAGGACGCTCATGCCAACGCCCATGTTGAAGGTCTTGTAAGCCTCGTCGGGGGTGAGGCCCGCCTCGCGGACCATGTACGTGATGACTGGCGGGACATCCCACGCGGGACCGTCGCCAAAGCCGTCAGGCCTGGAGCCATCGGTCGCATGACGGTCCACGACCGCATCGATCGTGCTCGGCAGGCAGCGGTTGAGGTTCTCGGTGATGCCGCCGCCCGTGATGTGCGCCATGGCGTGGATGGGGGCACCGGCCTTGAGCGCGCGGATGAGCGCGCCGGCATAGATGGTGGTGGGTGCGAGCACGGCCTCGCCCAGGCTCTGGCCACCGAGCTCGTCGAGCGGCTCACGCAGCTCCTCGACCGTCTTGCCCTCGATGGCCACCTTGCGTACCAGCGAGTATCCGTTGGAGTGGATGCCCGACGACGGCAGGCCGAGGATGACGTCACCCTCGCGCACCAGATGCTCGCCGATCATCTTGGGACGGTCCGCGACACCCACCACAAAGCCGGCGAGGTCATAGTCGTCGGGAGCCATGACGCCGGGATGCTCGGCCATCTCGCCGCCGACCAGCGCGCAGCCACTCTTGGCGCAGCCGCTGGCGATGCCCGCTACGATCTGGGCGACATGCTCGGCGCGGAGCTTGCCGATTGCCACGTAGTCGAGGAAGAACAGCGGCTCGGCCCCAGCGACCACGATGTCGTCGACGCACATGGCCACAAGGTCCTCGCCAACCGTGTCGTGCTTGTCGAGCAGCTGGGCAATGGCCAGCTTGGTGCCCACACCATCGGTGCCGGACACCAGCACGGGCTCTTCCATGTCCTTGAGCGCCGCAGCGGAAAAGAGCGAGCCGAAGCCACCCAGTCCGCCGATGACCTCAGGACGATTGGTTGCCGCGACGGCCGCCTTGATGGCATCTACCGCACGAGCCCCCTCGTCGACATCGACGCCCGCATCGGCGTAGGTTACGTGCTTCTTGTCTGTGGCCATGAGTCCTCCCGGCTGCATAGGCTTTGCATGTCAAAAGTCCGCGCGTGGCAAACCACACGCGGACTTTATCATACACGCCCTTTTGTATAGCGGCTCCAAAGCCCGGCCGACCCACATGACCCACAGGTTTACACAGGAGCGGGCCAACCGAAGAACCCGAGCCTACTCCTCGGTCCACTCCTCGGTCGTCTCTTCTACCCACTCTTCGGTCGTCTCCTCCACCCATTCCTCCTCGGTGGGTTCGGCAGCGGGATCGACCGCAGGCTCAGTTGCAGGCGTAGCCGCAGGATCAGCCACTGGAGCGGTCAGCATCTCTGCCGGCAGCTGGGCGGTCACGCCGCTGATGCCCTGTGCAGCCTCGGTCTTGGGAACGCAAATCAGCACCGTGCGCCCAAAGCCATTGTAGTAGTTGCAGGTAATGAGGCTTAGGGCATGGGTGATGCCCGGGACGGCCTGGGCCGCGTCACCACGCTTGACGACCGCGCGGTTGACTCGGTCCATCAGGTACTTGTGGAATGCCTCCGTCGACTCCCACTTAAAGATACGAACGTCCTGGTCGTCGGGCACCGTGTAGTACAGCGCCAGCGGCTCGCACTCGTACGTGGCAGTCTCGGTGACATACCAGACCGTATCGACCGCATCGAAGGCCTCCTGGTTGTCCATGTCGGCGATTGCCTTGAACATGGATCCGTCCAGCAGGTGATGCCCGTAGACGAGAGTGTGCGCGTCGGCCATGCCCGGACGGGTGCATTCGTAGTCGCAGAAGAGCAGTCCGCCGAACGCATAGTTGCCCGACGCATCGCTGTGCAGGTACTTGTCGTTGTCCTCGGCCTCATAAACGGGATAGTTGACCTCGGTCCCAGGAACTTGGATCCACGCAACGACGTCGGGGTTCAGCGCCTTGAGTCCCGCCCAATCGACTTCGGGGCCGCGTGGGGCCTCGCCCTCCGCAGGAGCATCGTACACCTTTGCATAGGCGGCAAGCTTCTTGTTCACCTTGTCCTGCTGGTAGTAGCGCCACTGAGCCGACCCCCACATGTAACCGGCGGCAGCCAAAAGGCCGATACCCACCAGGATCATCAGCGTGGAGATGAGGTTGTTGCGCTTCTTGCGCTTGCTTGGTTGCCCGGCCGAAGGGGCCATATGATGACTCACCGTGCTCGCCTTCCTCGTGATGTGCGTCCACCTCTGCCGAGACTATCTCCGCGGCAGACCGGAGCAAAACGATGTCTGGCCCTATGCCTCAGCCATCTCCTGCTTGAACGCAACGATCTTCTGCTGGTACTCGGGCATGGTCGCGCCGAGAATCTGAGCTGCGTAGATGGCGGCGTTCTTGGACCCGTTGATGGCAACGCAGGCAACGGGCACTCCGGAGGGCATCTGCACCATCGAGAGCAGCGAATCCATCCCGCCCAGATCGCTGGTCCTGATGGGCACGCCGATGATGGGCAGCGGCGTATACGCAGCCACGACGCCACCGAGATGGGCGGCTTTGCCGGCGGCCGCAATGATCACCTTGAGCCCGCGCTCGGCGGCGGAGCCGGCCCACTCGTGCACCTTGTCGGGAGCGCGGTGCGCCGACGCGATGACCAGCTCGTACGGGATGCCAAACTCCTCGAGCTGGGCAGTGCAAGCCTCCATGACGGGGAGGTCGGACTTCGAACCCATGATGATGCCAACGAGCGGTGTCTCTGCCATGAAATCCTCCATATACGCAAATGCGCACTAGACGCTGACGCCAAAACAACATGAATGGCCTTCTAGTATAGCCGCGGATTCCGCATGGCGCATGAGCAGGCGCGATTATTGTGCCCTCGTGCGTGCAGGCGCGAATGACTGGAGCCAGGCGCCGCAAGATGCTCTCGCAGGGCCCACGGGCGAAGACAGCGGCCATGCAAACACAAAAATGGGCTAAACGCGGGGCCGCCAGTGAGATCCCGGAGAGCAAAGTTGCAAAAAAACGGCGTTTTGGCAATCTGTTTTGAATTTAGACATTTCCTCGATTCCGCATCTACTGTCAGCCAATCGAACGCAAGCCGTCTACCTGCTGTTTTACAAACGTGTTCCTTGAGCGATTTAGGCCCTTTCGGC
>JAGAVX010000105.1 GCA_017941705.1 Atopobiaceae bacterium
CGCACACGCACGTGCATTGGGGACAGGCACCGATGCACACGCACGTGCGCTGGGGACAGGCACCGATGCACACGCACGTGCGCTGGGGACAGGCACCGATGCACACGCACGTGCGCTGGGGACAGGCACCGATGCACACGCACGTGCGCTGGGGACAGGCACCAGTGCACGCTGCGGGTTGCAAGCTGCCTGGGTTCAATGCTGGCCAGCGTCCAAAGACCACTTGCCCGTAGATTTGCATGAAATTGAACTTCTGAGTTCAATTGCTGATCGAGTGTGGTATGGTCAGGTTCAATTTGAACTGCCACGTTCAAATTGAACCTGACCATTTCTTTTGAACTTTGGAGCGCCATGGATCAGACAGTCTTTTCGGAGCGCCTGAGGGAGGCGATGGGCGAGCGTGGGTTCAAGCAGGTTGACCTGCTGCGGATCGCATCCGAGCGTGGGCAGAAGCTCGGCAAGAGCCAGTTGAGCCAGTATCTCTCGGGCAAGACGCAACCGCGCGCTTCGGTGCTGGCCTTTCTGGCCGACGCGCTCGGCACGACCGAGGACTGGCTCTTGGGGAGCCCGAGCGAGCCAGCCGCCGGAGTGGCGCCGCCGGCGGCGAGCCCAAGCTCCGCCAGCCCCGGCTCCGATGCGTCCGGCGGATCTCCAGCCGACGCCCCACCCATCACAGGACGGTCCAACAGCCACATCGCAGCACGACAGACGTCACAGGAGGTACACCCCATGCCCGCTCGCAAGTTTGACAAATCCAGCAAGCTCGACCACGTGTCCTACGACGTGCGCGGCCCCGCACTCGACGAGGCCATGCGCATGGAGGAGGACGGCATCAACATCCTCAAGCTCAACATCGGCAACCCCGCCCCGTTTGGTTTCACCACGCCCGACGAGGTGGTGCAGGACATGGCGAGCCAGCTGCGTGACACCGAGGGCTACTCCGACAGCCGCGGCCTGTTTGCGGCGCGCAAGGCCATCATGCAGTATGACCAGCTCAAGGGCATACCCAACGTCTCGATGAACGACATCTATACGGGCAATGGCGTCTCGGACCTCATCAACCTGGTTATGCAGGCGATGGTCGAGACCGGCGACGAGGTCCTCGTGCCCAGCCCCGACTATCCCCTGTGGACCGCGTGCGTCACGCTTGCCGGCGGCAAGGCCGTCCACTACCTCTGCGACGAGCAGGCCGACTGGCTGCCCGACCTCGATGACATGCGCGCCAAGATCAGCAGCAACACCAAGGCGGTCGTGCTCATCAACCCCAACAATCCCACCGGCGCCCTCTACCCGCGCGAGATCCTCGAGGAGATCGTCGAGATCTGCCGCCAGAACCAGCTCATCATCCTCTCCGACGAGATCTATGACCGCCTGGTCATGGACGGCGGCGAGCACGTGAGCATCGCGAGCCTGGCGCCCGACCTGTTCTGCATCACGTTCAATGGCCTCTCCAAGAGTCACATGATCGCAGGCTGGCGCATCGGCTGGATATCGATCAGCGGCAACAAGCGCCTGGGCAAGGGCCTCATGGAGGGCATCCACATGATGAGCAACATGCGCCTGTGCTCCAACGTGCCGGCGCAGTCCATCGTGCAGACGGCGCTCGGCGGCTACCAGAGCGTCAAGAACTACGTGGTTCCCACCGGTCGCGTATGCAAGCAGCGCGACTACGTGTACGAGCGCCTGTGCGCGATCGATGGCATCAGCGTGGTCAAGCCCAAGGCTGCGTTCTACATCTTCCCTCGGCTCGATCCCGAGAAGTTCAACATCACAGATGACGAGCAGTTCCAGCTCGACCTGTTGCAGGACAAGCGCGTGCTCATCGTGCCGGGCAAGGGGTTCAACTGGGAGAAGCCGGGCTACTTCCGCATCGTCTACCTGCCGCGCCGTGCGGTTTTGGGTGAGGCGCTCGACCAGCTCGAGATCTTCCTGAGCTACTACCGCCAGTAGTCACATCGCAGGTCCAGAGCTCCCCGGCGCTGCCATGTGACCGAGCGCGTGACGCTCAGTTGCACGGTGCGCCGGGGAGCTTTTATCGACAGACCTTGCGTTAGAGGAGCTCGGAAGGGACGCTCACGTAGACCACGGTTCCGACCAGGCGGACGGACGGGTCACTGCGAACGACGATGTCGTCTCCCGGCTGAAAGCTGTCGGTCGTGAGCATGAGCGTGTTTGCGCCCCGATGCCAGCGGCGTATGATGGCGCCTCTGTCCTCGGTCTCGATGATGACCACGCGGTTGTTTGTGGGGACAAGGTCGGGGTCAAAGACCGCGACGGACCCCTTGGGAGCCACGCGGTTCATGAAGTCGTCCTCGACGATTACTGCCTGCGCATTGGGATGGTTGTCGGATACCCACGATGGCACCTCGACGGTGCGTCCCACGAGCTCTTCGACAGCCTTGTTGTCAGTGCCGGCGCCTTTGATGGATACGATGGGCACCGATGCATTGGGCTGTGCGGCGGGGGAGTCACTGCCGATGAGTGTCGTGTCGGCAGGACCCTTTGCTAATGCCGAGCCGTCGCGCTCTGTAGCGGCTGTCGCCTCGCCTTCCAAACTCGAGGAATACGAGTCGGCTACGTACGCAGGCGATGGGTCATCCTCGCTCGGAAAGAGGTCCTGTATGCACACTCCAAGGGCCTCCGCCAATTTAGGGAGCTTCTCGAGGTCGGGGAGGGTGCGCCCTGTCTCCCATTGCGAGATGGCGCTCTGGTTGACTTCTAGCAGTCTGGCCAGCTCTTCCTGAGTGAGGCTCGCTCTTCTGCGCAGCGTCCTGATGGCACTCTGCATGCTACACAAAACGATCCTCCCCTCAAACGCCGCCCTATTTCATAACTATGCAGGTGCTAGGCATTGTTGGCAGATAGTTGACTCAGCCGTCAGCACAGTTAAGAACGTCTTATTTTCCGCCGTGTCCACTTCTTTTGCAGACCGAAGATGTCGGTCAGGAAGGGGTATAAGGAGGTTGTTATGAGCTATACTCATATTCTGATTCGACATGCGCAATCTCGATGTGACGTTTGCAGCAAAGGGACGTGATAGAGCGAGCTAAGCGCATATCAAAAGGTTGGTGGGACGTAGGCTAAAAATGGACGGCCGCCACGGGCTGGCGACGAGGCAATGGTGGTCTCTGACCGTTGATGCGTGATGGGAGAGAATATAAGGATTGCTCATATATGATGAAGAAATAGGGGATTATCGCGTACGGTTGTTGCCGCAAAACGAACGGTAATCGTCTGGTCGCCAAGCGTCCTTTGACGGCCGTACCACCGGGTGCGTCCATCAAAGGGCACTGCCAGAGGCAATGTCCCCAAACCGCTTGCTCCGGGCTTCGTGCGGTTGCAGTCGTCCGCCAAGGGGAACGAATACGTCTCTTTCAAATGTGGCTGCTCGGCCTTTGGCGTAGCCATGGCCAAATGCCAGGGTCACATGAGCGGGAGGTGCGCGTGCGAGGCGCCGGCTGGTACGTCATACAGGTTGAGACCGGACGTGAGCATGTTGCTTGCGAGGCCATCCTGCGCGCATGCGACAACGTGCAAGAGGGCGGCAACACAGGCCGCACGGTTCTGCACGAGTGCTTCTCGCCGCGATATCGCACGCAGTTCAAGCTGCATGGCGAGTGGCATGACGAGGAGCGGCTGCTGCTTCCCGGCTACGTGGTGGCCGTGACGGCCGACCCGTGGGGCCTCGCCCGCATCCTGCGAAGGGTGAGCGGCCTTACGAGGATACTCACGATGGGAGAGACGTTCGTTCCGCTCAGTGACGACGACAGGAACTGGATTGAGCGGTGGACGACCAAGGGCGATCGTGTCATACCCATGAGCGTCGCCTACAAGGAGGGCGACAAGATCGTGGTGGCAGAGGGTCCGCTCAAGGGCCTCGAGGCCATGATCACGCAGGTAAAGCGTCGCCAGAACTTGGCCAAGCTCGAGATTCACGCAGGGCAGATGACCATCCGCACGACCGTTGGCCTGGCGGTGCTGCCCGAAAAGGTCGAGGAGACCAAAGACTAACGGGCTGGCTCGCCTTGGGGAGCCCCAATGCAGAAGCGAGCCATCGATATAATCAGCGACGCCGACAGGCATCCGACCACACAGGTGCTCTGTCGCTGGAGGCGAGTCCCATAACTAACATCAACGAGTCGCTAGCTGGCTCGGTTCTCATGATAACGGGCGGTACGGGGTCGTTTGGCTCCACCGTCCTCGAACACTATCTCGATTCGGACGTGGCCGAGATCCGCATCTTCTCGCGTGACGAGAAGAAGCAGGATGACATGCGCCACCAGCTGCAGCTGACGCATCCGGCGTCGGCTGACAAGGCGCGGTTCTTCATCGGGGACGTACGCGACGAGCGCTCGGTTGCCGATGCCATGCACGGCGTCGACTACCTCTTTCATGCCGCCGCGCTCAAGCAGGTGCCCAGCTGCGAGTTCTTCCCGATGGAGGCGGTCCGCACCAACGTGATAGGCACCGACAACGTGCTTCATGCGGCAATCGACGCCGGCGTGAGGCGCGTCGTGTGTCTCTCGACGGACAAGGCCGCCTACCCGATCAACGCCATGGGTACCTCGAAGGCGATGATGGAGAAGATCGTGTACGCCAACGCCCGCAACGGCGCGGCGCGCACCACCATCTGCTGCACGCGCTACGGCAACGTGATGTGCAGTCGCGGAAGCGTGATTCCGCTGTTCATCGACCAGATTCGCGCGGGGCAGCCCATTACGGTGACCGACCCCAACATGACGCGCTTCTTGATGAACCTCGACGAGGCGGTCGATCTGGTGGGATTTGCCTTCGAGCATGCCCATCCTGGCGACCTCTTCATCCAAAAGGCGCCTGCGGCCACCATCGGCACGCTCGCCAAGGCAGTGCAGCAGCTCTTTGGCGATACGGGCATCCAAGTCATCGGCAGTCGCCATGGCGAGAAGCTCAACGAGACGCTCATGACCCGCGAGGAGCGGCTCAGGGCCGAGGACATGGACGACTACTTCCGCGTGCATGCGGACTCCCGCGACCTCAACTACGACAAGTTCGTGATCAAGGGCGAGGTCCATGCGATTTCTGGGGATGCCTATACCTCTGACAACACGGTTCGACTCGACGTGGATGGGACCGTGCAGAGGCTCTTGGGAACCACGTACGTGCAGCAGGCACTGGCTGGTGACGTGTGATGCGCGTCCTGGTGACAGGCTCTGCCGGCTTCGTGGGTCGCAACCTGGTCGAGAGCCTCTGCAACATCCGCGACGGCAAGGACGCTCGTCCGCAGTTCGCGGGCCTTCTGCCGCTCGTGGTTGACACCTTTGACGTCGAAGACGCGCCGGAGGCTCTCGCCGAGCGCGCGGCACATGCGGACGCCGTGATTCACTTGGCGGGGATCAACCGCCCGGAGGATCCTGCGGAGTATGGCCGCGGTAACCGAGACCTCACGCAGGCGCTGGTAGACGCGCTGGAGGCATCGGGCAACCGGTGTCCGGTCGTGCTGGCGTCCTCGGTGCAGGCCACGCTTGCCGGCCGCTATGCCGGCAGTGCCTATGGCCGCAGCAAGCGCGAGGCCGAGGATGTCCTGCGCGGGCACGCGCAGCGCACTGGTGCGGAGGCCCTCATCTACCGGCTTCCCAACGTCTATGGCAAGTGGTGCCGGCCAAACTACAACAGCGTGGTGGCGACCTTCTGCCACAACACGGCTCGCGGGCTGCCCCTGCGCGTGGACGACCCCACTACGAGCCTGGAGCTCATCTACATCGATGACCTCGTCAGCTGCTTTCTGGACGCACTGCTGGGTAAGGCGGAGCGCACGGAGGAAGGCTTTTGCCAGGCTGGCCCCACCGACCAGGTGACGCTTGGCCGCATCGTCGAACTGCTGCAGTCGTTCAAGGAGGCGCAGGGCGCGCGCGACATCATGGACGTCACGCCTGGCACCTTTTCGACCAAGCTGCTTTCGACGTACATGTCATACCTGCCGCCCGTTGATGCGGCACATGCCCTGAGGGTGAACTCGGACGAGCGCGGAAGCTTCGTCGAGCTCCTCGGGGCGCCGGGCTTTGGGCAGGTGTCGGTCAACGTGGTGAAGCCGGGCAAGACAAAGGGCCAGCACTGGCACCACAGCAAGTGGGAGAAGTTCTGCGTGGTGGCGGGGGAGGGCACCATCGCCCAGCGCCCCGTGAGCCCGCGCGAGGGCGAGCCGACCGGGCCGACCATCACAAGCGTCCGCGGTAGCGAGCCAACGATGGTGGACATCCTGCCCGGCTACACGCATCGCATCACAAACACGAGCGCGACCGACGACCTCGTGGTCGTCATGTGGGCAAACGAGCAGTTTGACCCGGCTCGTCCCGATACCTACAGGCTGGAGGTGTGACCATGGCAAAGCTCAAGCTCATGACCGTGGTGGGCACCCGGCCCGAGATCATCCGCCTCTCGGAGGTCATCAAGGCGTGCGACCGCTACTTCGATCACCGTCTGGTGCACACGGGGCAGAACTGGGACTACGAGCTCAACCAGATCTTCTTTGAGGACCTGCATCTGCGCCAGCCCGACGAGTACTTGGGCGTGGTGGGCGACAACCTGGGGGAGACCCTTGGCAACGTGATCGCCCAGAGCTACGCCTGCCTCGTGGAGCATCGGCCTGACGCGCTGCTCGTGCTGGGAGACACCAACAGCTGCCTTTGCGCCATCGCGGCAAAGCGGCTGCACATTCCGATCTTTCACATGGAGGCGGGCAACCGTTGCTTTGACGAGCGTCTGCCCGAGGAGACCAACCGTCGCATCGTCGACCACATCTCGGACGTCAACATGTGCTACAGCGAGCACGCGCGGCGCAACCTGGCTGCCGAGGGCCTGCCGCGCGAGCGGACGTTTGTGACGGGAAGCCCCATGGCCGAGGTGCTCTCGGCGCATGGCGAGCGCATCCGCGCGTCGAGGGTGCTGGACGAGCTGGGCCTGGAGCCCAAGCGCTACATCCTACTCTCGGCGCACCGCGAGGAGAACATCGACGACGAGCGCAGCTTTATGGGACTGATGAACGCCGTCAACCAGATGGCGCGCACGTACGGCATGCCCGTGCTGTACAGCATGCATCCGCGCTCGCGCAAGGCGGTTGAGCGTCGCGGGTTTGTGTTTGACCCTCTGGTGCGCATGCACAAGCCGCTGAGCTTTACCGACTACAACAAGCTCCAGATGGAGGCCTACTGCGTGGTGAGCGACTCGGGGACGCTGCCCGAGGAGGCCGCGTACTACGCGGCACAGGGCAGGGCGTTTCCGGCGGTGTGCGTTCGCACGTCGACTGAGCGCCCCGAGGCCATGGATGCGGGGGTCTTTGTTCTGGGAAGCACGACGGCCGAGCGCGTGCTGCAGGCGGTGGACACGGCGGTGGAGATGGTGGCTGCTGGCGAGCGGGTGAGCCCGGTCGCCGACTACCAGGACACCAACGTGAGCGCAAAGGTGGTCAAGATCATCCAGAGCTATACGGGCATCGTGGACCGTGTCGTGTGGGGCAAGGAACTGGGGACGGAGGCTGCCCGATGATAGGCGCCAACGCCAAGAGGTTCTTTGCCGATTGGGATGACGTGCAGACCGATGAGGCCGTGGTGATCGCCAAGGTCGCAGAGGGGCTCGTTGACAAGTCGCGCATCGTCGAGGTCGAGCGCCTGGATCCCGCGACACTGCCCAAGCGCACCGTATACCACGCAATCAAGCGCGGCTTTGACGTCGTGGGATCCGTGGCCGCACTAGCGGTGCTGGCGATTCCCATGGCGGTCGTATCGATTGCGATCAAGCTCGACTCGCCGGGGCCGGTGCTCTTCAAGCAGGAGCGCCTGGGCAAGGACGGCAAGCCGTTTACGCTGGTCAAGTTCAGGACCATGTGCGTGAATGCCGAAGAGGGCGGAGCGCAGTGGGCGATGGACGGCGACCCGCGCGTAACCAAGCTCGGGCGTTTTCTGCGTGACACGCGCTTTGATGAGGTTCCGCAGTTTTGGGGCGTCATCAAGGGCGATCTTTC
>JAGAVX010000106.1 GCA_017941705.1 Atopobiaceae bacterium
CGCTAACAGGAAAAAGCCTGTTAGTCGTGCGCAGCAACGGGATCGAAGGGAGCGCTGTTATGGCAAGTCTTTCGCTGGAGCACATCGGAAAGAAGTACCCAAACGGATATGAGGGCGTCAAGGACTTCAACCTCGAGATCGCCGACAAGGAGTTCATCATCTTCGTCGGCCCTTCAGGCTGCGGCAAGTCCACCACCCTGCGGATGATCGCCGGCCTCGAGGACATCACGAGCGGCACGTTCAAGATCGACGGTCAGGTCATGAACGACGTCGAGCCCAAGGACCGCGACATCGCCATGGTCTTCCAGAACTACGCCCTGTACCCGCACATGACCGTGCGCGACAACATGGGCTTCGCCCTCAAGCTGGCGAAGGTGCCCAAGGACGAGATCGACCGCAAGGTGGAGGAGGCCGCGCGCATCCTCGACCTCGACCAGCTGCTCGACCGCAAGCCGTCCGCCCTCTCCGGCGGCCAACGCCAGCGCGTGGCCATGGGCCGCGCCATCGTGCGCAACCCCAAGGTCTTCCTGATGGATGAGCCGCTCTCAAACCTCGACGCAAAGTTGCGCGTGCAGATGCGCGCCGAAATCAGCAAGCTGCACGACCGCCTGGGCGCCACCATCATCTACGTCACGCACGACCAGACAGAGGCCATGACGCTCGGCACCCGCATCGTCGTCATGAAGGCGGGCGTCATGCAGCAGGTGGACACCCCCACCAATCTCTACAACAAGCCGTGCAACCTGTTCGTCGCGGGCTTCATCGGCTCGCCGCAGATGAACTTCGTCGACGCTACCATTGTCGAGCGAGGAGCGGACCTCGTGGCGACCTTCGGCAGGAGCGCCATCACCCTGCCCGCCGACAAGGCCAAGGCACTGCGTGACGGTGGCTACGTGGGCAAGGTCGTCGTCATGGGCGTGCGCCCGGAGGACGTCATCGAGCAGGGTGCCCCTGCCGAGGGCAAGTGCCTCTCCGAGGCCGTTTCGGCAACCGTCACGGTCTACGAGCTGCTGGGCTCCTCAGTGATGCTCTACGCCGACGCCGAAGGCGCATCTCTCTCCTGCAGCACCGAGGCAACGACTACGGCGCGTACCGGCTCTGAGGTCAAGCTCGTCTTTGACGTGGACAAGTTGCACTTCTTTGACAAGCAGACCGAGCTGGCCATCTGCCACTAGGGTCGAAGGGAGCACGCATCATGTCGAACATGAACCTAACGCGTCGTGGCTTCCTTGGCCTTGCCGGCGCGACTGCGGCGGCAGGGGCTCTTGCCGGCTGCGGCGGTAGCAACAACAGCGGCAAGACCGAGATCGAGGTCGTCACCTATAAGCAGGAGGCCGTCAAGACCTTCGAGAAGCTGCAGGACCTCTTCAACGAGATCCACGACGACATTCACGTGAGCATCACCTGCCCCAACGACGCCACCACCGTCCTGCGCACGCGCTTCATTCGTGAGGACTACCCCGACATCATCGGCATCGGCGGCGACGTGACCTTCTCCAACTTCGTGGACGCGGGCATCCTGGCCGATGTCTCGGACTTTGATGGTCTCAAGCAGGTCAAGCAGTCCTACATCGACACGCTCGAGAAGCTCGAGTTTGTGCCCACCGACGGGACCTACGGCGTGCCGCATAGCGCCAACGCTGCGGGCGTGCTGTACAACCGTGCGATGTTCAAGGAGCATGGCTGGGACATCCCCACTACCTGGAGCGAGTTCACCAAGCTTTGCGAGACCATCAAGGCGGCGGGTATCCTGCCCCTTTACCTAGGCTTCAAGGACACCTGGACGACGCTCGCCCCGTGGAATGCCCTAGCTATCGAGCTGGCTCCCTCCGACGTCTGCCAGCAGGTCAACGCCGGCACCACCACCTTCACGGAGCACTACCGAGAGGTGGCCGAGAAGGAGTATGCGCTCTTGCAGTACGCCGAGGACGGCCCCTTCGCCTACGGCTACAACGACGCCTGCACCGCCTTCGCCAATGGCGAGAGCGCGATGTACACCATCGGCTCCTACGCGGTGCCGCAGATTCGCTCAGTCAACCCCGACATGGACATCGACTCCTTCGTGATGCCGGCTGTCGAGAATCCCGATGACCGCATCCTCAACTCAGGCGTCGACCTGCAGTTCTGCGTGACGGCCGGCTGCCAGAACAAGGAAGCTGCCTACGAGGTCATCCGCTTCCTCATCGCGCAGGAGAATCTCCAGACCTATGTTGAC
>JAGAVX010000107.1 GCA_017941705.1 Atopobiaceae bacterium
AGCACCCGCAGTCCTGCGTGAGCATGCGGTACGCATCGTGTGCCTCGAGGTCGTTGACCAGGCTCATGTCCTCAAACGGGTAATTGGTCATGCCCAGCTCCTCGCCCTGGTAGACGTAGGGCGTACCCTGCATCAGGTGCAGGCAGGTGGCGAGCATCTTGGCGCTCGTCTCGCGCCAGCGAGGGTCGTCGTTGCCCCAGCGGCTCACGGCGCGCGGCTGGTCGTGATTGTCCCAAAAGAGGCTGTTCCATGCCACGCCGTCAAGCCCGGTCTCCCACCGGTCAAAGACGCGCTTGAGGTCGGTGAGGCGAGGCCTGTCGGTGACCCATTTGCCACGCTCCGGGCTTCCGGTGAGACCGACGTGCTCAAACTGGAACACCATCGATAGCTCGCTGCCGTCAAGGTTGGAGTACTTCCGTGCGGTCTCGACGGTGGCCCCGCCGACCTCGCCCACCGTCATGGTGTCGTACTTTGACAGCACGCGCTGACGCATCTCCTGCAGCCACGGGTGCACCCGCTCGTCGACGATGAGCGGATAGAGTGGCGCATAGCCGGTTGGCCCGGGCTCGCCCGAGGGGAAGCTCGTGTCCTTGGCAATCATGCCGATGACGTCCATGCGAAAGCCGTCCACGCCCTTGGCCAGCCACCAGTCCATCATGTCAAAGATCTCGTCGCGCACGCGGGGATTCTCCCAGTTGAGGTCCGGCTGCTTGCGTGAGAAGCAGTGCAGGTAGTACTGCTGGGTGCCCTCGTCCCACTCCCAGATGCTTCCGCCAAAGATGCCGCCCATGTTCGAGGGCTCGTGGCCGTCAACGGGGTCGCGCCAGTAGTAAAAGTCGCGATAGGGGTTGTCACGGCTGCTGCGGCTCTCCTTGAACCACCGATGCTCGTCTGACGAGTGATTGACCACGAGGTCCATCACGATCTTGATGCCAAGGCTATGCGCGGTGGCGAGCATCTCGTCAAAGTCGTCCATCGTGCCAAAGCCGGGCCAGATAGCCCGGTAGTCGCTGATGTCGTAGCCGTTGTCGTCCATCGGGCTCTCGTAGACGGGGGAGAGCCATATCACGTCGATGCCAAGCTTGGCAAGATAGGGAAGCCTGCTGGTGATTCCCGGGATGTCTCCAAGCCCGTCCCCGTTGCTGTCCTGAAAGCTCTTGGGATAGATCTGGTACACGACGGCACGCTGCCACCACTGCTCGTTCATTGCCCCTCCTCGATCGATGCCTGCCTCAATTGTATTCCTGCCAAGGATGCCGCTGGGGAATGTGGGCTGATGAGGGGCCTGCGCGCCGGGTGACTGCCTACAACGGGTCGGCGACCGTCTTGCGCGGGGGTTGTCGGCGGCCCGCAGGCTTGCGTGCGGGGTTCGGTAGCCAATCGTCTCGTGACTATACGTCAAATATGCGATTTGCGAAGAACTGTCCGTCAAACATGCGGTTTCATCGCCTCGTTGGCCCCGGAAAACGCATGTTTAGCGTAACGTTCGAGCGAAAACGCAAATTTGACGTACTGTTGCGTCGCCACGCGCACCAGCCGAGGCGCGTGCCCCAGGCGGCCCCACGGAGCTCGCGCCGTCTGACAATCTCGTGCTCGCTTCTCGCACCAGCCGCCCGGCTTGCCTATCATGAGAATGGCGACTGTCGACGGGAGGTCTCATGCTTAGGGCAAACTACCACACCCACACCACGTTCTGCGATGGTGACAATGCCGCGGAGGAGATGGTTCAGCGCGCGCTTGAGCTGGGCTTTGAGCATCTGGGCTTCTCGGGCCACATGGACGAGGAGATCCACATGGACTGGCCCGCGTACACGGCCGAGATCGCGCGACTTCGCGCCGCATATGCGCACGATCTGGACATCATCTGCGGCGTCGAACTCGACACGCTCTACGACCCGTCCTCGTGCCCCGGAGCCGAGTACGTGATTGGTTCCACCCACTATGTCGATGTTGACGTGCCCTTTTCGCGCGCCGTCGACTACAGCGAGGAGGTCTCGCAGCGCCTCTGCGACGAGTGCTTTGGCGGCGACTGGTATGCCATGTGCCGCTCGTACTACGAGCTCGAGGCGCAGGTGTACGACCGCCTCTCGTGCACGTTCGTCGGTCACTTTGACCTCATCACCCGCTTCAACGACCAGATGCGCTCCTTTGACGAGGACGATCCGCGCTACATGACCCCGGCGCTCGAGGCCATGGAGCACCTGGTGTCGCAGGGAGTTCCCTTTGAGATCAACTGTGGGGCGCATAACCGTGGTCGCAAGGCGGAGCTGTATCCGCGCCGCAGTCTCCTGAAGGCCCTGCATGACTTTGGCGGGCAGATCCTCATCAACTCTGACGCCCACCAGACGAAAGTCCTAAACGGGAGCTTTGACGTTGCGGTGCAGCGAGCCATCGCCTGCGGGTTCACGCACGTGAACGTGCTTGCCCACACGCCTTCCGATTCTGTCGAGATGCGGCAGGTTCCACTGGATACGCTGTAGCAACCGCCACTTGCCGCTCGCGACCAAGAAGCTGCCAGACAGCCGGATGCCTCCTTACGACCTTCACATGAGGGTTGGCTGCGGGTTTTCCCCCGACGGCAAATGCGAGTTACCATACACCTGTCTGCCTGCTGCTTTACAGTTGACTGTCATTACAAATTGACGCTTTACATCGCCTTAACCTTGGCATTGACCTATGCCTGACAATGGGCTCGTATCATGGCTAGACCCGAGAGAAAGGCTGCCATCATGGTCAGTTTTGGTGAGTTGCTGGGCCTGATTGCCCGGGACCCGTTTCTCGCGCTGGTACTGGTTTTGGTTATGGGAACCATCTTCGTCAACGGCGCGACGGATGCCGCTAATGCTATTGCAGAACCCATTGGCACACGAGCGATCGATGTGGACTCTGCAATCATCATGAGCGTCATCACCAACTTCATTGGCTTGGTTGGAATGACGCTCTTCTCCACCGCCGTCGCCGACACGATGAGCAATATGGTCGACTTTGGCGGCGACAACCGGGCAGCGCTCATAGCGCTTGCTGCGGCCACGGTGTCGATCGTCACGTGGTCGTCGCTTGCCTGGGTGTTTGGCATCCCCACCAGCGAGAGCCATGCCCTGATTGCCGGCCTCACCGGTGCGGCGCTTGCCGTTCACGGCGGGTTCCAGGCCGTCAACATGGACGAGTGGATCAAGGTTCTGTACGGAATGCTGCTGTCGACGGTGCTGGGATTCATAGCTGGCTGGGCGATCGCCAAGGTGATCCCCTACTTCTGCCGAGACGTCGACCGACGCCAAGCGAACGACTTCTTTGCAAAAATGCAGGTCTGGGCTGCTGCGGGAGCCTCGGCGATGCACGGCGCGCAAGACGGCCAGAAGTTCATGTCTACGGCGATGCTGGCCATCACGCTGTCGGCGGGCGCGAGCGTGGCCAATGCGCAGTTCCCGTTCTGGCTTGAGGTCCTCTGTGCGGCGGTCATGGCCATTGGTACGGGTATCGGTGGAAAGCCCATCATCAAGAAGGTCGGCATCGACATGGTCCAGCTCGAGCAGTACCAGGGCTTTGCTGCCGCGCTCAGCGCGACGGGCGCCCTGCTGCTGGCCACGCTCACGGGCCTTCCGGTGTCGACTACGCACACCTCTGGCTCGGCAATGATGGGTGCCGGTGCGGCCAAGGACCCGCGCTCGGTTGATTGGACCGTGGCCAAGGAAATGGTCATGACCTGGGTCTGCACCTTCCCCGGCTGCGGCCTCATCGGATTTGTTCTGGCCAAGGTGTTCCTAGCTTTGTTCTACTGACGGCGCACGCTTCGCTACTTAGCTCTTCGATAACAGAAAGGGAGCTCCCATGGCACGCATCAAGAAGGAAGACATCTTCTATACCCTCCTCAAGCAGCTGGCACAAGTGCTGGTGCGGGCAGGCGAGGAGTATGTGGGCATCATAAGTGACTATCCCAACACGTTCGCGCGTCTTCCGCGCATGAAGATGGTCGAGGAGGAGGCGGACGATTGCGTACGCGACATCATGACGCGTCTGTACACGAGCTTCATCACACCCTTCGACCGCGAGGACATCAGCGAGCTGGCGCTTGCCATGGACGACGTGGTCGATTACATGGAGGGCGTCGCGCTGCGGCTTGACCTATTCAACATCCAGCAGATGCGCCCCGAGGCAATCGAGCTGGCAAACCTCACGCTTGTTGCCGTCAATTACATGCAGGAGATGATCGAGGCTCTTCCCAACTACAAGAACGACGAAACGGTCATGAAGAAGTCCATCGAAGTGGGCCATGTCGAAGACGGCGGCGACAGCGTTTACGAGAATGCCCTGCGCACCCTCTTCCGCGAGGATGACACCCGCGGCAAGGAGAGCCTTGCCTGGCTGCGCCTGTTTGACCGCATGGAGCACTGCCTGGACGCCTGCGACAAGGCTGCCGGTGTGGTGCGCAACGTGGTCATGAAGAGCAGCTAAGCCGGGTGTTGTTGCGTTGGCGTGTGCGGCAAGCACTTTGTAAGCGCTTTTTTCGGAGGCTGTAAATAAACGCACCTACAACGCAGGTTGTAGGTGCGTTTTTGGCCCTGAAATCACTACCTGTTTCGTGGTGGCCTTTAAAACTGCATACGAAGTAAAGAATGGGCTCAAAACGGCGCGATGGAGCACCTACAACACGGATTGTATGTATCGTCGATTGGGCGAAGGCCTAATGGCTTTTCGGCCATCAAAGAGCTTGCTGGTCAGCTCCTCAAGTCATTGGAGGGTGGTACAGGGGAGGTACATACAAGTCGTATCGTAGGTGCTTATTTTGGGTCTAAGCAGCCGTTTTGAAAGCTTGTATGTCGTTTTTGAAGCTTCGTGAAAAGCATCATCAGAATTTGGGCTAAAAACGCACCTACAATCTCGTTTGTAGGTGCGTTTCTAAGGGCCCCGCGAAAAAAGCGCATACAAACTCTCGCAGGCTTCAAACCGGAGTTCTGACTATCAGATTATTTGCAGTTCGGTGGAAAGCGTGCGGTATTTGGGCTTTAGCCAATTTGTGGAGTAGAATGCCAGACTTGTGGGCATATACCCACTTGCAATGTATTTGAGCTACAGGAGGTTCCTGAATGGCTGACGAGAAGCTGACGAATGACGAAGAAGTGCTCGACACGACAACAGTCGAGGGCGAAGCGGACGTCGAGAAGGACATCGAGGACGTCTCTTCCGTTATTGACGAGCAGACGGACATTCCCGCCGACGAGACCGTTGCCGAGTTTGCCGAGGACGCCGCAGCAGACAAGCGTGTAGAGGCCGCGGTGCGCCATGTTGCCGAGGAGGCTGAGGCTGACGCCGCCGCTGGTGCCATCGAAGAGCCGGCTGACCCCGCGCAGGAAGAGCCCCGCAAGAAGCGCGAGCGTCGCTCCAAGCAGGCCCGCGCCGAGAAGGCGAGCGCCTTCGTGGCAGAGGAGCCTGCCGCGGCTAAGCCCTCCGGCCTGGCAAAGCTTGGTGTCCCCGCATGGCTGGGCATCTCTGCTGCCTGCCTTGCGCTGGGTATGGTCCTTGGCCACTTTGTGCTGGGCGGCGGGTCCGCTGCGAGTGGCGCTGGGTTCTCGGGCGTGACGTCCGTGGCCGAGGCCGATCTCGACAAGACCTATGCCACCTACAACTACAAGGGCACGACCACGCCAGTCACTGTGCGTGAGATCATCGAGCAGAACGGCACGCTCCAGGCCGATGCCGACGGCAACTATGCACTTCCCTCTGCC
>JAGAVX010000108.1 GCA_017941705.1 Atopobiaceae bacterium
CTCAAGGCCGTTGCCCGAAAGAGGCTCGGTGTCATCTTCGCGGTCATGCGCGACAGAGTGCCCTACGAGGAGCCCGCCGTCAGCCATGTTGTTGAAAACTTCCATCCTGAACCCTTGACAAAACTATAGGGACACCCCCCTCTTTTCCTTAAGGCTGTAGCTCTCGGGCGAGTACAGACAGAGGTCGGCCCTGAAATATGCTACGTCCTCGGCTTGCTGCAGGGTGGTCCAGTCGGTGTTGCTGGCGTTCGTGGCGGTCATCTCGCGTTCCCTTCTCGGTTCTGCCGCCCCACCTGCTTGCACAAGGTTTTCGCAGGTCAGAGCGGCCATGTTTCCTTCCGCTGGTGGAGACAAATTGGAGACATTCGGCGAAAAACCAGTGTCTTCCAACGTCATCCAGCAGAACCAACGTTATCAAGAAACGCCTGTTCAAAGCACTAATGGCTACTAGTGACTAACAGTGTCGGGTCACAAGACTGCCCTCATATAACCCTTAATGTCGCAGGCGCGGCTACGCAGATACCACAGTTACCCGCTCCGCACTAGGGAGCAGTCCTACCTTGTGGCCAGCTATACGGGCTCTGAACTGAGGGAACAGGTCAGAGCCTTTTGTTATGGGAGACCGGTTTGCAACTGCGCGTGCAACAGCATGGAGGAATTGGCCGACTCGACCAGCTCCTCTTCGCTGGAACAAGCGCGTTGTGCAGCTGCTCCTCGAAGCATATGCACGTTTAAGATCGCCCGCACAGATGAAGCAGCATTTCCGGAACAACAGTCACTGCGGAGTCATGAACTGCTGTAGGAACAGACAGAGTTCACGTGCCCCAAAACCTATCGCTGACCAACTTGTTCATCAGGCATTTTTCACCGGCTCGCTCATCTCTTTGGGGCACGTGAACTATTGACATGCAGCAAGAGTTCACGTGCCCCAAAACCTGCAAATCACCGCACCCGTTTCCTGCTGTTTTGCGAAGATTGGCGCCAACATGAGCGATATCGTGAGCCGAATGCGCATTCAGGGAACTTATAGCCTCGTGAACGTCATGTGCGTGAGACGCTTTCAGCCTCCCACGGGTATAAAAGGCAATGACGCAAACCAACAACAAAAGTGAGGTGGTCAACATGCGTCAACATGTCACGGCAAAGTCGGCTATCGTCAGGGGTGTCGCAACTGTTCTTCTCGGGGTCCCGCTGCTCATCTTCTCCGCAGGATGCGCGGGCAAGGAGTCGAACGCATCGTCAACCGCAGACAACGCCGCAACCCAAGAGACAACCGCAGCACAGGACGTCGCCGCAGAGAGCACTGAGACAGAGAACACCTACACCGGAACCATCAGGATCCTGACCGGCCAGGACCTCTTTGACATGCAGGACGAATTTGATGACCCGGCCATCTTTGAGGTCGACAGCCCGACCCGCTATGCCGTCCTGATGCTTGACCCCGCCCAGAAGGTCTACGCTCGCTTCGCAGGCGATCCCGAGGCCATGAAGGACGAGGAGACGGACATGATCTGCCTTGCCATTGACGGCGACGCGGCCGAGGGGTCCATCTCTGCCTGGGAGCAGTACGACGGCCAGAAGGTGACCGTCACCATCGACCCAATGCAGACCATGTGGCCTTCCGACGTACGCCTGCCCATCAACACTCCGCACACCAGCACCGCCGCCGTCGTCTCCGAGTAGCGAGACGCTCCGCTCGGCCGCGACACCAACCTGCACAATAGAGCGGGCGCCCCAGACATGAAAGCCTGGGGCGCCCGCTTCGTCTAGAGCCGGAAATGAGTCGCTCTTACGCGATTAACCCTATTATCCGAATAATTCATTTTGCCATTTGATGTCATCCTCGAGCGGCTGGCATTCACGGAGTGGGAAGGGATTCACGTACTCACCGCACTCTCTGTGAACTCTCTTTCCTTCGTATCTCAAGCACTCCCTATCGCCGCCCGTAATGGCAACAAGTGCGTCTTCGGAGAGCTCGTAACCCTCGGTCTTGGCCAGCTCAATCAATTCCTCTTTGGTGGTACAAGTGCTCAACTTTTCCCGCTGCTCGGGAGTCAGATCTTCAAATTGCACAGTACCCTCTAATCGTCTAAGGCACAATCACCCTTTTGAGTGCTCCAATATTGTATATATGCATTTAAAACAGTTCTGTTCCATATTTGGTTATAGTTCCCGAATAAGTAATAATTTGCAACTGAGGATGTGCCGCGAGACGAATGCTCCTAGGACCGCGCATCAGTCCTCGCTCAGGTGAATCGTCCAGCCGGTATCAATCTCCCTCTTCACCTTCTCGACCGTCTTTGGGTCGAGCTCAGGCCAGTCAACGACAGTAGCGCCCCTGTTTGTGACCAGATGGGCCTTCTCCGCGCAGAGCGCGAGTGGCGTGTCCGAAATCGAGTCGGAGTAGAAGTTCTCAATCACAGGAAAGCCGTGGTCAAAGATGTAGCGCGCCTTCTCCTTGGCGTACATGAGGTTGTCCAGAAACACCCCCAGCTCGCGGTCATACTCGGTCGCCACGTACCTGACGCCAAGCCGCCGAGCGATCGGCGCGATGATGCACGCCGGTGACGAGCTCAGGATGAGGTCATCCGAGCGCTTCTGCTCAAGGTACCAAGAGGATATTCTCCCCTCGTGCGCATCCCAAAAGCGCTCGATCTGCTCGTCGAAGTCATCGATCATGGTGAGGTACCTAAAGAGCTCGCGCTGCATGCGATAGTTTGGCATCTTTCCAAGCTTGTACAGGATGAAGCTCCAGAGGACCCTCGGGCCATAGGTAAAGCAGAGGCTGGGATGGCTCCTCAGGCACCAGACGCCAAAGCCCACGGTGCAGTTCGAATAGTATATGGTTCCGTCGAAGTCGTAGACATTCATCCGTTGTCGGTCCCCACGGCATCGCTTGGCTCCTTCATGGCCAATCCCGTCACGTGCGCACGGGTTGGCGCAGCGCCATTATAATCAAGTCAATCAGTCGGCTACTCCACCCGGCAGTGTTCTCCTTCGTCTGAAGGTCACAACTGGTTTGCCGTCATCCCATAAGTGTCTCTTCAACTCAGCTTCCTCGGTATTGCTGGGGGACGCCACTATCTTCGGTACCTATCTCCTGCCTCCCTTGCCGGCCAAGGCAAAGGCCTTGTCAACGAGCTCGTAGACCTCGTCGTCAGACACCGTTCCATCGAGGAGAATGGTTACCCAGCTGTTCTGGTTCATGCGCCAAGCGGGCCTGAAACCGTCGCGAGAACGCAGCGCAGCGACCTCACGAGGATTGAGCTTGACATTGAGGATGTCGATGCGCCCATCGCTTCCCGCGTCGACCGAGCGGCGTCCCACGTTCTTTGCCGCGGCAAACCACTTCCTGTTGTCGGGACGACTGTAGACCGTAACGGAGACGTCCTCCTTGAACGAGTGGTCCGACACTGCTCCATAGCGTTCGGCAACGTATGCCCCAAGCTCGTCAAGCGTCATGATGTCCTCCCCCATGCAGCCCAAAATCATAGGAATAATCCCATCATAGCGTGAGTTGCCCGGGGCTCTTCGCAGCGAGGGGCCGACGGATGCCCTCCGCAAGCGAGGTATAGGACTCGGCGAGCTTGCGCGGATTCTCCGCAAAGCCCTCCTCAACCCACCAAAGCACCGTCTCGACGAGCGCGCCAGCGAGAAAGCGCGCCTCGTAGTCGCCTTTCGCCATCTGCCGGAGTCGCCCGAACGCCGCCTCACGCATGGCCCCGATGAACTCGAGCGAGCCGCCGCCCAGCAGCAACGCCCGCACGGCATTCCCATGTTCGGCTACGTGACGAAGCGCATGCTCGACCTGATCAGCCATATCGCCGCGGCCCGTAAAGTCATGGCCGGCCTCGGCCTCTACAGGAGCGGCAACGTGTTCTATGACGCTGGTCACAAACGCCTCCATCACGCCCTCCTTCCCCTGGAAATGCGCGTAGAAGGTGGCGCGCCCCACATCGGCGGCATCCAGTATCTCCTGCACCGTCATGCGGGCGTAGCCCTTCTCGTCAAGGAGCCTCTCGAACGCGCCGATGACCGCGGCTTCGGTACGGGCAACCCTCCTGTCCACCATCAGTCCTCCCGAACGATAGGAACCTTCCGTTCGGTAGCGAACGGATATCGACCCTTGTCTGTTGTTTTGCCTGAGCGCTGGGTCAATTATAGAACATGGTGTTCGGAATTAAGAAAGGGTGAAGCACCTGTGACTAGCGGGAACGACGGAAGGCGACTGAAGTACGTGGGGCTGGCCATCGCTGCAGCGGCCCTCTATGCGCTGAGCGTACCCCTCTCGAAGCTGCTCATGGGAAGCGTTGATCCCGGGGCCTTGGCGGGGTTGCTGTACCTGGGAGCCGGCGCCGGCATGTGGGCGTATCTGGCAGCGCGACACGCAGCGGGCCTGAAGTCGACGGCGCGCCCCATGCAGCAAAAGGACACGCGCTATGTCATCGGCATGGTCATCCTCGACATCGCTGCCCCATTGCTGCTGATGGGTGGGCTCGCCTCGTCAGCACCAGAGAGCGTATCACTGCTCAATAACTTCGAGATTGTCGCCACTGCACTCGTCGCGCGTGCCCTCTTTGGCGAGATTATCTCGGCCAAGCTTTGGGCGGGCATTGCGGCGATGACAACATCGTGCGCATTGCTCACCATAGAGCCGGTGGCAGGACTCGCACTCTCTTCCGGATCGCTCCTCGTGCTCGGAGCCTGCCTTTGCTGGGGCATAGAGAACAACTGCACAGCCGCGATATCCGACTGCGATCCCGCTCTGGTTGTCGCCATTAAGGGCATAGGGTCAGGCATGGGGGCGCTATGCGTCGCGTTGCTCGGAGGGTCACCGCTTCCCGCATTGGTTCCCGCCCTGCTCGCGATGGCTCTCGGATTTGCGAGCTACGGCCTGTCCATCCTTGCCTACGTAACGGCCCAGAGAGGGCTTGGTGCCGCAAGGACCAGCGCCTATTACGCGGTCGGCCCGTTCATAGGCGTAGCTGTCGCATGGCTCATATTTGGCGAGACCCCCGGCACGGGCTTTGTTGCCGCCCTCGTGCTCATGGCCCTCGGCAGCTGGCTTTCGCTGCCTGAGGGCTGACCGCCGGCGCTTGGCAGAGCGTGACCGCTACGCCATGCGCTCGTACACCGGGATGGAGTCGAGCGGCGCTGCCGCCACAATCACCGCAGGGCCTGTCACGACCGAGCCGTCACGCGTATCGCGCCACTCCCCTTCTGGCAGATATACCTCACGCTCGCGCATGCCGAGCTCGAGCACGGGCGCCACAAGATAGCGTGGGCCGCACATGAACTCGTCGTAGGTCTCCCACGCATGATCGTCCTTGGGGAACTCGTAGAACAGCGCGCGCAGCAAGGGACTTCCGTCAGCGCTTGCCTGGGCAAAGAGCTCGGCGAGGTATGGCTTCAGCTCCTCGCGCTTTGCGAGGTAGGCGCGCATGATCTTCTCGGCCTCCTCGCCGTACTGCCACAGCTCGGTCGGCTGGCCGGTAAAGAGGTAGCCTCCGCCAAACTCGCGATCGTCCAGAGGCTCGATGTCGTACGGCCCGCGATTGCCGTGCAGACGCAGCACGGCCGTGAACGTCCCAAACTGGAACCAGCGCACAAGCAGCTCGATGAAGTCCGGATCGTGCCAGTCGTCAGCCATGAAGCCGCCTACGTCGGTCGTCCACCACGGGATGCCCGCCAGACCCATGTTGATGCCGCACTGCAGCTGATCGCGAAGCGCCTCGAAGGTGCCCGGGACGTCCCCGCTCCACACCACGTTGCCGTACCGCTGGCTGCCAGCCCAGCCCGAGCGCAGCAGGTTGACCGGTGCGTCCCAGCCGTCTGCAAGCTGCGCGTCGTATATGGCGCGGCTGTACCACTGCGGGTAGATATTGCTGCACGAAAGCGCCGGCCCCAGCCAGTAGCGGTAGTTGTCAAAGTCGTACACGGCAAAGTCGGGCTCGGCGTTGTCGAGCCAGAACATGTCGATTCCCAGGTCGGCGTAGTTGGTTCGGATGATGTCCCACAGGTACTCCCGTGCCTCCGGGTTGGTGCAGTCGATCTCAAGGCAGTCGCCTTGGTACTCGTAGGTCTGGTTGGTGCCGCGCTCTGTGCGAATGAGCAGGCCGCGCTCCCACATCTCCTCAAAATGCGAGCTCTTCTTGTCCACGCTCGGCCATACGCTCACGCACACCTTGATGCCCATGGCATGCAGTTCGTCGCACATGGCCTTGGGATCAGGCCAGTAGGTAGGATCAAAGCACCAATCCCCTTGGCGGGGCCAGTGGAAGAAGTCGATGACGATGACATCGATGGGAACCTTGCGACGCCGGCACTCGTGCGCGACGGCAAGCACCTCTTCCTGCGTGCGATAGCGCAGCTTGCACTGCCAGAGCCCCATAAGGTCTTTGGGGAAGACGGGCGCCCGGCCGGTCACCGCCGTGTACTTCTCGAGCAGGTCCTTGGGGTCGCCACCCGCGCAGATCCAGTAGTCGAGCTCCTTGGAGCATTCGGTGATCCACTCCGTGACGTTCTCGCCAAAGGTGACGCGACCCACCGCTGGGTTGTTCCACAAGAAGCCATAGCCAAGGCTCGAGACGCAGAACGGCACAGAGACCTGGGAGTTACGCTGCTCGAGGTCGAGCACGCAGCCCTTCAGATTGGTCTGCGCCTGCTGGTACTGTCCCATGCCAAAGATCTTCTCATGCGCGTTGGCCTCAAAGCGCACCTGGATGCGCCAGTCACCGCCTATGTGCGCCTTGTAGGTACGTCCCTCCATCTTGAGGCAGTGACTTTCGCGGCTGAGCGTTCCCTCGTAGTTGCGGAAGTGCTCACGCAGGATGAGGCTTCCGTCGCGGTAGAACGAGAGCACGCCTGCGCTGTTGACCTCGCAGGAGATCCGGCCGTTGGTGATGCGCCGCGCCTGGGTGTCTCCGTCCACGACATCGGAGATGCAGGTCTCTACCGTCGCCTTCACCGGAGCGGGCTTCTCGACAAGCGCCCAGTCGCTCCCGGAAAGCTGCGGATAGCGAGTGGCACGCACTCGCAGGGCATCAACACCCCAAGCCTCGATGCATAGCGTCTCGCCCTGCCGCCGCGCCACAAGCGCGCCGTCAACCACGTCGAACCTCATAAGTCCCTCACCTCTCTATCATGCCCTCACCTGGCTTCGCAGCAAGTCATCCCGTACGCCACGAAGCCTCTCGTGCATACCGTATCACGTGACGCCAGCGTCCGAATCTCCCTTCCCGCCAACAGCAGTCGTGGGACGCATCCTCGGACATCCGTTCCAAAGCGGGCACGACCGACATCGTATGGCACGTCTGGTGTGGCACAATGGAGGCGAATCGTATGCGAACGCACAACCGAGGAGAC
>JAGAVX010000109.1 GCA_017941705.1 Atopobiaceae bacterium
CGTAGCGTCGAAGTCGGCCGAACCCTCGGCCTCTTCGTACTGATCATCCTCGTCGGAGTTGTAGAACTGCTGGGTCTCTCCACGCTCGATCTGAGGGAACTTACCGCCCTTGAACCTTGCAACGATGCCGGCAAAGAACTCACGGATGGATGCGAGGAACCCGGAGATTCCGCCGCGGGCAGAGCCGTAATCGCCAAAGCCCTCGCCAGGCTCAGGCTCATAGGCGCCACCGTCGCTTGGGGCCGCAAACGCCGCGGACTCGATGCGCTCGATAACCTCGGCACGCGGGGCCAGATTCTCATACTCGATCACGCATGTCTCGGGCAGCACCTGAAGGCTCTCGAGCACCGACGCGCCACGGCGGATCGTGCTGGGAGACTGCAGACCATACTCGTCCTGCTCCGGCTCTGGCTCCGGCTCCTCAGCCTCATGACGACGGCCGAAGAACGGAATGCGCGCGGCAAGGGAAGGCTTCTCCTCTGCGGCGGCATACTCTTCTTCGACAGCGTACTCTTCTTCGTAGTCCTCGTCTTCATAGCTCTGCTCGCCGGCAGGCTCCTGTGACTCATCGTCAAACTCTTCGTCGAGGCCCTCTTCGTCGAGTTCGTCCTCATCCCATGCCTCTGGATTGTACGGATCGTCCTCGATAACGACTTCGTCCTCGACCTCATGACGCACACCACGCGGATGGGTCTCGGCCCACGCCTTCGCATCATCGGGACCGGGACGCACCATGTCCAGCACTCCCAGCATCGCGGCGACCGACGCCTTGTTGTCGTTCGCGCCCGTAGTGCAGTTAGCAAAGCGCTCGTACACCGCTGCGGAGCCCAGCAGAAGCAGCGGAAGGGCCGCCAGAACACCGAGCACCCAGAAGACATGGCGAGCGGGCAGGGGCACGAAGGGAATGACCTGCATGCACGCCAAAACAGCAACGGCAATGGACAGCGGCCAGCTCAGGCGCTTGATAAGCGGGTTCCACTTGGCAAGCTGGGCACTGTAGAGGTAGTTCTCACGCGGCGTGTCATAGTGGGCGATGATCACGATGGGACGGTTGCCCTTGATCACATTGGGGCCAGTCGCGCGGTGAACGCCGATGACGTTCTGGCTGCGCGCGCGGGGGCCGGCAGACGCAAAGAGGTCGGTGCCGTTCTTTGCGAGCGCAAGCAGGATGAATGAGATCACCACCAGCACGAGGCCGACAATCGAGACCGGGGTGCCGATGAATCCGGCAAGCAATACGCCCAAGAACAGGGTGATCAGATAGAGGCGTGATGACATACCGGAAGCCGTCGGTGCGTCAAACTCCTGAATCTGCGTCTCAAGGCCATGCTGTACGAACAAGTCTTCGATCAGCTCGGCGGCCTGATACTCCTCCTGGCTGTTCGCCGGGGCAATGTCGACCTGATCGTTAAGGTAGTCAGTATATTCGCGCGTCGTCGCCATGTTGCGTCCTTCGCCTAGCGGTTGCGTGTTTGGGCATTCATCCCTTAAGTATACGACGATAGATACCCTTTGTGCCCTTCCGACAAACCATTTAACGACCTAATCAACCGATTCGACGTGAAACGCTACAGAACACAGGACTGTCGTCCAGGGGACACGCCCCGAGCCCACACAAATGCGGTCTTGGGGCGTGTCCCCTGGACGACAGTTGCTTCTGACGATTTGGATTTGTGGGCCCATCCGTACTATGCTCTTTCTAGCCACGCCAACACAGCCACATGGAGGGTCCCATGGTCAATCAGGACGCCTATCTCAACATGACAGGCGACGATCTGCGAGCAGCACGCGTGCTGACACTCGCGGTCAAGTTCTTTGGAACGACGTCCTCGATTCCGTCGTCGACCATCCGCTCCGAGCTGTATCCCGACGTCGACTTTGGCTCCTTCAAGCGGCAGTTCCTGCGCGATCGCGAGCTTCTCGCCTCGTTTGGGCTAGTCATCAAGGAGGCTGACGATAACGGCGGGGACACCCTATGGTACGTCGACGAGAGCGTCTCGTACGTACAGGGTGACGGACTGAGCGCAAAAGACGCGCGCATGTTGTATGTCCTTTGTCACGATATGGCCTTTGACCAGTCGTTTCCCTATCGTGACGAGCTGCGCGTGGCACTGGCGAAGATCTCTCGCATGTACCGTGGCACGGCGATTCCGTACACCGACACGACAACGTCAACACAGCACAAGATCCTTGCCGCGCTCGTCTCGTGCATGACCAACCACCACACCGCGCAAATCACCTACACCGATGCCCAAGGCTCCAAGAGCGAGAGGGTCATTGCGCTGCTCGGCTCCTTTGGACTGCGCGGCAACACCTACTTCGTGGCGAGCAGGGCCCAAAAGAACGGCGAGTTGATCGAGGACTCGACGCGAATCTATCGACTCGACCGCTTTGACAAGGTGCGCGAGCTGCAGAGGTCCTCTTACACCGTACCTGCCGACTTCTCGGTCTCCGACTTTGAGCGACTGCCGTTCCAGATTGGGGACGCACGAGGAATCGCACGCTTTAGGTTTGATGGGTCCGAAAACAAGCAGGTCATACGTGCCGCCGCCACACACGGGACCATGTTCGAGGAGAACGGCGTCACCTATTGGGAAGTCCCCTACAGCGACACGGACGCCATCGCGTCATGGTCGATTGCGGCCGAGCTCGAACCCATCGCACCAGAAGAGCTCCGAGCTGCCTGGAAGGAGATCCTGTCGACTGCCTCGCAGACGAATACTTTCGACGCATCCCTCTTTGAGATAGAACCGCAGGCCAAAACGGTCCAGGTTCGTAAAAAGGCAGGTAGGACAGGTAGCGTCACGGTTGCTCGTCAGCTTGTGGCCCTTGCGACGAGCCTCACGCGCGAAGGAGAGGTGATTACGGCCGACAACATCGCCACCACACTAGGCGTGTCATACGACGATGCCCGTCACCTGATCGCCCTTGTCTCGATGGGAAGTGGCGAGTCCATCGACTACCTTCCGGTCATCCTCGGCGACGAGGACGAGGAGGTATCCCTCATGGAGGGCGCCCGTATGAGCGCGCGAAGGGTCCGCCTGACCAAGGCTGAGACCGTCGCACTTTCCGCCGCACTGACCGAGCTCGGGGTCAGCGCCGAAGATCCCCTGTTCAAGACCCTGCAGAGCTCTTATGCATCGCCTTCGTTCTCGCTGGATGACATCGCACGGTCACTTGAGGCGCCAAGCTCGGCATCTGACGGATCCATCCTCAGGCTTTGCTCCCAGGCCATCTCTGACGGACTGGGGCTTACCTTCTCATATCGGCCTGTAACGGGAGGCGCTATCAGCAAGCGCACGGTCGTGCCTCACCAGATACGGCGCGGCGATGACAGCTGGTACCTCGATGCGTTTGACCTCACGCGCAATGCCGACCGCATCTTCCGCATCGACCGCATGCACGATGTGAGCACCGTAGCCAGAGACACCGCTCAAGTGCCGGCGAAAAAGCAGGAGGCTGGGCTGCCCGTCCCCGTGCGCTTTGCCAGCCGTCGCTTCCTCGACCTCTTCCTTTGGGACGGCATGAAGGTCCTCGCACAGGATGGGGAGTCGGTAACCATCCTTGTCCCGTACTACGGTGGAAACTGGCTGGTACGCCACCTTGCCGCCTGTGGTGACGAGGTGCGCATCGGCGACGAAGCACTGGCGGAGCAGGTACAGCGCTATGCCCGCGAGCAGCTGGCGTAACTTCTACTAGAGCCCGGGCCGTGCATCGGGGACAGGCACCAGCGCACGCGGCCGTGCATCGGGGACAGGGTGCCCCTGCGTGGTTGAGCAGAAAGCTGCCTCCACCACGCAGGGGCACCCTGTCCCCGATGCACGGCCGCGTGCGCTGGTGCCTGTCCCCGATGCACGGCCCGGGATTGTTACTTCTCGCGTGACGCGCGCCACATGCTGATGTAACGCTCGACGTTGGCACACTCAAGCTGCACGCACGAC
>JAGAVX010000110.1 GCA_017941705.1 Atopobiaceae bacterium
AGCTTCCCAAGCTGGTATCCGCGGGTTCGAATCCCGTTGCCCGCTCCATGTACTCTCAGGCCCTTCGGGGCCTTTTGTTTTCCGTCGTTCTCTGATAGGAGGGATATCCGTGGCGCTGAGCATGAGTCCGGCTGAGGCCGATGCCGCCATTCAGGCGATGTCTTCGCAGATCAATCGCTATGCGGAGCTGCTGGTAACAAAGGGCGCCGCCGTGCGTCCAGGTCAGGAGCTGGTAGTCCAGGCACCTGTCGAATGCGCGGACTTTGCTCGGCGTGTCGTCCGTGCCGCATATGCTGCTCGGGCGGGCCATGTCACGGTTATCTGGCACGACGATGTCATGACGCGCCTCGAGTACGAGAACGTGGGGCTACCCTATTTCGAGCACACCCCATCATGGAAGAAAGAGCAGCTTAACAGCCTTGCTGAGAAGGGCGCGAGCTTCCTGTTCCTCGAGGGTTCGGATCCTGCGGCACTGCAGGGAATCGATCCGGCAAAGCCGGCGGCTGCCTCGCGTTCGCGAAACGCAGAGTGCAAGCAGTTCCGCGATGGGATGGACTTTGGGCGCAATGTATGGTGCATAGCGGGCGTGCCCGTCGAGTCGTGGGCGGCAAAGGTCTTTCCGGATGCCCCGCGCCGGGAGGCGCTCTACAGGCTATGGGTGGCAATCCTGCAGGTAGCACGCGCGGACAATGATGATCCGCAGGCAGCTTGGGAGACCCACAACGCTACCTTCGAGAAAAACAAGCGCATCCTCAACGAAGGCGCTTTTGATGCGCTGCGCTACGAGTCTACCAACGGGACCAGCTTCACCGTCGGACTCAACAAGGGTCACATCTGGGAAGGAGGCTCGTCACGTACGGTCGGCGGGACGGTCTTCTTCCCCAACATTCCCACCGAAGAGGTGTTTACCTCGCCCGACAGGCTTCGTGCCGATGGTGTGGTGCACTCCGTTATGCCGTTGGTTCATCAGGGACAGATTATCGATGACTTCTGGCTGCGCTTTGAGGGCGGAAAGGTTGTCGAGTACGATGCCCGGGAGGGCCTTGACGTGCTCAGGCAGATCATCGAGACCGACGAGCATTCGTGCCGTCTGGGAGAGTGCGCGCTGATCTCTAAGAACACGCCCATTCGCGAGACAGGCCTGCTGTTCTACGACACGCTGTATGACGAGAACGCCAGCTGCCATCTGGCGCTGGGGATGGGCTTCCCCGAGTGCATCGAGGGTGGTTACGACATGAGTCCTGCCGAACTCGAGAAGAGTGGCATCAACCGCAGCCACACGCACGTTGACTTCATGATCGGCGCCGACGACCTCAATGTGTGGGGTGTTGCAGCCAATGGTACCGAGACCCCCATTTTTATCAATGGACAATGGGCTTGGGAGGATGAGTACAGCGGCAATACGTGGTAGAATTGCCCTCACGGGCCGTTAGCTCAGCTGGTAGAGCAGGGGACTTTTAATCCCAAGGTCTAGGGTTCGAAACCCTAACGGCCCACCACCAAAGATCAGCCTCCCTACAGGGAGGCTTTTTCATTAGTGTATGTTGTGCATTGTGTGGCGGCTATAGTTGCTGACCGTGGACGCTTACGATGCGAGCTCTTATCATGCACCGCCTACAGTTGCTTGGGACATGCTTGGGATGGCCGCCTCCGTGCAACGGTGCCTGTCCCCGACGCACGGCAAAGACGCAGAGTGCTATTTATCCATAATTAACGATATGTGGGGCAAACGTTAAATCTATACTGTTGAAGATAGCGGTAATGGGCTAATACTGGGCGACCCGCCTCCATCTTGGTAAATGAGAACAAACCTGGCTGGCTAGAGAGGAGCGTGACAAGATGAAGCAAACCGTACGACAACACATCGCGTCACTGCTGCTCTCTGGAAAGCGCCGCCGAAGAGGACTTGCAATCTTTGTCGTCATGGCTCTGCTGGTGAGTGTGACGGTGGCCGGACTCCTCAAGCGGTATGGCGTCGCTGTGACTCATCAGGAGACAGAGCTCGAAATCCCCTATGCGGATGAGAGCTACGATGCTCACGTAGTAGATGAATTGTACAATGACGACCTTAGCCCGGCGGATGATGATTTTGCAGCAGACGCTGAGGCGGAAAATGGAGAAGAGACGCCCGCCACAAACGAGGCAACTCTTTACCAAGATATCAACGGCCTGAGCGTCGAAGCGATCATTAGCGATAGCGAGCCCATACCAACAGACGCGCGTCTCGTGGTCACTCCCCTGACTTCCGACATGGACAGCTATGATGCTTACCTGGCTGCGCTCAACAGAGACTTTGGGGACGACGTCTATACCAGCAGCAACGCCCTCTTCTATGACATCACTGTCATGGCGGATGGCGAGGAGTTCGAGCCGACTAACGGCAGAATCGACATTACGCTGGACTTCAAGAAGAATCAGCTTTCAGAGGAGCTCGGCCTGCCCATCGACGACGAGTCTTCGATCCGGGTCACCCACCTCCCCGTCGATTCGGACAAGCAACCTGCGATAGAGGACATCGCTGATCCAATCGACCCAGACGACATCACAGTCGAGCATGTTGCTGACACCAAGGTCGAGGCAGGCAGCACTGAGAAGCTGACCTTTTCGCTCAGCAGCCTCTCGGTCATCACGGTGACCGGCGCACCTACCGACGTCACGGTGAATGCATCCCTCTTGGGAACCGATATGCAGTCGCTAGGCTACAACTTGTACGCCTACCTGCTTTCAAACAACGACAGCAATGCCTACGGCGCCAAGATCAACTTTGAAAACGGCAATGCGACGGCAACCATTTCCAACGTGCCGGCAAACACGTACAAGCTGTACCTGGTATACGCACGTGACAATCGCGAGCTGCAGACACGTTGGAACTACAACAATGTTCTCGATGCCAACAACAATAATTGGGTCGACACCGACGGCGGCTACATCTTTGGCTATGCAGCGAAGATGCCCGAGGACAAGACCATAACCCCCGAGGATTCGACCATCGGCTTTGCTCTTGAAGTCACAGAAGCCCAGAGCTCCATGAGTGTGAGCACGCTGATGGATCGCGCAATCAACTACGGCATCGTTGCCGAGGACATCAAATATAACGTTCGCTCATACACGAACTTCGCGACCAAGCACATCGATATCTCTAACAGCAATGACAGCACCATCTATTCCAGCCGAGCCGATGGCGTGGATGTGGTGCCCAACATCATTGCGAGTATCGACGACAATGACCAGCCCATGTCCACGCAGGACAAACCCGCGAACTACTACGTGACCGAGGATGACAAGAACAAGGTCAGCTCGGCCAACCAGGAAGATACCATCGTTCGCAACAAGAACGAGATCGAGGACCGCGTTGAGCTCATGCTCAACAACACGCTCAGGCAGTGCGATGCGCTGGCGGCGAGTTCTATGCTGACGTTGCCGTCGACCACCATGGTGGATGTGAGCCCCTATGCTAACGATGCGACCATCATCCTTGATGCCACTGCCATCAGCGGCGAGATGAACGGCTTTACCATCGTCAAGCGACCAGGCCAGACCGTCGTCTTCAACATCAACGGCGAGAACGCCGCTCCCCCGCAAAACGTCAAGGTCAAGCTCGTAGACAAGACCGGTCAGCAGGTTGACATTGATGGCAACCCTTCGACCAAGATCTACGCAGCGGGCGACGAGATGCGCAATGCGGAGGCAAAGGAAGGCCAGGTCTGGAGTAGGGTCATCTGGAACTTTCCCGATGCGCCATTGGTGACGGCTACGAATCACTGCGGTGGCGTGTACCTTGTGCCTAAGGGTGACTTTGTCGCGGCCAACAAGGGCGGCGGTTGGATTGTCGCCCGTGGCAAGGTCTCGGTCACCAACGAGTGGTACGGCTTCCCTGGTTCTGATGAGCCCTTCAAGCAGAAGATCATACGCAA
>JAGAVX010000111.1 GCA_017941705.1 Atopobiaceae bacterium
CAGGAGGTCCGGCGACCCCGTCGGCCTCCTGGCCGACCAGATGCCCTGCTCGCCTTACGCGCTGACGTGGAGGCAGCGGGTCGCCGAGCCGTACCCGTTCCACCCGGAGCTCAACATGTCAGGAGAGGGTTAACACAGCCTAGGCGCTAAAACGAGAGCTATCTGACAGCGGGTCTGTAAAGCTACATACAAAGCGAGAATCGAACGTAATACGCAGGGTTCAGGCACCTACAAGTCGGGTTGTATGCATCTCATTTTTGGGTCCAACCCGTACCCATATGCTGGTAACAACAGGTACATACGATTTAATTTGTATGTGCAGAATTGGGGTCGCAGGAATCGTTTTGAGGGTTTGTATGCAGTTCTGTGGCTTCGTCTAAAGTAAGGCTCCATTTAGGGCCAAAAACGCGCATACAAAGCAACTTGTAGGTGCATATTTCTGGAGCCTCAGAAAAAAGCGCTGACAAAATGAACTGGGGTTGCGGCCCGCATGATCTGAAGTCGACAAGTGCGCGTACGGCACCTCTGTGAGCTTGAGGCCCTTTGGTCGCATCTGGGGTGCACTCGCTCGCGGAGCATCCCGCACTACCTGCGGTGCTATACTTGCGCATCAGTGACTTAAGACCACGCAAAGAGGGGCTGATGCTTCATGGCACAAAGAGTCCAGGGAACCGAGGACCTGTACGGCGGCTACATGCGCGCCTGGCAGCATATGACCGATGTCGCGCGCGAGCTGTTCGGCGCCTATGGCTTCGATGCCATCGAGACGCCTGCGCTCGAGCAGGTCGACACCTTCGTCCATGGTATCGGCGAGTCGACCGACGTGGTGCGCAAGGAGATGTTCCGCGTGGTGTCGGGTGCTCTGTTTGACGACCTGCTGGCCAAGGGATCCGAGGCGGGGCTCAAGGCGCGTCAGCGTATGGCCATGCGTCCCGAGGGCACGGCCGGCGTCGTGCGAGCGGCTGTCGAGCACACCTTTGTCCCCCAGGGCGGAGCTCCCGCCAAGCTCTGGTACGCCGAGGCGATGTTCCGTGGCGAGCGCCCCCAGAAAGGTCGTCTACGTCAGTTCCATCAGGTGGGTCTCGAGTGGCTGGGTGCCTCCGATCCCGCTGCGGATGCCGAGTGCATCATTGTCCTCATGGAGTACTTCAAGCGCCTGGGGTTTGATCCTTCCAAGCTGCGCCTGACCATCAATTCGATGGGCGACTCAGCCTGCCGACCGGCCTACCGCGAGGCGGTGCGCTCGTTCATCCTCGACCATGCGGACGAGATGTGCGATGACTGCATTGAGCGTGCGGAGCTCAATCCTCTGCGTGCCTTTGACTGCAAGAACGACCACTGCCGCGAGGTCATGGAGGCGGCGCCCAAGGTCGACGAGGCCCTTTGCGACGACTGCCGTGCGCACTACGAGCAGGTCAAGCGCTACCTCGATGAGGCGGGCATCGCCTACGTCGAGGACCCCACGCTGGTTCGCGGCCTCGACTACTACACGCGTACCGTGTTCGAGGTGGAGGTCGAGGGTGCGGGCGTCGGCGCCATCGGCGGCGGCGGACGCTACGACGGGCTCATGGAGCTCGAGGGTGGCAAGCCGACTCCCGGCATCGGCTTTGCCGTCGGCTTTGAGCGAATCTACCTTGCGCTCCAGTCGCTGTGCATCGATCTCGCCGGCGACGAGCCTACCTGCGTCTATGTCGCATGCATGCCCGAGCAGCGTGCCGCAGGGTTCTCCGCGACGCTGGCACTGCGTCAGGCGGGAGTCCGTACAGAGGCTGACTATCAGGGGCGTTCGCTCAAGAGCCAGTTCAAGCAGGCAAACAAGCTGGGTGCGCGCCTGTGTGTGGTGCTTGGCTCCGACGAGGTTGCCGCCGGCGTGGCTACCGTGCGTGACATGCAGACCCACGACCAGGTTCAGGTCCCCATGGCAGAGCTTGCGGCGTACGTGGCGGAGCGTGCATAGGAACCTGTCCCCGATGCACGCGCGTGTGCACTGGTGCCTGTCCCCAATGCACGCGCGTGTGCACTGGTGCCTGTCCCCAATGCACGCCACAAAGCAAAACTGTGACCGATACCATCAATGACAGTTGGACTTGGATTGTTTAGAAATCTATGCTCCTAACGGGATAGATGTTCTGTTGGGAGGGACCCATGCTGGAGACGGGCACGCTCATTGTCTTTGCCGTGATGCTGGTGAGTGGCATCGCGCTTGACTTGCCGCTGCTTGCCGTGCTGGTCATGGGCTGGGTGCTCTTCTTCGATTACGGTCTGATACGCGGTTACGACATGGGCGATCTCGTGCGCATGTCGCTGCGGAGCCTGTCGGGAGTATGGTCGCTGCTTCTCCTGTTTGCGCTTATCGGCGCCCTCACGGCATCATGGCGAGCCGCAGGCACCATTCCGGCCATTACCTGCTGGTCAGTGCGCTTGGTCACGCCCGCCACGCTGGTGCCGGCGTCGTTCCTGCTCTGTTGCGTGATGTCCGCGCTCACGGGAAGCTCGTTTGCCGCAGCCGCTACCACGGGCGTGATCTGCATGACGATCGCCAACTCGATCGGCGCGAACTCGGCGCTGGTGGGAGGGGCCATCATCAGCGGGAGCTTCTTTGGCGACCAGTGCTCGCCCATGTCCAGCAGTGCCTCGCTCGTTGCAAGCCTCACCAAGACCGATCTCTTCTCCAACGTGGGCCGCATGGTTCGCACGGGGTTCGTCCCCTTCGTGGCGTGCTGTGCGCTGTACACGGTCAGCGGCTTTGCCCTGTCATCCGACGGCGCGATACCGCAGCAGGTGGTGACCGCCGTGTCAGAGGCGTTCCGCTCCTTTGACCTCTCGGCTGTCGTCGTCCTGCCGGTGCTGCTGGTGTTCGTGCTGTGCATCCTGCGCGTGAACGTGCGCAAGACCATGGTCCTGAGCTTGGCGTGCGCGCTCGTCATCTGCGTGTGCGTGCAGGGTGCCAAGCCCCTCGACCTCGTCCGGACCCTGATCGTCGGTTACCATGCCGCCGACCCGAGCATCGCTCGGCTGGCCGATGGTGGGGGAGTCCTGTCGATGCTCGACATTGCCGCAATCGTTGCTGTCGCCTCGACTTACTCCGGCCTTTTTGAGGGAACTGCCCTGCTCGAGGGCCTGGGAAACTCGGTCTCACTGCTTGCGCGGAAGACGACCCCGTTCGTCGGCGTACTTGCCACGAGCATCGCCACGGCCGCCATCGCCTGCGACCAGGTGGTCGCCATCATGCTGGTGCGGCAGCTGTGCGATGACTGCGAGGGGGCGAACAGCGCCCTGGCGCTCGACATGGAGAGCAGCGTCGCCCTGATTCCGGCACTCATCCCCTGGTCGACCTCGTGCGTCGGGATCGTTGCCTTTACCGGTATGCCGATGGCGAGCTCCGCCTGCGCATTCTTTCCGCTGCTGGTGCCTGCCTGGTCGCTGTGCATATCGCTGTGGCAGCATGGCCATCCCGCCTTTGTGGACGGTGCGGTGGCGCGGGCCATGGGGCTTACCGAGGAGGATGACGCGCGACGACTGGCTGCGTAGCGTGTCACGGGACTCTGCGGCTGAATCCGGCGTACCAGCCGATCGCCGACCCGCGCAAAACGGCCTCAGCCAGTGCCTGCCCTAACAGACGTGCAAACAAAAACGCCCCCACGAATGCGGGGGCGCAGAAGGGCTATTGGTATCAGCGTGTTTACCAGCGCGTGGCAAGCAGGCCGAGGCGGGCGAACGTGAGGGCTGCCGGATCACGGCGATCCTCCTTGCCCATGCCAAAGGCATGCCAGCGCACCTTTTGGGAGGTGCGGGAGGGCTTGCTGTTGGCAAAGCTCTTGCTTGTGGCGGTGGCGCTCGCGGACTTTGACATGATGTCCTCCCCGGTGTGATCGCTCGGTACGGTGGTCTTGACTTGAATATTACGAGTCTGTTACAACATACGCTAACTGTTTCTATTGATACTTGTTACAAATCGGCCTTGTGACTACACAGTCCCTGAGGGGGTCATCGTGAACTTCTCGAGTATGGAGTACTTCATTGCCCTGGCTGAGGAGCGCAGCTTCACCCGTGCGGCGCAGCGCCTGATGGTGACCCAGCAGACGCTGTCAGCCCATGTTGCGAGCATCGAGCGCGAGCTGGGAGTGCGGCTCGTCAATCGCAAGGTGCCTCTCACCCTCACGTACGCCGGGGAGGTGCTCCTGGGCTATGCGCGACGCTTCGAGACGGACCGCCGCGCCATGGAGCAGGAGTTTGCCGACATAGCCGGCGATGCCCAGGGTCTTTTGGCGGTGGGCATCGCCTCGACGCGCGGGCGCCTTCTCATGCCTCGCGCCGTCACGGCGTTCAGGACGCAGAAGCCGGGCGTGCGCGTCACCATCGACGAGGGGGAGAACGAGGAGCTGGTGGAGGCCCTGCGCGAGGGCCGCGTCGACATGGCGGTCGCGACCTTCCCGGCCGGCGTCCCCGGCCTCGAGGTCAGGCTGCTGCGCACCGAGCAGATCGTCCTGCTCGCCTCGTGGAAGCTGCTTCGCTCGCTCTATGGCGAGGAGGCGCGTCAGGTGGCCGAGGAGGTCATGCGCAAGGGGAGCCTCTCGCCGCTCAAGGATTGCCCGTTCTTGCTGCTGGGACGCCACGACGAGCCCGGCGACCTCTCGCGGCGGCTGCTCGACCAGGCGGGGCTCGAGGGAGAGGCAACCGTCATCTCGTCGAACTCCGAGACCCTGGTCGAGCTTGCCACGCGTGACGTCGGAGCCACGTTCGTCCCGATCGACCTTGCGGAGGCGATGGTGGGGGATGGCGAGAAGCAGGACATGTGCATCATGGACCTGGGCCCCGACGCGCGGATAGACATCCATGTGGCTTGGCGCTCGTCGTCCCACGTATGGAGCGTGATCGAGGACTTTGCCACCCTGCTTGCCGAGCAGGTCGCAGAAGATGGGCTGACCTCGTGAGCGCCCCTCCTGCCGACTGGACGGTGGTTGGCCTGGACGAGGAGGCGCTCGTGGCGCGCGTGGAGGGCACGCTTGCCGCCAGGCAGTTTGCCGAGCGGCTGTTGGCATCAAAGGCCGAGGCGCGCCGCGTGATTGCCCGCGGTCAGCTTCTGCGCGAGAACGTGCCCTTGGCACCGCAGGACGAGCTTGCGCCCGGGGACCTCGTCACGTTGGAGTTCCAGCGTGATGAGGGGGAGTCTTGCGCGGGCAGTCGGACCGTGCTCCAGGCGGCGCATGAGCCCCTCGACGTCCTCTACCGGGACGCCATCATGCTGGCGGTGGACAAGCCCGCCGGCCTGCTCGTCCACGGAGACGGCACGGGGGCTGACACGCTGACTGACCGCGTGCGCTCCGAGCTCGCCGCAACAGGGCGAGGCGCCTGCGCGCAGCCCGTGCAGCGGCTGGACGTTGAGACGACGGGCGTCGTGCTCTTCTCTCTCACGCGCGAGTTGCAGCCCGCGCTGGATGCCCAGGTGTCGGGGCACGGCATGCTCAAGCGCTATCTTGCGGTGGTGGAGGGCCGTGTGGATGCCTCCGGCGACGGATGGCTTGTGCTTGACGGGCCCCTCGCGCGCGATCGCCATGACGCGCGGCGCATGCGGGTGGGACGCACGGGGAAGCCATCGCTCACGAGGGTGCGCACGCTCGATCGGCAAAAGGGGAGGTCTCTTTTGCTCGTGGAGCTGGGCAGTGGCCGCAGGCATCAGATTCGCGTACACCTGGCGCACGAGGGGCATCCGATCGTGGGCGATGCGCTCTATGGTGGAAAGCGGTGTCACGATGGGCTTATGCTGCATGCATGGGGCGAGCGCCTCGTGCATCCGGCGACGGGCGAGCCGGTCGAGTTTCACACTGCGTGGCCAGCGCGCTTTGCATCATTGTTTGCCGAGCATGCATGGACGATCGCCTGAGCCTGTCACGGATGCGCGACCGTACAATTGTCGCAGTCGTGCGCATTCCTTGCCGCTTGGCTTTCGCAAGCAAGCCGCATGAGTCAGCGGTGGGCAAATCAGGCATACTGGGAGTTAGGGGAACGAACGAGAGAGGTGCAACATGGCTGATACCATGCGTGGCGTCTACACGAACCTTACGAGCATCCGTCGCGATGTCTTTCGCGAGGTCGCAAAGATCATGTACTCGATAAAGGATCATCCCGAATGGACCGATAGCGACATCGACAACGCATTCGACGAGCTTCCGTACAGGATTCTCCCAGGTGACGTGGCTACCTACCGCGAGAGCGTCTTCCTCGAGCGTGCCATCATCGGCGAGCGCATCCGCCTCGCCATGGGACTCTCCGCCCAAGGCGCCGAGAGCCGCCAGCGCATTAGCGCGGGCATGGCCGAGTCCGAGGGCACGGGTCTTGCCTACTACGAGGCGCCTCTCATCAACGTCATCAAGTTTGCCTGCAACGCCTGCGAGGACAACGTCTACCGCGTGTCGAGCGCCTGTCAGGGCTGCCTGGCTCACCCCTGCCGCGAGATCTGCCCCAAGGGGGCCATCTCCTTCAAGCACAAGAAGGCCTTCATCGACCATGAGAAGTGCATCGGCTGCGGCCGTTGCGCGCAGGTGTGCCCCTATCACGCCGTCCATCATCACGTCCGTCCCTGCGCCGAGGCCTGCGGCATGAAGGCCATCGGCTCCGACGAGCACGGCCGCGCGCAGATCGACTACGAGAAGTGCGTGAGCTGCGGCCAATGCCTCATCAACTGCCCCTTTGGCGCCATCGCCGACAAGAGCCAGATAGCCCAGGTCATCTACTCGATCCTCAATGGCGAGGAGGTCATCGCGGCCGTCGCGCCGGCCTTCGTCGGCCAGTTTGGCGGCAGGGGCAACGTGGGCAAGCTGCGCGAGGCCTTCAAGCTGCTGGGGTTTGCGGGTGTCGAGGAGGTTGCCATTGGTGCCGACCTGTGCACCGTCGAGGAGGCGGATGACTTCATCGAGGAGGTCATCGAGGGTGACCAGCCCTTTATGGGCACCTCTTGCTGCCCCGCATGGTCGGTCATGGCAAAGAAGGAGTTCCCCGACCATGCCGACTGCATCTCGATGGCGCTGACTCCCATGGTCCTGACGGCGCGCATGATCCGCACGCAGCACCCCAACGCAAAGATCGTCTTCGTGGGCCCGTGCTCGGCAAAGAAGCTCGAGGCCATGCGCCGCAGCGTGCGCTCGGAGGTCGACTTCGTCCTCACCTTCGAGGAGATGGCCGGCATGATGGAAGCCTGCGAGATCGACTACCTCAAGCTCGAGGATGACAACAAGAGCGACTTTGACGTGGCCAGTGCCGACGCCCGTGGCTTTGCCGTGGCGGGCGGCGTGGCAAATGCCGTGGTCAACGCCGTAAAGAAGAAGGACCCGTCCATCGACATCAAGGTCTTCAACGCCGAGGGCCTGACGGCGTGCCGCCAGATGATGAAGGATGCCATCAAGGGCAAGTACCCTGGCTACCTGCTCGAGGGCATGGCGTGCCCGGGAGGCTGCGTGGCCGGTGCTGGCACGCTGCAGCCCATCAACAAGTCGCAGGCCGCCGTGAGGCAATATGCCAAGCGATCGCCCCACCAGTATGCCACCGAGAATGCCTACCGCGTGCTCATTAAGGCACTCGAGCGCAGCGAGGACGGCCAGCCTGTTGATGCGGTGGCCGAGACGACCGAGGCAAGCACGGGCATCAAGAGCAGCTAGCGCGTCTTCACGACATGCGTACCTAGGGCGGGGTCTGGAAAGCGTTCCAGACCCCGTTTTGTGTGCAGAAGGACAGCTCATCCAGCTCATCTCATGAAACTTCGTCGGATGGTGAGCCGCTGGCGTTGCCGTTTCGTATAAGTGATGGATGAAAGCTGGACAATGTTGACGCTGCCTTGTGCCAAGATATGTACACTGGTTTGCGTCCCAATTTGCGGCTTACATGAAGAAATGGGGCTCATATGTTTTTCAACAAAAAGAAGCCTACTGCCGACCTGCGTGATGACGAGACCGAGGTCGTCCAAGAGACGCTCGATGTGGTCTCGTCGGATGCGCCTCTCGCAGAGCCAACCGATCCGATGGATGACGACGAGATCGGCGCACAGCTTGCGCTCAAGAACCTTGAGCGCCGGCGCGCCGAGAAGCAGCGCAAGAAGCGCCTGCGCCTGATTGCGGCTGCCGCGCTGGTGGGCGGCCTCGCGGCGGTGGCCCTTGGCATGCGATTCATCTCCGCGCAGGGGGCGGACGTGGAGTCCGAGCCTCAGATCGCAGTGGTCGAGCGCGCCAACTTCGAGGACTCAATCACTAGCTCCGGTGCCCTGAAGGCGGGCAGCACCGTGATGGTGACGCCCGAGGTCGATGGCATCATCGGTGCCGTCATGGTCTCGGAGGGGCAGCATGTCAACACCGGTGACGTGCTCTTCACGCTCAAGAACGAGAGCCTCGATCGGGCCGTCCGCGACGCCGCGCAGGGGGTGCAGACGGCACAACAGGGTGTCGACTCGGCACAGCAGGAGGTCAGCGCGGCCTACGCGGCGCGTGACGAGGTGTGGGACAGGTACTACGAGCAGTTTGCCGAGGCCGACGCGCGACACAGCGAGTGGGAGGACGCCAGGAACAACTACGTCGATCGCCACTTTGAGTGGGAGCAGCTCAAGAGCTATGCGGACAGCCTCGCCTGCGGGGAGCCCAAGGATCCCGGCGCTGCGCCAAACGACGATCCGACCTCTGCCATCTATCAGGAATGGCAGCGCCTCAAGGATCAGTACTACATCGATCTCGAGAACTATCGTGCCTATCAGGACGCCCTCGCCGAGGTTCCCTCCGAGCCCCAGCCGGCAGGCGTTGAGCCTACCTATCCCGAGGCTCCGGCCGACGCCTCGCTCGTCTCGGCCATCCAGTCCGCCGAAAGCGCGGTCACTACTGCAAACGCGGCTTTGACCAAGGCCAACGAGGCCTATGACGAGGCCGTGAAGAACGCGGACAAGCGCACGGTCAAGGCTCCCTCGTCGGGCAACGTCGTGGCGGTGGGCGCCAAGGTCGGCGAATCCGTGGGAGGTGCCACGGGCGGCACCACGACGGGAAGCACGTCGCGTGGATCGCTCGTGCAGATCTCCGACGTGAACTCGATGTCGGTGGACGTCGAGGTCAATGAGATCGACGTCCTCAACATCAGGAAGGGACAGCCCGCAACGGTGACGTTCTCGGCGGTTCCCGACGTCGAGTGCAACGCCGTGGTGACCGAGGTCGCCACGATCGCCACTGGTTCTGGCGGAGAGAGCGGCGGCACGGGCGGCGGTGTCGTGACCTTCCACGTGCGCCTCGTGATTGCCAATCCCGACCCCAAGCTGCGTGAGGGCATGACCGCGACGGTCAAGATCCTCACCGCAAACGCAGACAACGCGCTGGTGGTCCCGGCGGCCGCCGTCACAGAGGGCGACATTGGCGCCACCGTCCAGGTGGTGACCGGCGATGATCCCTTGCAGACGGAATCGCGGACGGTCAAGGTCTCCATGCGAAACTCCAGCCAGGCGGTCATCGAGGAGGGCCTGCAGGAGGGCGAGAAGGTGCTCGTGGGAGCCGCCTCCAACGACCTTGGCAGTGGGGTGTAGGTGGCCGCCATGCTTCCGGTCATTGACATCCGCAACGTGCACCGCATATACGAGTCGGCGGCGGGCTACACCCATGCGCTCAAGGGGGTCTCGCTGCAGGTGAGCCGTGGTGAGTTCCTCTGCATCATGGGCCCGTCCGGATCGGGCAAGTCGACCCTCATGAACACGCTCGGATGCCTCGACACGCCTACGTCGGGCACGTTCAAGCTCGAGGGAGTCGACGTTTCGACGCTTGACGACGACGAGCTCGCCGAGCTGCGCGCCACACGCCTGGGCTTCGTGTTCCAGTCCTTCAACCTGTTGCCCCGCGCGACGGTCCTGCGCAACGTGATGCTGCCGCTCATCTACTCCGACTGCCCGGTCAGGGAGCGCGAGGAGCGTGCCGTCAGGGCGCTGCAGGCCGTCTCGCTCCCCGAGGCGTACTACGACCATCGCTCCAACGAGCTCTCAGGTGGTCAGATGCAGCGAGTCGCCATTGCCCGCGCGCTGGTCAACGACCCTGCCGTCATCCTGGCGGACGAACCAACGGGCAACCTCGACTCGGCGACGGGCGAGATGGTGCTCAAGACCTTCAGGCGCCTGCGTAGCGAGGGCAAGACCATCGTGCTGATCACGCACGACCCGGATGTGGCTGCCTGGGCCGACCGCACGGTGCACATTCGTGACGGCAAGCTGCTCACCGACGAGCAGGAGCGTGCCCTTGTCGCGGCAGACCATACGATCAGGAGCTCGACATGAGGATGAGAGACCTTGCATACGAGACCGCCTCTGCGCTCGATGCCAATCGGGGGCGCAGCCTGCTGACCGTGCTGGGGATCGTCATCGGCATCTCCGCGGTCATCGCAATGACAGCCCTCATCGGTGGAATCAAGCAGTCCCTCGTGGGCGAGCTGGGTCTCAACCAGGCACGCCTGGTCAACATCTACCTTTATCTCGACCGCTCGGTCACCCTCGACGACGCGCACGCCCTGACGCAGATGATGCCGGAGTACGAGGCCGTCGCGCCGATCACCTATGCGAGTGCGAAGACCACGTCCGAGACCAAGAGCTTCGACGCGTCGGTGGTAGGCACGGAGCCCGTCTACTTTCACGTGATGGGCCTCAAGTTCCTGCAGGGGGAGAACTTTACGGAGCAGGACGAGAGCGACGGCGCCTTGGTGGCCGTGCTTGACCAGGGCGCGGTCAGAAACCTGTATGGCAAGCATGACGAGCAGGTGGTGGGCAAGACCGTGCAGATCGGCAGCGTCTCCTACCGTGTGGTGGGCGTGATCGAGTCCGACATGGGAGGGAGCGGGGACAGCGGCACCGCGTACATCCCGTTCTCGACCTGCGCGGCGCGCCTGAGCGGCAGCTGGGACGTCAGCGGCATGGTCGGCCTCGCGAGCGAGGACACCGACATCACGAAGATCGTCGACACCACCAAGCACAAGATACAGACCTACTACAACGTGGACGACGAAGCAATCGAGGACGGCACCTACATCTACACCATGCAGTCCGTCATTGACGAGCTCGATACCATGATGGGGGCGTTCCAGCTCATCATGACGGCGGTGGCGAGCATATCGCTGCTGGTCGGCGGCATTGGCATCATGAACATGATGCTCACCAACGTGACCGAGCGCATCCGCGAGATCGGCCTGCGCAAGGCGTTGGGCGCCCGGAGCTCCGACATCACCAAGCAGTTCCTGCTCGAGTCGGTGTGCCTGTGCCTCGCGGGCGGAGTCATCGGCATCCTGCTGGGGTATCTGGGGGCATACGCCCTGGCTGCGCTCGCAGGCGGGACGATGGCGTCGGGCCTGGGTTTGGGTGACACGACCATCACGCCTGCCATCGACATCCATGCTGTCGTGATGGCCACGGGCATCTGCGTCCTCATCGGCGTGCTCTTTGGCTACTATCCCGCTCGCCGAGCGGCCAGGCTCGACCCGGTCGAGTCCCTGCACTACCAGTAGAGGTGGATGTGCCGCAGGGACAGCTCCCACGGCATGCCCTTAGTCCAGACCAAAAAGGGGTGCCCCCACACTGTGAGGGCACCCCTTGCCTAACAAATGAATGCGCTGCTACTCGCTCTTGCCGCTCTCGGAGGCGTAGAAGGTAGCGTGATCGAACTCTTCCTGGATGGTCTTGCCGTGAATGAACGGAAGGGAGAGGAACTCGTCAACGGTGGGAACCAGCGGACTGCAGTCAACAAAGTGGTTCTTATGGTTGCGACGGCTGGTGTCCTGTGCGCGCCAAGCCTCGAAGTTGCAGTCGGTCAGGTAATAGACGTTGTTGTCGACCTTCATGTAGACAGAGTGGTTGACGTGCAGGTACTCTGCCAGCTGATCGTAGGAGATGTCGAGAGCCTCCGTTGCCTTCTTGCCCATAACGAGTCCTTTCTCTTAAGGTTTGAAACCTCATGCATAGATGATACCCGCCGAGCGCACGCGCCGCCATGGGGCATGTGGCCCATTAGGCAAGCGGTCTTGCCCCTCCCGGCACGCCGACTTGCCCGGCGGCACCATCCATTTTTCAAAGCGGACTTAGATTGTAGTACGACGATGGGCTTTCGTTGGCGATGCATGTTGTAAGTCGCATATCCCGCGCATGCCGCTTGGGGTCCAAGGCGACTGGAGGGCGCGCTCCGCTCGATAGGCCGCTTTGTGCACCTGCGTAACGAGCGGAATAAGAAAGCTGTCGGAAAGGGGTGGGTCTGCTACGATTTTGGATGTTCTACAACATCAACTGGAGTGGGGGCGATGCATATGCGTAAGGTGATCAAGGGTTTGACAGCTGTGGCATTGATGGTGGTGCTCGCCGGATGCAAGGTCCCGGGCCTCCCCGAGGGCATGCCGAGCATCCCGGAGGACATCCCGTTTATCGGCGACAACGCCGCCTCGGATGACGCCGGGCAGGCCGCAGAGGCTGCGGGGACCGTCGAGGTGTACCGTCTGTACAATCCCGTGACGGGCGAGCATTTCTACACCACCAGCACGGTCGAGCGCGATGCGCTCATCGCCGCCTCATGGAATGACGAGGGCCTGGGTTGGATCGCGCCTGCCACCTCGGATATTCCGGTCTATCGCCTCTCCAACCCCAACACCGGCGAGCATCACTTCACCATGAACGCCATCGAACGCGACTCGCTTGTCGCCGGCGGCTGGGCCGACGAGGGCATCGGCTGGTACAGCGATCCCAACCAGACCGTTCCCCTGCTGCGCGAGTACAATCCCAGCGCCATTACCGGCAGCCATAACTACACGTCGAACGTCGAAGAGCACAACAGCCTGATTGCCAATGGCTGGGTCGACGAGGGCATCGGCTGGTATGCCGTGAGCGCAGGATAGTCTCGGCGCCCAAAGGGCGCAATGCTCGACGGGGGCAGGCTTGTGCGGCCTGCCCCCGTTTTACCTGCAGCTTCTTGGCTCTGTTCCTTCAGGGGCTATGCCAGCAGCAGTCGCTCGAGCTCGTTGGTGGTGTCCGCCATCACCGTGGCGCCGGCGCGCACCAGCTCGTCGACGCTCCTAAAGCCCCAGGTCACGACGATGCAGTCGCAGCCGACGTTTTGCGCGGTGGCCACGTCGACCTCCGAGTCGCCCACGTACACGATGTCGCCTGCCGCCACGTGCAGCTGCTCCATGACGGCAAGCACGGTGTCCGGGGCAGGCTTGCGCCTCACGCCCTCTCGCTCGCCGGCCACCGCCTCAAAGCTGCCGGGGAAGTAGTGTGCCATCAGGTCCTGCACGGCGGCATCGCCCTTGTTGGATACGACTGCAAGCGGCATGCCCGCTGCCCTCAGGTGCTCGAGAAGTTCGGGGATTCCCTCGTAGGGACCGGTGTGGTCCTGGTCATGGGCAAGGTAGTAGGTGTTGAAGTCACGCAGGACCTGCTCCTGGGCCGCGTCGGGCGTCCCCTCGGGCGATGCCAGCCGTGCCAGTCGCCGATACCCGTTGCCCACGAAGCTGCGCACCTCCTCCTTCGTGCGCGCCGGAAACCCGTTGGCCGCCAGCGCGTGGTTGGTGGCGAGGTGCAGGTCCTCGAGGGTGTCGAGCAGGGTTCCGTCCAGATCAAAGACCACGGCTTTGTAACGCATTGGTATCCGTCCTTGTGTGTTGGTCCCGGAAGCGGGAAATCTTTTGCCGCCTGAGCGTATCATGAGCGCTGAAGGAGGTTGCCCATGAGCGAGAACTACCCCAAAGATGACAGACAGGCACATGAGGAGCCCGGTGGGGCACGCCACAGGCTGGGTGTGCTCATGCTGGCGCTTGCCCTGGCACTTGCCGTCGTCTCGGCAGTGGCGCTTGCGACGCTGACCGGCAAAGGCGGGCCAAAGCAGGCCTCGACGAAGGAGGTTGCCTCTAGCCAGCAGTCCGCTCCGCTCGAAGCTGTCGATGAGCCGGCGCCCGAACCCGAGCCTGCCCCGCCCGAGCCCCCGCATGTCGAGCCGGTCTCGGTCCGCCTCATGATGATCGGCGACATCCTCATGCACATGGGCGTCATAGGCAGCGGGAACATGGAGGACGGTTCCCTCAACTACGATCACCTCTTTGCGCACATCGCCGACGACGTGCGGGAGGCAGACGTCGCGGTGGTCAACCAGGAGACCATCTTGGGCGGCTACAACTGGCCTTTCTCGGGGTACCCGGCATTCAACAGCCCGCAGGAGGTGGGTGACGCCGAGGCTGCGGTGGGGTTCGACGTGATCCTGCGTGCGACCAATCACACCTTTGACATGGGGTATGCGGGTGTCTCGTCCGAGCTTGCCTTTTGGGCGAACAACCATCCCGAGATGGCGGTCATTGGGGCGGCCGACCCGGACGGCGACGGCATCGCCCCGGCGGGTGGCACGTCTCCGGCCGGCCCCTACGTCTTTGAGAAGGATGGCTTCCGCATTGCCCTGCTCAACTATACGGCCGTGCTGAACGCAAACGTCGACCCCTCCTATGACGAGCAGGTCATGGGCATCATGAGCGAGGACCGCATCAGGGTCGACGTCGAAGCGGCGCACGAGCAGGCGGACATCGTGGTGGTCTTCGCGCATTGGGGCGAGGAGTACCAGACCTCTCCGGTCGAGAGCGAGTACTACTGGGCGAGCGTCTTCCAGGATGCTGGGGTCGACGTGGTCATCGGCGGGCATCCCCACGTGATCCAGCCCGTCGAGGTCCTGGGCGAGGGGGATGACCGCATGCTGGTGTTCTGGTCGGTAGGCAACTTCGTGTCGACGCAGAACGACGCACGCAACATGCTGGGCGGCATGGCCAAGGTCGACTTCGTGAAGGACGATGATGGTGCCCGCGTGACATCGTACGAGTTCATCCCCACAGTCACCCAGAAGGAGCCCTACACCACCAACATGACGACCTACAAGCTCCCTGACTACAACGACGACCTGGCGGCGCAGAGCACGGTGAGCAGCTGGGCAGGGGAGGGCGGTACGGCCGGCTGGTACTACGACTACTGCGCGGGAGTGCTCGGCGACGCCTTTGACTGGGACACGGCGACGGTCCACGGCTCGCTGTAGGCCACGCTCTGTGTTCATGGCGTTGGGGCATCAAACTTGTTGCCTTTGGCATGCGTGGGGCGAGCCCTCTCGTAGTACAATCGCCTATCGTGTGCGCACGCCGTCTACGTGCGCGCCGCGTCTGGTGAGAATCCGCCCGTACCGACACGGGGCGGACATGACGAGAGGATCTAACGCATGAGCTTTTCCCTGCATACCCATACCTGCGGTGAGCTGCGCAGCGACAACATCGGCGAGAAGGTCACGCTTACGGGCTGGGTCTGGCGCCGCCGCGACTTTGGTGGCCTCATCTTCATCGACCTGCGCGACCGTGAGGGCCTGACCCAGGTGTTCCTCGACCCCGACCTGTGCGATGCCGAGACCTTCGCCACGGCCGAGACGGTTCGTCCCGAGTGGCCCGTCCTCGTCGAGGGCGAGGTGCGCCATCGCATCGAGGGGCAGACCAACCACAACCTCGCGACCGGCGAGATCGAGGTGCTCGTCTCGAGGATCGAGGTCCTCAACACCTCCCAGACGCCTCCGTTCCAGATAGAGGACCACATCGAGACCAGCGAGGATCTGCGCCTGAGGTATCGCTACCTCGACATCCGTCGCCCCAAGATGATGGCCAACCTGCGCCTGCGTTCCGACTTCACCTTTGCCATCCGTCAGGCGCTGCACGACCGCGCCTTCATGGAGGTCGAGACGCCGGCGCTGTTCAAGTCCACGCCCGAGGGCGCTCGTGACTTCCTGGTGCCCAGCCGCACCCAGCCGGGTCACTTCTACGCCCTGCCGCAGAGCCCGCAGCTCCTCAAGCAGCTGCTGATGGTGGGCGGCGTCGAGCGCTACTACCAGGTCGCGAAGTGCTTCCGCGACGAGGACCTGCGCGCCGACCGCCAGCCCGAGTTCACGCAGGTGGACATCGAGATGAGCTTCGTCGATCAGGATGACGTGATGGGCGCCCTCGAGGATGTGCTGCGCGACGCCTTCGGTAAGGTCGGCGTCGACATGCAGCTGCCGCTCCGCCGCATCTCGTACTGGGATGCGATGGACACCTATGGTGCCGACAAGCCTGACACCCGCATCGGCATGGAGCTTCATGACGTCACGGACGTCTTCGCCGAGTCGGGATTCAAGCTCTTTGCCTCGGCCGTTGCCACCGAGGGCCAATATGTCAAGGCGATCTGCGCGCCGGGAGCCGGCGTGTGGGGTCGCTCCAAGATCGACAAGCTTGCCAACGTCGCCGCCACCTTTGGTGCCAAGGGCCTTGCGTGGGTCGCCCTCAAGGCGGATGGCTCGGTCCAGAGCCCCATTGCCAAGTTCCTCTCCGAGGGCGAGATCGATGCGCTCAAGGAGGCGATGGGTGCCAACCCCGGCGACCTCATCCTGTTTGCCGTGGGCGAGCGACTCGCCACCGACGAGATCCTGGGCGGCATGCGTGTGCACATGGCCAACGTGCTCGACGTGCCGCGTGAGGGACACGACTTCCTGTGGGTCGTGAACTTCCCGCTGTTCCACTGGGACGAGGAGCGTCAGGCGTACGCTGCCGAGCACCAGCCCTTCACCCAGCCCATCGAGTCCGAGATCGACCGTCTTGACAGCGACCCCCTGTCCATTGGCTCGTATACCTACGACTTTGTCATGGATGGCTTCGAGGCAGGCGGAGGTGGCATGCGTATCCACAACGCCGACCTGCAGATGCGCATCCTCAGGATGCTGGGCTTCACCGAGGAGCGCGCGCAGGAGCAGTTTGGCTTCCTGCTCGAGGCGCTCAAGTTTGGCGCGCCCCCGATGGGCGGCTTTGCCCTGGGCCTCGACCGCGTGTGCATGCTGCTGGCGGGCGCGGATTCCATCCGCGAGGTCATGGCGTTCCCCAAGACCTCGAGCGGTTCGGACCTGATGAGCGCGGCCCCGAGCGAGGTGACCGACGCCCAGCTCCAGGAGGTCTCGCTGAGGCTTCTGTAAGCTCGGGCGCAGACGCTCCATGATATGGATTGCACTGCCACGGGAGAGGCCTCTCCCGTGGCGGTTGTCTTGACGGGCGTCTTTGTTAGGCGGGATTGCGTTGGCACTATGGACGCTCATGCGCGCAAAGTTGCGTGTTTACCGTACACAGTGTTCAACTATGGACGCCAGTAACGAGAAATCGGGCCGCAGAGGGCTCGTTTTTCGTCTACGGCGTACACAGTGGCCAACTGTGGACGTCAACGGATGCAAAGTCACGTTCTCAGCGTACATAGTGCCCTGCTCCGCACTCTGGTGACAAAACGTGGTCCAACGAAGCGCCATGTCGCATACAGCCTGCTGATGTCACGCCTCTCGACAGATTGCAGGGAATCTGACCTACTACCCGGCGTGCCGCACTATCCTTAAATCGATATGGATGTAACGTGGTGCGGCCCATCGGGCTGGTCGTGCACCAGCGCCTGTGGCTGCAGGGGGATCGATGGCCGATAGAAGACAACAGAGTGCATGGGAAGACGATTACTTCCGTGAGGATTCGCGACACCGTCGCGATGCGCGCCAAGGGTCGTCATCACGGAGCCGCCGGTCGTCTGATGCACGCCAATCCAGCTCGCGGCGGCATGCGACTGACTCGCAGCGGTCGGGCTTGCGGTCACATAGTGTGAGGTCGCGTGGCACGCAATCACGCGATGTCGGCGACCACCGGAGTTCCCGAACGGCGTCGCGTCATGCGGCTGACCGTCGCGCCTCGTCTACCAACATGCGTCCGAGTCGCGGTTCGACCCAACGGCACGGCCAGCAGAGCACAGTGCGCACGCGTGGTCGACGTCCTGCCCGCAGCCAGTCGAGGCAGATGCGTGCCCGCAAGGCCCGTGCCTATCGCGAGCGGCGCATGCGCGAGCGCAATCGTCGCCTCGTCGTAAGCGGCATTGCGCTGATCCTTTGTGTCGTGCTGGTGGTTCTCGCCGTTCGCGGCGTCGTCGGGTGCGTCTCGAAGACCTTCGCCCCCAAGCGGCAGGAGCAGGTCGAGCAGACCACCAAGGCGAAGGAGCAGGAACCCGTCACCATCGAGCTGGCAATGATCGGCGACATCCTACAGCACGAGGGCGTGTACACGAGTGGCTTCAGTGACAGCGGCTCGCGCAATTACGACCACGTCTTTGCACATATCGGAGAGGAGCTCGAGGGCGCCGACCTCAAGGTGGTCAACCAAGAGACGGTGCTGGGCGGTGACCTGTTCGAGTTCTCGGGCTATCCGGAGTTCAACGGACCGCAGGAGATGGGGGATGCCGAGGCAAAGGCCGGGTTCAACGTCATCCTCAGGGCGACCGACCATGCGATGGACATGGGCTATGAGGGGCTTTCGAGCGAGCTTTCGTTCTGGCGCACGAAGCATCCTGAGGTGGAGGTCATCGGTGTGGCTGATCCCGACGACTCGTCGTCATCCGTCGATGACCTCTATGTCTACGAGAAGGATGGATTCAGGGTCGCTCTGCTCAACTACACGTCTGTCCTCAACGGCTACGAGGATCCCAAGGGTGTCGTGTCGATGCTCGACGAGGATCGCGTCGAGCGGACCGTGCGGGCAGCCGACGCTGCAGCCGACATGGTTGTCGTGTTCCCGCACTGGGGCGAGGAGTACATGCTTGAGCCCGTCCAGGCGCAGCGAGAGATGGCGGAGGCCTTCCTCGATGCCGGGGCCGACGTGATTATCGGCGGGCATCCGCATGTCATCGAGCCAGTCGAGATCCTGACCGCATCCGACGGGCGCAAGGTGCCCTGCTTCTGGTCCGTGGGCAACTTCATCAGCACGCAGGTCGACAACGAGAACCTGGTGGGAGGCATCGCCAAGGTCACGATGGCCAAGGATGTCGATGGGACCTGCTCGGTGACGGGCTGCTCGCTGGTGCCTACGGTCACGCACAAGGGCATCGGCAAGAACATGACCACCTATCTGCTGCGCGACTACACTGATGCGCTGGCCAAGACCAACTACCTCGAGTCGAACGAAACCGATAACACCTCGCTCACCGTGTCGTGGGCCAATGACTTCTGCAAGCAGGTCCTCGGCAGTGGCTATTCTTCGTCAACCGGGGAGATCTCTTTTGGCGCTGAGGAGTTCGCCCCGGATACGGCGTTATCGGACGCGGAGGCAGAGACGGGCGAGGGCTCCTCGAAGAAGGCTGCCTAGCCGGTGCGCTGTGGTCCAGGGACGCGCTTGGCGTGCCCACGTGATACAATCGCAGTCCCATGAGCGATGCGTACCTGACATATGCGGACTATGCGCGCCTCGCACGCCTGTCGGACGACGACCTGGCCAGGCAGTGCGAGGTGGAGGTCTTCCATGCCTCGGGACCGGGTGGACAGGGCGTCAACACGACCGACTCCGCCGTGCGCATGCGTCATCTTCCCACGGGCATCGTGGTCACGAGCCGCGAGCAGCGAAGCCAGCTGCAAAACCGCATGACCTGCCTGCGCAAGATCCGCCAGCAACTCGAGTTGCGCTCGCGCAGGCCAAAGGTCCGCAAGGCGACCAAACCCAGCAAGGCCGCCAAGCAGCGTCGGCTCGATGCTAAGCGCCGCAGGTCACAGGTGAAGAGCTCCCGCAGGCGCCTCGGCATGGATGACTAGCCTGGTCACGACCTGTCGGCCGGCCTGCCTTACGAGCGGTTCCTAACGCGCACGACCGCGTACTGCAGCATGAGCAGCACAAAGAGCAGCACCATGACGGCAAGGTAGGCATGCACGGCGCCCATGAACCCCGTCGCCCGAATCATGATCGTGGACGCGACGGTCACGAAGACGAATGCCAGCAGATACAGGCGCTGGGCGGTCGCCTGCTCGCGCAGGACCGTGAGAATCTGAAACAGAAAGTCGATGGCGGCGGCGAGCCCGCCTGCGGCCAGCATAAGGTACTGTGCGGTGCGGAAACGCTCGAAGTCGGTGCCATACAGGATGCTCGACAGCGGGATGCCGACTACCGACATGAACGCGAGCAGACCGAGGGTCACGATGACGCACGCTCCCAGCATGCCCGCCACGATAAGGTCAAAACGTCCCCGCCTGGTCGTGTCCTGCCAGAGGCCTGCCAGCCGCACGAGCTGGGGCTTGTAGATGAAGCCCACGATCATGAGCGCGGTTTGGGCGGGAAAGTAGATGGCGCTGAAGTAGACCTGGTCCTCGTAGGGGAGGACCCCCTCCATCGCGAACTTGGGCATGGTCTCGATGAGGTTGAACAGGAACATCGCCGCGAAGGCGGGGAAGCATTCGACGAAGATCTCGCGCACCTCAAGCATCTCCCACTTGCGTGAGACAGGCGTCTCGAGCAGGGCAAGCGGGAGCGATACCAAAAGAAACACCGCCAGCTCTGCCACGGCGAGCCCGATGCTGGCCGTGGGGAGGCTCGATGTGGTCAGCAGCAGCCCCGTGAAGGTGGCAAGCGGGATGGCCACGCGCAGCGAGACCGAGATGCCGGAGAGATAGAGCTTGTCCATCTGCTGCAGCCGGCCCTCGTACACGTCGGCCAGCGCGTCGATGGCGCGATATCCAAAAGCCCCGGCGGCGATGAGGCTCATGTCCGCGTCATAGCCGCGTGCCGTGCAGTATGCCGCGCCGGCGGCCAGCATGATCATGCAGGTCATGATTCGCTGCACCTGATAGGCTCCGAACGACTCCATCTCGTCGATGTCGGATACCTGGTAGGTTCGCACGCCGTAGTTGGCCACAAAGAGCAGTAGCGTCGCTATGGTAAAGGCGAGGTTGAACCGCCCCGCTTCCGTTGCGCCGGCCAGTTGCGTGGCGATGATGGTGAGGACGGGCAGCGTCGCGCCCCACATGGTCTGGCCGATGGTGTTCCACACGTAGTCGTGTCCGGTCTTGCCCGGAGAGTACATGCTGGCGAGGCTGTCGAGGGGTGCCCTGCCAAAGAGCAGCACAAACAGCCGCTCCCACCACGCATTGACGATGCGCCGCAGGAAGGGCTCGCGGCGGGCACCTTCGTCCTGCCGTGGCGTATCGGCGTTGCCTCTCTTTGAAAATGGCCTTGGCGCCATTCCGTACCTCTCTCTGCCCGATGCGGCGTCACAAGCCTTCATTGTATGTTCGCGGCCGACCATGTGGGCCCATCGTCGGTCTCTCGCGGAGTGCCTCCACATTGCCAAACCATTATCTCCGGGCCTTGGCCGCCCGGTGGATTCTGCATGTCATGGGTTTGTAAAGCTGCCGTGCCCCATCGCTTCGGGTATGGTGTGTGTCTGAAGGAAATGGCCGACTGACGGGCCATACGATGTCTTGAGGAGGAGACTTGCTCACGACTCATAGGACAAACGACGAGATTGCCCTCGCACAAGAGGCGCTGCGAGGAGTGGACGTGCCGGAGTCCATCCGCGACAACCTGGTCCTGTTCCTCCGTCTGGTGCGACGCGTGCTCGACGAGTACGATCACGACCTGCGCGTGACCTTCGACGAGCTTTTGACCTACTCGGTCGCCGCAAAGGCGGACAACCTGTCGCCCAAGGATAGGGAGCAGGCCTTCCTCGATGCGGCGGCGCTCGTCGACGACCTGCCGGTCGAGCGGATGACGATGGTGACGAGGGCCTTTGCGGCATACTTCCACCTTGCCAACATCTGCGAGGAGAGCTATCGCGTGAGCAAGCTGCGCGAACGCGAGAGCACCGTTCCGACGAATGAGGACGCCGACCCGGTCAACGACATCGTGCGCGCGTACCGCCGGCTGGTCGAGGAGTGCGGTCCTAACAAGGCTCGCGTCCTGCTCTCGCGCCTCGAGTTCCATCCCGTGTTTACTGCGCATCCCACCGAGGCGCGTCGCAAGGCGGTCGAAGGCAAGATCCGCCGCATCGCGGGGCTGCTCGAGGTGCGGCCGCGTCTCGCCGGCGCCGACCTGGTCGAGAACGAGCGGCGCATGTTGCAGGAGATCGACGCCCTGCTGCGCACCTCACCGATTGCCATAACCAAGCCGACGCCCGTGGTCGAGGCCGGGACCATCATCGACATCTTTGATAACACGCTCTTTGACATGGTGCCCGACGTCTATCGCCGCTTTGACGATTGGGAGCTGGGCGAGCGTGCCGGAACGGTGCCGGCCGTGTGTCCGGCGTTCTTCCATCCGGGGAGCTGGATCGGGTCGGACCGCGACGGCAATCCCAACGTCACGGCAAAGGTCAGCCGCCAGGTCTCTGAGCGCTTCCGCACGCACATGGTCGAGCGGCTTGCGCGCGAGACCGAGCGCGTTGGCACCAACCTCACGCTCGACGCAAGCTTCACGCCCCCCTCGTATGCCCTGCTCAACCTGTGGCAACACCAGGTCGAGATGAGCGAGGCACTCTCCGCGCGCGCCGAGGAGATGAGCGCCAGCGAGCTGCATCGTGCCGTCATGCTGGTAATCGCCAACCGTCTAGATGCGACCATCGCGCGCACGGCCGACATCATGTATGCCGATGCCGACGAACTGCTCGAGGACCTGCGGGTTGTGCAGGAGTCGCTGGCTCATGCAGGTGCCGTCCGAGAGGCCTATGGGCCGCTCCAGCGTCTCATCTGGCAGGTCGAGACCTTCGGCTTCCACATGGTCGAGATGGAATTCCGGCAGCACTCGATCGTGCATGCGCGGGCGTTGGCCGACATCGAGGAGCACGGGCGCACGGGTGAGCGCGGCGAGCTGGCACCCATGACTCGCGAGGTGCTCGACACCTTCCGCGCCATCGGAACCATCCAGCGTCGCAACGGTGTGCGTGCGGCGAGGCGCTACATCATCTCGTTCACCAAGTCCGCGCAGGACGTTGCCAACGTGTACAAGCTCGCACGCCTGGCCTTCGCGCATGACTCCGACGTGCCCACACTTGACGTGATACCGCTGTTCGAGCAGGTAGAGGACCTGAAGAACGCGGTGCCGGTCTTGTCGGAGATGATTCGCCTGCCCGAGGTCCAGAAGCGGCTCGACGAGAACGGGCGCAACCTCGAGGTCATGCTGGGCTACTCGGACTCGTCCAAGGATGCCGGTCCGACTTCCGCGACGATCATGCTTCATCTGGCGCAGGAACGCATCGCCGCGTGGGCGCGCGACAACTACATCGACCTGACGCTCATGCATGGTAGGGGAGGTGCCGTCGGTCGTGGCGGCGGACCGGCAAACCGCGCCGTGCTCGCGCAGCCCAAAGGCTCGGTCAACTGCAGATTCAAGCTTACGGAGCAGGGCGAGGTCATCTTCGCGCGCTATGGCGACCCGACGCTTGCGCGCCGCCACGTGGAGTCAGTCGCGGGTGCGACGCTGCTGCAGAGCGCGCCGTCGATCGAATGGACGAACACCGAGATGGGTACGGAGTTCGCCGACCTCGCCGAGCTGCTCGACCGCACTTCGCGTGAGCGCTACCTCGCGCTGCTCGGCACCGAAGGCTTCCCCGAGTGGTTCTCGACCGTGACGCCCCTAGCGGAGATCGGCCTGATGCCCATTGGCTCGCGTCCGGCCAGGCGAGGGCTTGGCGCCACCTCGCTCGATGACCTGCGTGCCATACCTTGGATCTTCTCGTGGTCCCAGGCACGCATCAACCTCGCGGCGTGGTACGGGCTTGGCACGGCCTGCGAGGCGTGCGGCGACCTCGACCTGCTGCGTCGTGCGTACGAGGAGTGGCCGCTGTTTACCACTTTCATCGACAATGTCGAGATGTCGCTCGCCAAGACCGACGACATGCTGGCACGCACCTACCTTGAGCTGGGAAGTCGCGAGGACCTGAGTGCCCTGGTGCTCGAAGAGATGGCACTCACGCGCAAGTGGGTGCTCGCGATCGTCGGCAACGACTGGCCGCTGCAGAACCGTCACGTGCTTGGGCCGGTGGTGCGCATGCGCCTGCCCTTCGTCAATGTGCTTTCGCTGACGCAGGTGCGCGCCCTGGCGGAGCTCCGCATGGATGACGGAAACCTGTCGCCGGAGGAGCGCGAGCGACTCACGTACCTCATCCTTTGCAGCGTGAGCGGCGTGGCGGCGGGTCTGCAGAACACGGGTTGATGAACGATGCCAGAAGGGATTGTGGCATGAGGAAGACGCATCGTGGGATAGTGGCTCTGTTTGCGTTTGCTTTGGCAGTTGCTGGCTTGTGTGCTGGCTGCGGGTCGCCCGGGGCGCAGCCGGATGCGGGCGGTGATGCGGCTTCCACTGAGCGGCCCGGCATTGCCGACTTGGCCGACTACGAGGCGATTGTCTATAACGATGCCGGCGAGGGGGTCAGGCTTTCGGCCATCGCCGATGGCAAGCCCCTCGTGGTGAACTTTTGGGCAACGTGGTGCCCGTACTGCGTGGAGGAGATACCCGATTTCCAGGAGGTCTCTAGCGGCTATGGCGACAAGATTGCCTTTGCATTCGTGGACGTGGTCGACGGGGCCGAGGAAACCCAAGAGGGAACGGCCGAATGGCTGGCGGAGTACGGCTTTGAGGGGTTGCCTGTCTACTATGATAACGACCTGGTAGCCAGGGACTTTGGGGTGTATGCCTTCCCCACGACGATCATCTTCTCCGCTGATGGGGAAGTGTCCGCCCTCTGCGTTGGCATCATGGACAGCGTCACCCTGCAGAAGGAGATCGACAAGCTGCTTTAGCTGAGTCACATGTGGGCCTTCAGAGGCGATGACACTTTGTATGCGTCTTTTTTCGAAGCTACGAAAAAACGCACCTACAACCTGGGTTGTAGGTGCGTTTTGCGTTCGAAAATCGATGGCAACTTGTGAGGAGCCTCGAAAACTACCTACAAACTGATAATCGGGGTGCTTTTTACGCGAATAGGCACCTACAACCCGGTTTGTATGTATTTGCGAAATTGATGCCGCTGAACGGGAAGCTGAGATCGTTATCTGTGGCTGCGCGACATTGACGAATCAGATCAAGTCGAAGTCCCACGATGGGTGTGACGGTGTCACGACAGGCGCTTGGCGTCTTCCTTCCAAAGCGAATACATACGATCTGGTTTGTAGGTGCTGATTTGGTGCTCTGCAGGGCGTTTTGGCGCTTTGTTTGCAGTTTTTCGTGGCTCGGTAATCTTACTGCTCGTAATCCGGCCTAAAGCGCACATACGAAGTGACTTGTAGGTGCCTTTTTCCAAAGCCTCGAAAAAAGGCGCATACAAAACCTTGAGCGGGTCGCTCGACGTCGCCTCGGGCCTCGAGGATCAAGGCCGCGGGGCTTCCAGAGGCCATTCCACCTCAGTTTGCCGTGAGCTCGCGTGCGGCCTGGTAGAGCTCAGCAGCCAGCTCTGGCAGCGATGTGGTCCAGAACTTGCGTTCAAAGATCGAGTATCCACGTTCCCGTGCCTGCTCGACCGTCGTCGTGAGCAGGGGGATAAGTTGCAGCGTCGTGGATAGGGCAAGCTCAGGTCCCCGCGTAGGCACGCCCAACACTCGCAGTGGAGTGGTTGCGGCATGGGCAAGGGAGGTCAGCTGTCCAAAATCCAGCAGCCTTATGAGTGCGACACTGGCGATGGTGATGCTGGCAAGGCGTGTGAGCATGGCCGCCGACATTGCGAGTGCCGGCTGTGTGATCGCGATGGGACCAACGATTGCGACCAAGGGCCCGTGCTGGTTGTTGGCAATCTGCGCAATCACCGTCAGAAGCGCAATGGGGGCCATGGGGGCAAGGGCAGCCAGCAGTTTCCGGACGCCGTCGCCTCCAGCAAGGTACGCCAGAAGCGCGGCCGAAACACTCCAGGCTAGAAACAGCAGCGAACTCGAGTGCATGGCGCAGGCGACCAGCGCAAGGTAGGCAAGCACGAGCGAGATCGTCCTCCACGACAGGGGCTCGGGCTCGAGGGGGGCAGCCTGCACGATTCGCGAGTCGGTGGCGTCGGTGCTTGCCACCTGCATGTCGTCAGCCGAGAGAAGTCGTGCAAGGTGTTCTGCGCCGATACCACAGAGCAGGCCCGTGACGCAGCCCGCGATGGCCATGATGGGAGCGCTGTACCAGACCAGGGGCGTCCCCAACAGGGCCTGCGCCACCAGAAGCTGCCCGGTCTCGTGGGCGAGTGCGCCGACCACCGATACCATCTCGATGCGCATGGTCTTCAGCTGCGAGAGGGGAGCCATCAGGCAGAAGGCGAGGAGCGTCCCTACAGCCGAGTAGACAAAGGTGACGGGGTTGCCAAAGAGCAGGCTCGTGGCAACGACCTTCACGACGCCAACAAAGAAGGCCCCGCTCACGTCGCCGGCAGCCAGTGCGGCAAGGACCGCGATGTTGGCTAGTCCGAGTTTGACCCCGGGGATGGGTATGGGCATGAAGCTCTCCAGGTAGCCAAGGAGCATGGCCAGCGCCGCCAGAGCGCCGATGCGCGTCCAACGCAAGGCCTCGCTGGGGGAGAGCGTCTCGGCCGCGCGCATGCTATCGTGCCACCAGATCGACGTTGTCATTCAGCTCCTGCGCCTGGGTGACATCCATGTCCGAGCCATCGCTCCCCTCGGTCGCGACCTCGATCCACAGCTCGTGGGGCAGGCAGATGATCTGGCGGCCTGGGGTTCGCAGCGGGGTCGCCTGCAGGCAGGTGCGTTGAGGGCAGTCGGCATCGACCATGCGCACGGCTCCGTCCTCGACGGCGACGGTGTTCGTGCCAGCGCTCGTCGTCACGACAAGCGTGTCGTCGCGGTCGAGCGGCATCACGTGCACTTCGCCCTCAGCGTCGTGCACGAGCGCCACCAGTCGGCCGGCCTTGGGGCCTGACATGGCAAGGCGAAGGGCAAAGAGCGCGCCAATCGCCAGAGCGACGACGGCGGCGCACACGACTGTCGCGCGGTTCTCCCGTATGATGCGTGCCATATCCATGAATCTCCATGCCCTTTCGCGTTGGCAGAATCCTATCGTAGCCATTTGCAGGACCAAGCGCATGCATTGAGGGTATGATGCGCACGTATGCGTCGCGCGTGCGGCGCCCTCTGAAAGCCGGTCATCGGGAGGTATGCATGTCTGTAACGCGTCGCCAGTTCTTGCACGCGACCATCGCCGCGGCTGTCGGCGCGTCTTGGACCCTGCCCGCATGCGCGTCTCAGGTCGGTGGCAGCCAAGGCACCGCCGAGCCCCAGTCCTTGCAGAGCTCCTTCTTCTGCTTCGACACCGCATGCGTCGTCGGGGGCGTGATGGGACAGGATGTACTCGATGCCGTGGTGGAGCGATGCCAAGGCTTTGAGCAGGCGCTTTCGCGAACGATTCCCACGAGCGACGTCGGGCGCATCAACGCGGCCGGCGGTGCGCCGGTTGAGGTCGCTTCCGAGACCGCTGAGCTCATAACGCTTGCGCTCGACTACTGCCAGGCGTCGGACGGGCTCTTTGACATCACCATCGGTGCCGTGTCGTCGCTCTGGGACTTCAAGCAGGGCATCGTTCCCACAGACGAGCAGATAGAGGCGGCGCTGCTTCATGTCGGGTACGAGCGTGTGGAGGTGTCGGGACGAACGGTGATCCTCGCCGATCCGCAGGCAAGGATTGACCTGGGCGGCATTGCCAAGGGCTACGTCGCCGACGTGCTGGTCGAGCAGCTTGAGGACGCAGGTGTCACCAGTGGGTACGTCAACCTGGGCGGCAATGTGAAGGTGCTGGGCGCCAAGCCGGACGGGTCGCCCTGGCGGGTGGGCGTGCGCGACCCGCAGCCCGGCGCCAGCGAGTCCGACTCCATAGCGCGCGTGACGCTTGCGGGCGGCTCGGTCGTGACCAGCGGCCTCTATGAGCGCCGGTTTGAGCGCGACGGCAAGTCCTACTGGCACATCCTCGACCCACGCACCGGCTACCCCGCGCAGAGCGACCTGGTCAGCGCGACGATCGTGAGCGACCTGTCAATCGACGGTGACGGCTACACCAAGCCGCTGTTCATGATGGGGGCAGAGCGGGCGCTCTCGTGGGCGGCAGGGCAGAGTGGCCTGCAGGTGCTCTTGGTCGGCTCAGATGGGGCCATCGACATGGCCCCGCAAGGGGCCTTTGAGCTGCTGGGCTGATTGCGGACGGGCGCGCGCTGCAAAAGGGCGAACGCCGCAGTGACGCTCGCCTCAGGGAAGGGAAGACGTTTTGTGCCGCCTCACCAGAGGCCGAGGAACCCCTTCTTCTGGTATGGCTCCGAGCTGATGGAGAGCAGGTCGTAGCCCGTCTCGGCGATGACCGAGCGCACGCGCTCCTCGTCGAGGGGCTCCTCCGACACCACGACGCACTGCTTTTTCTTCCGGTTGCTCTTGGCGCTCTTGACGTCGAAGTGCTTGCGAAACGCATCGTTGATGTGCGCCTCGCACATCTCGCACATCATGCCATCGATGCCTACGGTCGTCTTGATCATCATGCATTCCTTGTCTGTTGCTCGTCCAGTTGGCGGAGTTGCTCGACCTGGCTCGCGCTCAGCTTGATGCGTGGGCTCGAGCAGGTGCTCCCGCAGCTTCCGCAGTTGCCGCTGCAGCTTCCGGGGTCGCAGGTCTTTATGGTCCCACGCAGCATGCCGCGGACGATCAGCGCCACGACGAGGATGATGACGGAGACGACGATGACATCCGCCAGATTGACGGCGAGGGTTGCCATGTGACTCCTCCTTCGATGCGCGTTGGTGGTCCATCCGATATGGGTTACCTAAGGTAAACAATTATACAATGGCTTGCTTCTGGCCGCGTGATAAGCCCACGACGTGCAGCCAACCTACACGAAGGCGCGATGCGCGCCCGCTCGCCATAAAGAAGCCGCTCCCCAGGTTGGGGAGCGGCTAAGTCGTGCAAGTGTCGTGGTCAGGCTACGCGACCAGCAGCCTCTCGGGCTCCTCGTACTTCTTCACGAAGAGCATGAAGCAGACGCCTGCCAAAACGGCGAGGGCGGCCAGCAGTCCCAGCGGGTTCATGGCGCCGCTGGCGGCGAGGCCAAACTGGTACACGCAGAGCGCGACGGCGTAGGCGAACGCGCACATGTAGCCAATGGCGAAGGCGGTCCACTTGCCGTTGTTCATCTCGCGCTTGATGGCGCCCATGGCGGCGAAGCACGGTGCGCACAGCAGGTTAAAGATCATGAACGCAAAGGCCGCAAGCTGGCCATGGCCAGATGAGAACGCGTCGAAGTCGGCGCGGACGATAGGCCAGATCGGCGATCCCTCGTCGTCCCAATCGTCGGATTCGGTGTCGGTGTTGTACAGCACGGCAAAGGTGGAGACGACCTCCTCCTTGGCCACGAGGCCGGTGACGGTTGCCACGGCTGGTTTCCAAGAGCCAAATCCCAGCGGGCTGAAGATGGGGGCAAAGGTGTTGCCCACGCCAGCGAGGATGGAGTCATCCATGGGGCTGACCTGGTCGGCGGGAATGCCCATGCGAGCCGCCACGGACTCGACGTACTCGTCAGTCGCGACCGCCTTGTCCTCGTAGAGGGCATTGACCATGCCAAACGTCCCGTTGACCGTGCCAAAGTTGGAGAGGCTCCAGATGATGATGGAGGACAGAAGGATGACGGTGCCGGCCTTCTTGATGAACGACCAGCCGCGCTCCCACGTGCTGCGAAGGACGTTGCCGACGCTGGGCATGTGATACGCCGGAAGCTCCATGACGAAGGGCGCCGGGTCGCCGGCGAACATCTTGGTCTTCTTGAGCATGATGCCCGAGATGATGATGGCGGCAACGCCGATGAAGTATGCGCTGGTCGAGACCCATGCCGCTCCGCCAAAGAGGGCGCCGGCGATGAGGCCGATGATGGGCATCTTGGCACCGCAGGGGATGAAGCAGGTGGTCATGATGGTCATGCGGCGATCGCGCTCGTTCTCGATCGTGCGCGAGGCCATGACGGCTGGCACGCCGCAGCCGGTGCCGATGAGCATCGGGATGAACGACTTGCCCGACAGGCCAAAGCGACGGAAGATGCGGTCCATGATGAAGGCGATGCGCGCCATGTAGCCGCAGTCCTCGAGGATGGCGAGCAGCAGGAAGAGCACGAGCATCTGCGGCACAAATCCCAGCACGGCGCCGACGCCGGCAAAGATGCCGTCGGAGAGCAGGCCGACGAGCCAGTCAGAGAGACCCAGGCCCTCGAAGAAGGCGCGCGAGCCCTCGGTCAGCCACTCGCCGCCCAGCACGTCGTTGGTCCAGTCGGTCAGGAAGGTGCCAAACGGCCCCATGGCAATCCAGTACACGCCAAACATGATGACGCCAAAGATGGGGAGGGCGAGCACGCGGTTGGTGACGATCTTGTCGATCTTGTCGGAGGTGCTCAGCTCGCCGCGGTCGGCGCGCCTCAGGCAGCCGTCGATGATCGAGGTGATGTAGTCGTAGCGCTGCGAGGTGATGATCGACTCTGCGTCGTCGTCGAGCTCCTTCTCGCAGGCCTCGATGTCACTCTCGATGTGGGCAATGGTCTCGGGGGAGAGGCCCAGCTTCTGCTGCACCTTCTCGTCGCGCTCGAAGAGCTTGATGGCGTACCAGCGCTGCTGCTCCTCCGGCAGGTCGTGAACGGTGACCTCCTCGATGTGCGCAAAGGCGTGCTCGACGCTTCCCGCAAAGCGATGCTGGGGGATGGGCTTGACGCCGCTTCTGGCAAGTGCGACGGCCTCCTCGGCAGCCTCCTTGATGCCAGTGCCACGCAGGGCCGAGATCGAGACGACCTTGCAGTCGAGCGCCTTGGAAAGGGCGGCGAGGTCGATAACGTCACCATTCTTCTCGATGACGTCCATCATGTTGATGGCGACGATCGTGGGGATGCCCAGCTCCACGAGCTGCGTGGTGAGGTAGAGGTTGCGCTCGAGGTTGGTGCCGTCGACGATGTTGAGGATGGCGTCGGGGCGCTGGTCGGTGAGGTAGTCGCGTGCGACGACCTCCTCAAGCGTGTAGGGGGAGAGCGAGTAGATGCCGGGAAGGTCGGCGATGGTCACGTCACTGTGGCCCTTGAGCTTGCCGTGCTTCTCCTCGACGGTGACGCCGGGCCAGTTGCCCACGTATTGGTTTGAGCCGGTCAGGGCATTGAAGAGCGTGGTCTTGCCGCAGTTGGGGTTGCCGGCAAGCGCGATCGTGATGTCTGCCATGCGCTATGCCACCTCCACGAGTTCGACCTCGATCATCTCGGCGTCAGCCTTGCGAACCGAAAGCTCGTAGTTGCGCACGGTGATCTCTATGGGGTCGCCCAGCGGCGCGACCTTGCGCACCTGGATCAGCTGGCCCTTGGTGATGCCCATGTCCATGATGCGCCGCTTGACGGGTCCGGTTCCGTGCAGCTTGACGACCTTGGCCGCCTGTCCTACCTGGACTTCTCTGAGTGTCATATGGCGATTTCCTTTCTTAGCGATCTTCTGTCGTTGGCTATGCCCCGCGGCGTCACACGAAGATCTTCTGCGCCATCTGCTTGCTGATGGCCACGCGGGCATCCATGACCTTGCAGATCACGTTCCCGTCGATCTCGTTGACGACCGTGACGGTTGCGCCGACCACGAACCCAAGGCCTTCGAGAAATGCCCTGGTCTCGGCCTTGCCGCCAATGCGGGTGATGACGCCGCTGTCTCCCGCCTTCAAGAGCGTCAGGGGCATCGATGCCTCCAATCCTCGTACAGTTGCTACAAACCGAACTATCTTAACCCTGGCTAACAAAAATGTAAACCATGACATACTCTTGAAGTCTCAATGAGGATGCCGGGTCGGGCCTCGCGCCACTGCAGAGCAAAAAAAGTTTGCCAATGTTAACGAATGAGCTAAAGTGTTGCGCTAGACTAACTTAAAAAGTTAGGCTCAGTAGACTTTCTTCGAGAGCGAAGAATCCATCCCGAATGGGGGCCATAGTTCGTTATGTGTTCTAACGTGTCATCAAAGCGGAGAGGGTCGCGTCTCGCGGCGTTTGCAGTCGCGTTGCTCGTTGCCCTGAGCTGCACTCTTGCCACTGCGGCACAGGCTGTGGTCGAGTACTACAGCACGTACGCCGAGGCCAAGGAGGCACTTGGCGCCGACCAGCTCAACACCTGGAACAAGATCGTCGACCAGATGGACCTGTGCCTTGACGCAGGCAAGGAGGCCTTTGCCGCTGGCGACATGGACCTTGCCTACAAGGCGCTCAACGACGCCTATTACGGCTGGTACGAGACGACCGGCTTCGAGCGCACGGCCATGGGTTACATCGGCAACGGCCGCAAGAGCGAGGTCGAGCTGGCCTTCGCTGCCCCAAAGGCCGTCGCAAAGAAGAACGGAAGCCAGGCTGACTATGACGCCGAGGTCGAGGAGCTTCGCTCGATGCTGCGCGAGGATGCCAACAAGCTCGACGGCACGACCGACGGCGGCGGCTCGACCACAGGCGGCATGGGTGCCGCAGCGACGTTTGCGGCATGCTTCTCGATTCTGGTCCGCGAGGGCCTCGAGGCAATCCTGGTCGTGGGCGCGATCATCGCCTACCTGGTGAAGTCCGGCAACCAGAAGTCGCTCAAGAGCGTCTACATCGGCGCCATCCTGGGCATCGTGTGCTCGTTCATCAGCGCTTGGCTGCTCAATCAGCTCAAGCTCGCCAATGCCGCACCGCAGGAGATCATCGAGGGCGTCACGGCGCTCATCGCGGTGTGCGTTCTGTACTACGTCTCCAACTGGATGCTCTCCAAGTCCGAGACCGAGGCATGGAATGCCTACATTCAGGGGCAGGTCGACAGCTCCGTCGAGACCGGCTCGAACCTCGCGCTCGCATTCACCGCCTGGCTCTCGGTCTTCCGCGAGGGCGCCGAGGTCATCCTGTTCTACCAGCCGCTCCTGTCGGGCGACCACATGAACATGGTCTGGGCTGGCGTCGCCGCGGGCTTCGCGGTGCTCGCGGCGGTCTACATTGCCGTGAGGTACTTCTCCGTACGCCTGCCGCTCAAGCCGTTCTTCCGCGTCACCTCGATCTTCATGTTCATCATGTCCATCAGCTTCTTGGGCAGCGGCATCAAGGAGCTCATCGAGGGCAACGTGCTCACCATGACCCCCATCAGCTGGATCCCGTCCAACGAGGTGCTCGAGGTGCTGGGCATCTTCCCGTGCTGGGAGACGATCATCCCGCAGCTGATCCTCATCGGCATCACCGTCTTCGTCTACATCTACCAGGTGCGCAAGAGCAGGCGTCTGGTCGAGGAGGCAAAGGCCAACGGCGGCGCGTAGCCGCAATCGGGGAACAACGGCGGCCCTACATCCCCGCCGACTTCCATATCTGCAGATAGCGAGAAAGGACAAAGGATGAAGGACATGAGGAAACTGTTCGGCACCGCTCTGGCGACCGGCGCACTGGTGGTCAGCATGGGCCTCGTGGGCTGCGGTGGCAGCTCCACGACCGACTCCGCCGCCTCCAGCGACGCTGCCGCCGAGGAAGAGGCCGCTGACACCACCGCAGCCGCCGCTCCTGGCGAGGACGCCGGCTTTACCGAGATCCCCATCTTCGAGGACGAGGAAGTCGACTTCCTCAACGTCTCCGCGGTCTACTTCCAGGCCGTCCCCATGGAGCCGGGCCAGTCCTCGACCGAGGGCTTCGACATCCACCTCGAGGCTGACGTCTCCGCTCTCGAGAACGACCTCGGCTACGAGACCGGCACCTGGGTTCCTTACATGACCGTTGACTACGAAGTCCAGGACAAGGACGGCAAGGAAGTCGTCTCCGGTACCTTCATGGAGATGAACGCCTCCGACGGCACCCACTACGGCGCCAACATCGCCATGCCCGAGGCCGGCGACTACAAGGTCCGCTTCATCTTCCACAGCCCCGCTGACAACGGCTACCTCATCCACACCGGTGAGACCGGCCCTGGCGGCACCCTCGAGGATCACTTCAAGGGCGGCGTGCTCGAGACCGAGTGGCACGACTGGACCTACGTCCCCGTCGAGGCGTAAGCGTTGCGCACACGCTCTCTCCCGAAGCCGAGCCAGCATATGCTGGCTCGGCTTTTTTGGTTCCATGCCAAAGCGAGCCTGAAGCCTGCGACAATAAGGTTGTCTGATGGGTTACCATGCTGTCTGATAACCGTAAAGCACAAGGAGATGCACATGAATCCCACCGCCAAACGACTTGTCAGCGCGATGATGGCTGCTTGCATGGCCTGCGCCCTCGTGCCTGCCACGCCTGCACGTGCCGAGGAGGACCTGCCCGAGTGGGCGGGCGACGCCAACTACCAAGAGGTGACGCTGCTGCAGCCTCAGGAGGACCTGCCGGCGAAGCTCGACCTGCGCGACCGTGGCGTGGTCACGCCCGTGAGGCTGCAGAACCCGTGGGCATCCTGCTGGGCGTTCGCAGGCATCGCAGCTGCCGAGACGAGCATCATCTCGGACCTGGGTGCCCCGGCGGACCTCGACCTCTCCGAGAAGCACCTCGCGTGGTATGGCATGCACACCGTGAAGGAGGTCGATGCCGGAAACCAGGCAGGCGAGGGCATCACCGTCTTTGCCGAGGCCACCAACGGTGGCAACGCGGTGTATATCCCCAGCAACCCAGTATTGGTGTCCACGATCTTCTCGACGGGCGTGGGTCCGGTATTTGAGAATGACGTGGACGGCGCGCAGGGATTTCCCTACCGCGGTGCAGAAGGTCTGACCGATTTGGATGTGTTCCTGTGGCCAGAGCCCAAGGCCAAGTGGAAGGACTACCGCCTGAAGGAGCTCATCAAGGTCTACGGCTCCGAGGAGAAGGTCCTGAAGGAGATTCAGGAGCTGACTGGCTATGCGACCATCGATGCATACCTCGAGGCCGAGATTGCCAAGAAGCTCGATGGCTTTGCCGACGGGACCGCAATCAACTGCTACAGCGGTATCGATGACTGGAGCATTCCCGACACTGACGAGGATGGCGACTCCAACCGCAACCTGTTCGCGGGCTACACGCTCCGCCATGGCAACGAGTTGCCAAGCATAAGGTCCAACGACGGCAAGCTCAACGAGCTTGGCATGCAGGCCGCCAAGCAGGAGCTCATGGACGGCCATGGCGTGTACATCGCGTTCTGCGCCGACACGTCGTCGCCCAACCAGCAAAACAAGAGCGATTACATCAATCTCACGAACTGGGCTCACTATACCTACAAGAGCGACAAGAGTGCTGCTGCCAACCATGGCGTGTGCATCGTGGGATGGGATGACAACTACGAGGCATCCAAGTTCACTCACAGCATCGACAAGATGGACGACGAGACGGCTGCCAAGCTCACTACGCCTCCCGGCAACGGCGCCTGGATCTGCAAGAACAGCTGGGGCTGCAAGGACGGCGTCGGCACGGCCGTCAACAACGAAACCCAGGTCTTGGGCGCTAACAACTGGGGTATCGACGGCTCGGGGTACTTCTACATCTCCTACTACGATCAGTCGCTGCTGCTTCCCGAGAGCTATGAGTTCGACGATGATCTCGACGCCGACGAGTTCAACGCTCACGTATACGACTACCTGCCCTCCACCAACGGCTTCTTCGAGCTCACCTCGTCGAACGTGATCTCGACGGCAAACATCTTCACCGCTGACGAGAACGAGCAGGTGGTCTCGGTCTCGACGCGCTCGACCGAGCCAAACTCGCACGTGACTTTCGCCCTCTACAAGCTGAATGACAACGCGCAGAGCCCTGTGGACGGAACGAAGGTCGAGGAGCAGGAGTACGACATCGAGTTCGAGGGCTTCCATCGCTTCGACCTCAACGAGCCGTTCAAGATCCGTGCGGGCGAGAAGTTCTCGATCGTGTCCACGGTCTCCCACAAGGAGGACGGCGCGGTCAAGTACGATTTGAGCGCAAGCCGCGCGCAGGGCAAGGAAAAGGCCCAAAAGAACGAGGAGACGTATTACGGGACGGCGGTCGTGCACAAGGGCGAGAGCGCCTTCTACATGGACGGCAAGTGGTACGACTGGTACGACTACCAGCAGACAGGCGAGCTGTACCTCAACAATATCAATGGCGACGTGGCGGACAACTTCTCCATCAAGGCGTTTGCCCTGCCGTGGAGCGGGCACGCATACGCCTGCGTGGCGGGCGACGGGGCCACGTGGACGAAGGGGAGCGCCGATGGGCTCGCGTTCACCTTCGAGGAGACCACCGAGAAGGCCGTGCCAAAGTTTGACCACGTGACCGTCGATGGCGTGGAGATCGATTCGACGGCCAGCCTCGTCGACTTCGACAACGCCAACATGGTGACGACCCTCTCGGCCGACTTCCTGTCCATGCAGATGGTGGGCGAGCATACCCTCACCGCGTACTTCGAGGACGGCGACCCGGTAACGGTGACCTTCACCGTCGTGGAGCCCGGCACGGAGCCGACACCCGACACGAAGCCGACGCCCGACCAAGGCCAGGGTCAGAGCCCGTCCAACAACGCAGGCACGAAGAAGTCCGGCGCGGCAAAGGGTTCCACGAGCTCTGCTTCGAAGAAGGGTCTGCCAAAGACCGGTGACGCGACCAGCGCCCTGCCCGCCGCGTTCCTGCTCGCCTCGGGCGGCATGTTCCTCCTGCTGGGGGAGCGTATGCGCAAGAGCAGTCGTTAGGTAGCGGGTGCGAGCCGCCGAACGGGCGGCAGTCGCGACACCTGATGCGATAGAACAAGAGAAGACGCGGCCCCTTAGGTCTGCCGGTTCGTCCGGAGTGCCTGAGGGGCCGCCCTCATGTGCGCTCCCTGGCGAGCTCTCACCGGGGCAGCCAGCAAAAAAAGTTAACCTTGCTTTCCTCTTGAAGTAATCCGTAGTAAACTATTCTGTTGTTTACTTTGACAAACTCTTTGACCGACCAAAGAGGGGAGCGCGTGCGTGCTTACCTATCTCATTCAGATGACCGAGGGCCTGTTGCTGACAGCCGTTCTCACAGGCATGCTCTTTGCCTTTGCCGGCACGCGTTGGGACAAGTCCGGCATGCGCATCGTCCAAGCCGGCTTTGTGTCGGGCTGGGTTGCCGCGGTGCTGCTCGCGGTGCTCAAGAACTACACCAAGCTGGTTGATTCGGGCCTCTGGAACCTGCGTTTCGTGGGAACCTATGTCGTTGGCCTGCTCCTCTTCCTGCTGATGCTCGTTCCCGTCATCGCATCGCGTGCGGGAAGGGTGGGAGAGCGACTGCAACAGGCCGGCGTCGCGCTCATGATTCTCGGCGTGACGGGCTACATGGCTCCCGAGCCCATGGGCTATCCCTCGACCATGATGCTCTCGGTCAAGTCGGTCATCTCGAGCGACTACTTCTTCCGCATGGTGGGCTGGCTCGGCGGCCTCGTGCTCATGATGCTTCTGGCCTTTGCCATGTACAAGGTGCTGGAGGCGTTGGACAAGCCTTACGCGACCGTGGTTCCGACCATCGGCTCGATCTTTGTGGGTGCCGTGCTCCTGGGGCTTGCCACCCGCGCGCTCATCACCCGTCGCATCGTCCCTGCGGCAAAGCCCCTCATGAAGATCGCGGTCTTTGCATCGAACAACAACCTGCTCTTCTCGTGCGTCATGGGAGCGCTTGCGCTGGTGTGCGTGGTGCTGTTGCTCATTCGCTCCACCCACGTGCAGGAGCCTTACTCGAATCCCGCGCAGCATCGCAAGATCCGCGCCAAGTGGCGCAGCCGCAGGCGCTGGTCGACCGTGGCCATCTGCTGCCTGGTGCTCTCGCTCCTCAACATCACGGCCATCAAGGCCTATAACTCCTGTGAGGTCGAGCTGTCGCCCTCGGAGGACTTCGAGCTGCGTGACGACGGCTGCTACATCCCGCTCACCCAGGTTGAGGACGGGCATCTGCATCGCTTTACCTATACCAGCGAGAACGACATCGGCATCCGTTTCATCATCATCAAGAAGCCCGGTGGCTCCGCCTACGGCATCGGTCTCGACGCCTGCGACATCTGCGGTGAGACGGGTTACTACGAGCGAGACGACCAGGTGGTCTGCAAGCTCTGCGACGTGGTCATGAACGTGCAGACCATCGGCTTCAAGGGCGGCTGCAACCCCATCGTCATCGACTACTCCATCAAGGACGGCTACATCATCGTGCCCTTCGACACGCTGCTCGAGCACGAGAAGATCTTCACCAGGTAAGGGAGGCGACGCAAATGTTCTTTCGCATGATTCGCGGGATGCTGACCCGCCAGACGGGCAAGATGGCCATGATCGCCTTCACCATCGCGCTGGGCGCCTCGCTTGCCACGGCCATGCTCGCCGTCATGTTCGACGTGTCCGACAAGGTCAACCAGGAGCTCAAGACCTATGGCTCCAACATCACGGTGGTCCCCAAGGAGTCGTCGGTCATCAGTGACCTGTACGAGGTCGACGGGCAGGCCGACATAACCAAGGCCTACCTGCGCGAGGATGAGCTCGGCAAGATCAAGACCATCTTCTGGACCTTCAACATCGTCGACTTCGCGCCGATGCTGGATGCGCGGATGACCGTCAACGGGACCGAGGCCCCGGTCGTGGGAAGCTGGTTCAACCATCACCTCGACCTGCCGACCGGCGAGCAGCTTGATGCCGGCATCACCAGCATGCGCAGCTGGTGGGAGATAGTGGACGGTCGCTGGCTCGACGAGGCCAAGTCCGGTGACGACCAGCGTGTGATGCTCGGTCACAACCTGGCCGAGAAGCTGGGAGTCGGTGCCGGCGATACGATCAGCATCAAGGGCTCTGCCTCAAGTGGCTCCTACGAGGTCGCAGGCGTCTTTGACGCGGGCGGCGACGAGGATGACCAGCTCTTTGCCCCGCTCGACCTGGTGCAGGAGCTCTCGGACACCGATGGCAAGCTGAGCAGCATCGAGGTGTCGGCACTGACCACGCCCGACGACGAGACCAGCCGCCAGGCGGCCAAGGACCCCTCCAAGCTCACGATCGCCCAGTACGAGACCTGGTACTGCACGGCATACGCAAGCTCCATCTGCTATCAGATCCAGGAGGTCATCACCGACTCGGTGGCGAGCCCCGTGCGCCAGGTGGCAGATGCCGAGGGCGCGATCCTCGACAAGACCGAGCTGCTCATGGTGCTCATCACGATACTGGCGCTCTTGGGCTCGGCCCTTGGCATCTCCAACCTCGTGACCGCCTCGGTCATGGAGCGTGGCCAGGAGATCGGCCTGCTCAAGGCCATCGGGGCGACCGACCGTGCGATCTCGGGCCTGGTGCTGACCGAGATCGTCTGCGTTGCCATCGTCGGTGGCATCGTGGGCTTTGGCGTGGGATTGGGCTTTGCGCAGATCATCGGCCAGACGGTCTTTGGCTCGTCGATCGCGCTCAAGCCCATGGTGGTGCCGCTCGTCGTGGTGCTCGTCATCGCCGTGACGCTCTTGGGCTCCATCAGCGCCATCCGCACGGCACTCAGGCTTGACCCCGTGGAGGTGCTCCATGACCGGTAAGACGTCCAAGCAGGCCATGTACCTGCGCATGATCACGGCATCTGTCGCAAGGCGCAAGTCGCGCATGCTCATCGCGCTACTCGCTGTCGTCGTCGGCGCCACGATCCTCTCGGGTCTGGTGACCATCTACTACGACATCCCGCGGCAGATGGGCATGGAGTTCCGCAACTACGGTGCCAACATGATTCTGGTTCCCGCGGACAGCACGCAGGGAGGCATGACGCGCGAGTCAATCGACGAGGCGGCTTCGCACATCAGGTCCGACGAGCTCGTGGGTGTCTCCCCATACCACTACGAGAACCTCACCATCAACGCCACGCCGATGGTCGCGGCAGGCACCGACCTCGAGGCGGTGCGCGCCACCAGTCCGTACTGGTACGTCGAGGGTGCGTGGCCCAGCAAGCCGGGCGAGGTGCTCGTCGGCCTGCAGGAGGCGGAGACCTTCAGCCTCAAGGTGGGCGACAAGGTGACGATCACCTACACCGTCACGGGCGACGACGGCCGTGACGCCATCGAGGAGAATCCCGTCGAATTCACGGTGAGCGGACTGCTCGACACCGGCGGATCCGAGGAGAAGTACTTCTTCATCTCGCAGGAGGACATGGAGAGTCTGACGGGCAAGGAGCTGACCTACAACGTGGCTGAGCTCTCCATCCAGGCAAACGCTGAGCGTCTGCAGGAGATCGCCGACGACATCAGCTCGTCGGTGCCCACCGTGAGCCCGCAGGTGGTCAAGCGACTCACCACCAGCGAGAGCACCGTGCTCACCAAGCTCCAGGCCCTGGTGCTGCTTGTGACCATCGTCGTTCTGGCGCTGACCATGATCTGCGTGGCGACCACGATGACGGCGGTCGTGACCGAGCGGCGCAAGGAGATCGGCCTGCGCAAGGCGCTCGGCGCCTCCGACCGCTCCATCATGATGGAGTTCATGGGCGAGGGACTGCTGCAGGGCGCCATCGGCGGCCTCTTTGGGGCGGGCCTGGGCTTTGCCTTTGCGCAGCTGGTGAGCACCAACGTCTTCAACAGCTCCATCACCTTCCGGCCGATTCTCGTGCCCATCACCGTCCTTGCGGCCCTGCTCGTCACGGGCCTCGCCTGCACCATCCCGGTGCGCAACGCCACCAACGTCGACCCTGCACTCGTGCTGAAGGGGGAGTAGCCCAATGAGTCTGCTCGAAATGAAGAACGTCTACAAGACCTACGGGGACCTCAACGCCCTTGACGACGTGAGCATCAACATCGAGGCTGGCGAATGGGTGGCCATCATGGGCCCGTCGGGCTCGGGCAAGTCGACCGCCATGAACATCATCGGCTGCATGGACAAGCCCACCTCTGGCCAGGTGCTGCTCGACGGCCAGGACATCTCCAAGCTCTCGCGCCGCGAGCTGACCGAGATCCGCCGAGACAAGATCGGCCTGATCTTCCAGCAGTTCCACCTCATCAGCTACCTGACGGCAGTCGAGAACGTCATGGTGGCGCAGTACTACCACTCGCTTCCCGACGAGGCGGAGGCCATGGAGGCCCTCGAGCGCGTCGGTCTGGCCGACCGCGCCAAGCACCTGCCCAGCCAGCTCTCCGGCGGCGAGCAGCAGCGCGTGTGCGTGGCCCGAGCGCTCATCAACCATCCCGAGATCATCCTTGCCGACGAGCCCACGGGCAACCTCGACGAGAAGAACGAGCGCATCGTGCTGGACCTCTTCCGACAGCTGCATGCCGAGGGCACCACGCTGGTCGTGGTGACCCACGACGCAGAGGTCGGCGCGACCGCCCAGCGCGTCATCACGCTCGAATACGGTAAGGTTACCAGTGAGGATGGCGACATCAGCTTTGGCAAGGGCAGCAGTGCCATCAAGTAGCATCCATGCGTTGGAAAGGCGCCATACCATGAAGAAGACAGCGATAATCGCCACGTTGGCCTTAGGACTCTCCTGCGCGCTCTGCGCCTGCGGTGGGTCGGTCACCTACAAGGACGGGACCTATACCGGCAAGTCCGCCGTCTGGGAGGACGAGGACGAGGGCAACGGCAACGGCTACGGTGTCGCAGAGGTCACCATCACCGACGGCAAGATCAGCGCCTGCACCTTCACGACCTACGAGCCGGACGGCACCCAGAAGCAGGGCAAGGAATACGGCATGGTCAACGGCAAGATCGGCAACCAGGACTACTACAACAAGGCCCAGCGCGCCCTTGCCGCCAACGACGTCTATGCCGAGCAGCTGGTCAACGTGGGCAACGTGGACGGAGTCGACCTCGTCTCGGGCGCCACGATCAGCTACGGCGAGTTCCAGGAGGCCGTGCAGGACGCGCTTGACCAGGCCGCTGAATAGCCATACTGTTGTCGCATGCGCGCGCTTGTCCACATAGGGACCATTCTGGCCACGCTGGCACTCTTTGTCGGCGGGCCAATTCTGGCGTTTGGGGACTTGGCGGCCCTCACGTCACCCGGCACTGACCTTGTCAGCTCGGCCACTACCATCAAGGCGGCGCCCGACGGCAAGTTCTACATCCTCATCAATGGCGAGCGACATCCCAACAAGGACGTGCTCGCAGACTGGGTGACCTTCTTTGAGGACAAGGAGGCCGCCCCGCTCATCATGGAGGATGTCAGCTGCGTGGTGTGCGACTCTGACGCGGCGGGCTTTGACATGGCGACCAGCCTGCAGAGCCGCCTTGCCGAAAACCAGATGAAGCTGCGGACCGAGGAAGGCGTGCTTGCCGTGTCAAAGGCCGATGCCGGCCTGTTTGACGTCATGGTGCTCTCGGAGGCGGCCTACGACAACTATGGGGCGCAGAGCATTGCGGAGCGCCCTGACGTGGTGGTGATCGTGCGATGAGTGAGCGAAGTGGCCTGCGCAGACTGAACGCGCTCATCTCCGCCGTGATGATGGCATTGTTCCTGATCCATGCCATTGGCAACGTCCTGCAGATGTCGGGCGTGGGCGTACCTTTGCCCATGGCACTCTCGTGGACGCTGGTCGGCATGAGCTGCGTGCACGCCGCAATCGGCGTGGTGCTCACGGTTGACACCCTGCGTGCCCAGCGGCGGGCAGGTGTGGCGTATTGGCGGCAGAACGTGCGCTTTTGGGTGGTTCGCGCAAGCGGGCTCGCCCTGGCCCTGCTCATCTGCGCGCATGCGCTCATCTTCGTCAAGCCTGCCGGCGAGTTCCTCCGCCTTCCCGCCTTCCTAAAGCCACAGCTGGTGCTGAGCCTGCTGTTGGTGCTGGCACTTGCGGTGCACGTGCTGGCAAACGTCGAGCCCCTGCTCGTGAGCCTTGGCGTCGGACCCACGCGTGAGCGCGCGGCGGATCTCATGCTGGCACTCGCGGTCATGCTGGTGCTGATGGCAATCGGCTTCATCCTGTATTACCTGCGCTGGAGCGTGGTCTAGGTGCCGGGTCGCGTCGTCATCATCGGTGCCGGGCTTGCAGGGCTCTCCTGCTCGCTCACGCTTGCGCGCGAGGGGGTGGGCAGCGTGCTCGTCTCGCCTCAGCCCTCGGAGCGGGCCCAGTCGGTCATGGCCGAGGGCGGCATCAACGCCGCGCTCGACCTCATGGGGCAGGGCGACAGCCCCATCGAGCACTTCTATGACACCATGCGTGGCGGGTGCTACCTGGCAGATCCCAATGCCGTCTGGGGCCTGGTGAGCGAGGCTCCCGCCATCGTCGAGGACCTGCGTATGCTGGGGGTGCCCTTCCAGACGGAGGGTGGTCGCATGGTGCAACGTCCCTTTGGCGGGCAGAGAAAGATCCGTACGGCCTTTGCCAAGAGCAGTACCGGCAAGGCGCTGGTCACGGCGATGATCGATGCGGTGAGGCGCTACGAGGCCCAGGGCCTGGTGACCCGTATGACCCATTACGTCCTCTCCGACCTCGCGATTCGCGACGGCGCGTGCGACGGGGCCTGGGTCAGCGACACGCGCGGCGGCGACACCGTCCTGCTTGCGGGGCCGGTGGTGCTTGCGTCGGGCGGCCTCTCGGGCATCTATGGCCCGCTGACCACGGGTACGACCGTGAACACCGGTGACGTCGCGGCCATCGCGTACTCCAGTGGGGTCGAGCTCTCCAACCTCGAGTTCGTGCAGTTCCATCCCACCACCGTGCCTATCACCGGAAAGCGCATGCTCGTGTCGGAGGCGGCACGTGGCGAGGGCGGGCGCCTGTTTGCCCTGCGCGACGGCAAGCCCTGGTACTTCATGGAGGAACGCTATCCTGAGCTGGGAAACCTCATGCCGCGTGACGTGGTCTCGCGCGAGGAGGCGACCGTCATGGCCGACCCGTCCTGCACAGGGCAGGTCTGGCTTGACATGCGTGGGATCGGACGGCGCATCTGGCGGGATCGTCTCTCCGACCTTCGCGAGGAGTGCCGGCACTACCTGGGAATCGACCCTGCAAAAAAGCCGATTCCCGTGGAGCCTGGCATCCACTACAGCATGGGCGGCCTTTTGGTCGACGAGGCGCACAGGACCAGCGTCGATGGGCTCTACGCGGCGGGGGAGTGCTGCAGCCAGTATCACGGGGCCAACCGCCTGGGCGGAAACTCCCTGCTCGGTGCCTTGCGTGGAGGCCGAGTGGCGGCGCGGGACATCATGGGTCACGAGGGGTTGCTGCGCGATGCGGCGCGCGAGCTCAGTGGCGCCACGCGTCTGACCGGCTTCTCGCATGCGTCCGATGACAAGGTGGACCCCTCCATGCCTCTTGCCTGCGATCGGGCGGCCGATGCGGCAATCAGGCAGGCTCTGACGGAGTCGATGGGCGTCGTGCGCGACGGACCGTCGCTCGAGGGCGCGATGCGGGCGCTCGAGGGCATCGACGCCCATGGCTGCTCGCGAAGACTCGCCCGGCGCAAGGGACTGGCCCAGGCGATGGTTGCCTCTGCGTTCTCGCGCGAGGAGAGCCGTGGCGCCCACTGGCGTACCGACTTCCCCAAGGCAAGCGAGGGCTACCATGCCCTGACGGTCGTTCGCACGGAAGCTGGCGTTCCGGTTACGACGCTGCGCGCGATTCCGGAGGCCCGTCGTGAGGATGGGTGTCCCGACCCTCATGGAGGTGACGTGGCGTGATCGAGAAGCTCATTGACGTGCTGCGTTGCGCGGGCCCTGGCGCCAGGCAATGGCACCAGACCTTCCTCTACACGACCGACGACGACGGTGCGACGGTGGCCACCGCCCTGCGCGAGCTCAACGAGCGGAGTCCGCTGTTCGACGTCGACGGGGTCGAGGCGGAACCCATACGCTGGGAGTGCAGCTGCCTGCAACGCAAGTGCGGCTCCTGCGCGATGGTCGTCAACGGCATGCCGGGCGCGGCCTGTGACGTGCGCCTCTCGTCGCTGAGGGGCAAGCGGGTGACGCTGGAGCCGCTGCGCAAGTTTCCCCTTGTGGCCGATCTCGTGGTGGACCGGCAGGTCGTCTATGACCGCCTGCGGGATATGGAGGTCTGGCTCGAGCGCGAGGTGGAGCTTCCCAAGGGGCGCAGGAACGCCGATGCGTACGAGGCGTCTCGCTGCCTGCAGTGCGGCTGTTGCCTCGAGGTCTGTCCCAACTTTGCGGCATCGGGAGACTTTGGCGGTATGGCCGCCATGGTTCCCGTGGCGCGCCTCCTTGCCGAGACGGACGCCGATGAGCGGAGGCGCCTGGCGGCATCGTATCGTTCGGCGGTGTTCTCGGGGTGCGGCAAGTCGCTGGCCTGCCGCGACGTCTGTCCGGCGAAGATCGACCTGGCACATCTCATGTCGCGCTCCAACGCGGCTGCAGTCTGGGGCAGGTAGGCGCCGGTCTGCGGATGCTCCCCGTCCAAGTCTGCCGCGGGCGCGTGCGTGCTCCCATCTTGTATCGTTCTGGTGACGCGTTCGCCAGCCGTGCGCAGCTGGGCTACTATTATTTACCTCAGTTAACTTATAGGGGGATGACCTTTCATGGGCAAGAAGAACAATCGTGCGAACCCACCAAAGCCACCTGTGACACCGATTGACGGTGTCCTGCTTGCACTGCCGGTCGTCTTCGTCCTGGGTGTGCGCACCGTTGCCGGTCCGTGCATTCACGAGGACGGGACGGTGGGGGCCTGTGCGATGGCGGGCACCGTGCTCACGGGTCTCGGTGTCGTCGCGGCCGTGCTCGCAGCGCTCAGGCTGTATGGCGCGGACAAGCGTACGCGCAGGTCATTTGACCTGTTCTTGGTCATAGCCGGACTGGCGATGGCCATCTTGCCCGGCAACGTCCTGCAGCTCTGCATGATGGCGACCATGCACTGCCGAGCGGTCATGCTTCCGTTTGCACGGATCATGGGCGTCGCGCTTGTGCTCCTCGCGGTGGCCTGCGAGTTCACGGTCGACCGCGACATCCCCACGGGCAGAAAGAGGCGCAGGTAAGTATGGATGCCCTTCAGCTCTCGATTGCCAACGTCCGACGTCATGCCGGGCGTTCGGCGCTGCTTGCCACGCTCGTGGCGATTCTCTCCGCGGCGCTCTTTGGTGGCTCGGTGCTCGTGGCGAGCCTGCGCGGCGGCCTCGAGAACCTCGAGGCGCGCATGGGAGCGGACGTCATCGTCGCCCCCAAGACGGCGGCGTCGAAGTTCGACCTCGAGGAGGTCGTGCTGGAGGGAGTGCCCGGCTCGTTCTACATGGATGCCTCGAAGCTGGGCGAGGTCGCACAGGTCGAGGGCGTTGAGCTCGCATCACCGCAGTACTACCTCTCGACCATGAAGGCGGGCTGCTGCTCGTTTCCCGTCCAGATCATAGGAATCGATCCCGAGACCGACTTCACCATCCAGCCTTGGATCGACCACGCCTACGCGCGCGAGCTGGGCGATATGGACGTGGTTGCGGGATGCAACGTGACGGGCGCACCAGGATCGGACGTGCAGTTCTACGACCAGACGTGCCGCATCGTTGCCAAGCTCGACGAGACGGGAACCTCGCTCGACAACGCGGTGTTCACGAACGTGGCGACCATCAAGCGGCTCATAGCCGCCTTCGAGGCCAGGGGGATCAACACTCAGGCGGGCTTTGATCCCGAGAACGTGATCTCGCTCGTGCAGATCAAGGTCGCCGACGGTTATGACGTGCAGACGGTGACCGATACGATCAACCTGTACGTGCGCGGGGTCAAGGCGGTGCGGTCGCGTGCCATGACCTCGGGAATCGCTGACAGCATGGCTGCGATGTCAGGCATCGTCAGGGCGATCGCGGTGGCCGCGTGCGTTCTGTCGCTGCTCGTGCTTGCAATCGCGTTTACGATGCTCGGACGTCAGCGGACCCGGGAGTTTGCCGTGCTGCGTGTGATTGGAGCGTCCCGTGGCATGCTCGTGCGCATCGTGCTCGCCGAGGCGGCGATCATCGCCTGTGTTGGTGCCGTTGCCGGCCTGGTTGTGGCCGCGGCGTGCGTGCTGGGGTTCTCGCAGGCGCTCGAGCAGGCCTTGGGGCTGCCGTTCCTTGTGCCAGGCGCAGGAACGCTGGCCCTGTATGCGGTCATGGCGCTGGTGGTCTCCGTCGTCGCCGGGCCTGCGGCCTCGGCCATATCGGCGCTGCGGCTGAGCAGGGTCGACACCGGCCAGATTCTGAGGGAGGAATAGCCGTGGCGTCAGAGGTCCTCGTTGCGGAAGGTATACGCAAGCAGTACTTCAGGGCTGGCCGTCAGTCGGGGCGGACCTTCGATGCGGTGGCTCCCGCGAGCCTTGGGCTGCAGGCGGGGGAGCTCGTCGTGTGCATGGGCCGCTCCGGCAGCGGCAAGTCGACGCTCCTCAACATGCTGGCGGGTCTGCTCGCTCCAACGGAGGGCAAGGTTCTGCTCGACGGCCAGGACCTCTATGCGCTGGACGATGCGTCGCTCTCGCGCCTGCGCAACCAGTCGATTGGTGTGGTTCCGCAGGGCCAGACGGCGCTTCATAGCCTGACGGTGCTGCAGAACGTGACGCTTCCAAGCGGGCTCTATGGTGGGGGAGTGGACGTTGAGGACCGCGCGCTCGACCTCTTGGGCCAAATGGAGATCGCCGATCTCGCCGACTCGTACCCCGCGGAGCTCTCTGGTGGCGAGCTGCGCCGCATGGCCATCGCCCGCTCGATGATCATGAGGCCGCGGGTTCTGTTTGCCGACGAGCCCACGAGCGACCTCGACGACGAGACGACGAGGCTCGTGCTTGGCATGCTGCGCGAGGTGGCGGACGGCGGGCAGACCGTCTTTGTGGTGACCCACGAACCCGAGGCCAAGGCATATGCCAGCAGGGTGCTTCGCATGGATGCCGGCAAGCTGGAGGGCTGCTAGGCGCACCGAATGATGTGTGGGGGACACGCCCCCCGGCGCAACAGTTCTGCGGCCCGGGGCGTGTCCCCCACACAACATCACGATACCGCTCACAGAAAGCAGCATTTGCCTCTTCCCATCAAGTTAACCTTGGTGTACTCTTAACCCAGCAAGTAAGTTAGCTATGGTTAACAACATTGGAAGGGTGGTACTCATGAGCAAGATTGCCAACGTGTACGGTCGTGAGGTCTTGGATTCGCGCGGTAACCCCACCGTCGAGGTCGAGATTACCCTTGAGGACGGCACCTTTGCCAACGCCCTCGTCCCCTCTGGCGCCTCCACGGGCGACTTCGAGGCAGTCGAGCTGCGCGACGGCGATAAGGCTCGCTATGGTGGCAAGGGCACCCTCACGGCCGTCGGTCATGTGAACAAGGAGATCAAGGAGGCCATCGTCGGCCTCGACGCTCGTGACCAGCGCCTCGTCGACGAGACCATGATTGCCGCTGACGGCACCGACAACAAGGGCAACTTTGGTGCCAACGCCATCCTGGGCGCCTCCCTGGCCACTGCTCGTGCCGCCGCTGCCAGTGCAGGCTTGCCGCTCTACGAGTACATCGGCGGCGTTGCCGGCCACACCCTGCCCGTCCCCATGATGAACATCATGAACGGCGGCGTGCACGCCACCAACACCGTGGACTTCCAGGAGTTCATGATCATGCCGGTCGGCGCGCCCACCTTTGCCGAGGCCCTGCGCTGGTGCTGCGAGGTCTATGCCACCCTCAAGGGCGAGCTCGCCAAGGCTGGCCTCTCCACGGGCGTGGGCGACGAGGGCGGCTTTGCTCCCGACCTCAAGACCAACAAGGATCCCCTCAAGTACATGAGCCAGGCCGTCGAGGACGCCGGCTTCGAGCTGGGCAAGGATTTCCGCTTTGCCATGGATCCGGCTGTCTCCGAGCTCTATAACAAGGAGACGGGCCTGTACGAGCTCAAGGGCGAGGGCCTGACGCTCTCCGCATCCGAGCTCATCGACTACTGGGAGAACCTCATCGCCGAGTTCCCGATCATCTCGATCGAGGATGCACTCGACCAGGACGACTGGGCGGGCTGGAAGGAGCTCACGGAGCGCCTCGGCAAGAAGATCCAGCTCGTGGGCGACGACTTCTTCGTCACCAACACCAAGCGCCTCGCCAAGGGCATCGAGAACGACTCGGCCAACGCCATCCTCATCAAGGTCAACCAGATTGGCAGCCTGACCGAGACCCTCGACGCCATCGAGATGGCCAAGCGCGCCGGCTACACCGCAGTCGTCAGCCACCGCTCCGGCGAGACCGAGGACGCCACGATCGCCGACATCGCCGTGGGCACCAACGCCGGCCAGATCAAGACGGGCGCCCCGTGCCGCACCGACCGCGTTGCCAAGTACAACCAGCTGCTGCGCATCGAGGATCGCCTTGGCGCCGACGCCGTCTACGGTGGCCTGTCCGCCTTCTACAACCTGCGCTAGGAACGTATGGTCAGCCGGTGCGGCGCACCGACCGGCTGACCGTGACTCGCGTTGATTAACCCTGCCGTTGGAATTGTGGACCCTCTCCCCGCATTCCGTTCGGCCTTCACGGTGCCGTCGGCGTCTCACCCCTGGCCGACGGCACCCTCTTTCTGACTGATGTCGAAGGGATGACTTGCATGGAAGCAATGGTTGCAGCAATTGGAGCCGCCCTGGTCGCCGGTGCCACCGTCGCCGTGCGCGTGGCGGCAGAGCGGCTGGCGGGCGCACGCAAGGCCGCGATGCCGGAAGGACTTGCGGCGTGAGCGGCCGTCACGCGATGGCGGTCAGGCTGCGCGACGGCTTGGGCGAGGCCTATGACGAGGGCATGAACGACGTGTGCATCACCTTTGCCGAGTTGCTCGTCCGTCTTGCCGGCGGTGTGATTGCCGGCGCAAAGCCCGCGGCGATCTTCAGCATTCCCATGCACGTGCATAGCGGCGGCAGGTGGCGCAGGCTGACGCGCGAGGACCTCGACGAGGGTCTGCGCACGTATGCCGAGGCGCTTCCCGCCTACGGTGTGCGCATGACGGTGCTCTACCGCAACGAGCGCCGCGTGTACCTGCTGGTCTGGCGACCGCTGGAGCTGTCGCTGGCCCTCGAGGATCCGCGCTCTGCCGAGATCCTCAGCGAGAGCGGCTATCAGGGCGCATGCCTTGACGAGCATCTTCGCGAGCTGCGTCGCCGGCTCGTCGACTACTACCTGTCCTTCGAGCGGGGGGCGGGGGAGTTCCCTCACGAGATCGGCGTCTTTCTGGGCTACCCGCCCGAGGACGTGCGTGGGTTCATGGAGGGGCGCGAGGCGACGTGCCGCGGGCCGTGGCATGCCTATGGCGACGAGCGCGTGGCACGCCGCAGGTTCGAGGCGCTTGCAATCAAGGAGCGCTCGTGCCAACGCCGCTTTGCCGCGGGCGAGCCGTTCCATGCGCTCTTTGCGCCAGAGGCGGCATGTGCCTAGGGGTGGCTTCACTTTGATCTGGTAATTTGGCCCGCGCACAGGGGCGCGGGCTGGAGAGATATCCAAGGAGGATACAAGATGAGCGTTGCAGTTGTGTATTGGTCTCAGACGGGCAACACCGAGGCTATGGCCAACATCCTGGCCGAGGCCGCAGGTGGCGAGGCCATCAGCTGGGAGGACTTCTCGGCTGACAAGTGCGCCGATTACGATGCCCTTGCCTTTGGTTGCCCCGCAATGGGCGCCGAGGAGCTCGACCCCGACTTCGAGGAGCTTTGGGACGCGTGCAAGGGCGAGCTGGCCGGCAAGCCCGTCGTGCTCTTTGGCTCGTATGACTGGGGCACGGGCGAGTGGATGGACACCTGGAAGGACGCTGCCGAGGGTGACGGCGTGAACGTCGTCGAGACGGTCATCGCCAACCTCGAGCCGGACGACGAGGCTGAGGCCGCCCTCAAGGAGGCTGCCGCCAAGCTGGCGTAGGACCAACGGCATACACGAAACGCAGGGGCGTGCATCGGGATATCCCGTTGCGCGCCCCACTCTTGTGCGTCGAAGAAAGACTTCCCATTCCCAAAAGCGCGCACGACGATGGATTTCAGTGCCTTAGGATATAATGCGACTTCGGTATGCCAGAAAGCTAAAAGACAGGGACGTGCTGCGTGAGGACGATTCGCGCTGTGATATGCGACGACGAGCAGGCATGGCGGTCGTATGCCGAGCGTGCGCTTGCCGCATATGCGCTCAAGGCAGGCGTCGAGCTCGATGTTCACAGCCATGCGAGTGGGGCCGAGCTGCTCGCTGCGAACATCGCCGCCCCTGACGTGCTCTTCTCGGACATCAAGCTTGGCCCATCCCGTAGCGGCATCGATCTTGTCCGGCAGGTCGCCCAAGTCTGGCCTTCCTGTCAGGTCGTCTACGTAACCAACTACTTGCGGTATGCACCCGACGTCTACTCGACCGAACACCTGTGGTTCGTGCTCAAGGACCAGTTCGAGGAGCGCCTTCCGGAGGTCATGGAGAAGCTCGGCCGACAACTTGACGACGCCGGGCGCATGCTCACGCTCGAGACCATAGATCGCACGTACCTGAGCGTTCCGTGTTCCCAAGTCATATCGCTCGAGCGAAGGGGTCGCACGACCACGGTCTTCATCGAGGATGACGAGCCGCGTCTGGTGGCCGATCGTTTGCCCAGCCTTCTCGAACGACTGCCGGAGCGGCTCTTTGTTCGCTGCCATGGTAGCTTTGCCGTCAATTTGGATCATGTGCGGATCCTGACAGCGGATGCCATCACGATGGACGATGGGTCGCGCGTGCCGGTTAGCCGCCGGTACTCGCGCGCTGTCCGCGAAAGGTATCTGGACTGGGCAGACGACCACATCGTATAGGACGTGCCCTATGACTCCCGTCCCAATCTCGATAATGCTCAACTATGCCGTACTGAGCATCGTCTCGCTTTACCTCGACTACTACTTCATGGGTTCGGTCTCAGAGCTGAGGAACAAGAACTCGCCCTTCATCTGGTGGGGTACACCCTCTTTGACAACCTGGTCGACGAATACTTTGCGTACGCGGCCGAGTTCGGCAGGATGAGCTTTGACAAAGGGCCTGTGCATGCGGTTTGGGCGTATGTGTCTGCCGTCATCGCGTTCTGCGTCGTCTGCTACGTGTGGAAGGGCGACCCGGTCCAGGTCGGCGTGAGCGCGGTAATGGCCGACCTTTTTGCGGGGATGACCAGCACGCTGGGCATCCTCTCCGCAAACCTCTTGACAGGGGTCGACCCTTGGGCTGGCTATATCCGCCCGTTTGGCAGCCACACGGTCATAGCGAGCTTCGTCATGTTCGCGGTGATGCTGGTGATCCGCGTGCCGGCGACGTCCATCATGCGTACCGTCGCCCGCGTGGTTCGGCGCCACCGTCTGCCGTGGGCAGTCCTCATGATTCTGCTCATCGCAACCTTCAGCTCGGTGTCACTCATGGGGTACTCGCAGCTTGGCCCCTGGTTTGGCGTCATGCCCATTATCGAGCTTGCGGCTGCGGTGTTCTTTGCGGTTATACTTCTCAGGAAGTCGCGCGACGTGACCCGGAGAGGCGCATTGATGTCGCAGTGCCTCGCGACCGCCAACGCGTACGAGGCGCTGGTAGGGGAGCATCTCGAGTCCCTCGAGCGCGACCTCGCGGCCCTTGAGGGGCACGAGGGGTCGCTCGAGCGCCTGCGGGCGAGCGAGGGCGGACGCCTCGGCGAGCGCATTCAGACCTATCTGGTGGTGCTGGGTGCGCCCTCCGCAGCTCTCGTGCGCGCGGCCGCCGTCGTGATAGGTACCACGTGCACGTTATGATTGGCGGAGCGGGTAAATGGATGTATATCCGGGAGGGACAATCCATTGAACTATGTCCCCATGTCGGGGCAGAGTCCCGACATGGGGACATAGTGCGCGCGTTCTTAGTTGCAACGCAAACGTGCTTTCAGTCGGCATCCCATGCTGAGATGGGGTGGCTGCGGCTTCCCACCCGCGACC
>JAGAVX010000112.1 GCA_017941705.1 Atopobiaceae bacterium
GTGGCACCGCGGCGACTCCGGCCGCTGGTGGGCGACCTTCTGGACCTACAACTGGACCAAGGTCTATGCCTGCAAGGCCCCCGCGGGCTGCGGCTGGTGCTTCTACACCTACGACCGCGACGGCAACTTCGTGCAGATCTGCCGCTGCGAGGAGAGCTCCAACTACGGCCTCTACGGCCCCGAGGGCGTCTCGAGCCACTGGCAGGACGACTACGGCCGTTGGTACTAGGCATATGACGAAGCCAGACATAAGAACGCCACTGCAAACTGAAGTCTGAACACGGGGGGACACCCGCAGCGCGACAAGCGCTGTGGGTGTCCCCGCTCTGTGTCGGCATGCATGTCAGCAGGCATGCTCAAGGCGCGGTAGCTCTGCGCTATACTTTCGCTAATACACGCTCGTCGGAGTATTAGCGTCGGTGTAAGCGACAGAGAGAGGTGCCTATGCTGCTCATACCATTGCTTTTCCAGCAGTTTCTATGGGTAATACCCGTCGTTCTGCAAATAATCGCCTACTTCTTCCTGTTCAGGAAAATGGGCATGAAGACAACCTACGCCATTGTGCCCTTCATCGCGGAGTGGCGACTTTCCAAGGACCTGTTCCGCTTTAGGCGCTCCTACTGGCGTTCGCTTGTCGTTACGCTGGTGTTCCTTGCGTTTGCCTTCTACCTTAACCCCTTTGCGGGCACCTCGACGAGCACGGCAAAGATCTACCTGTTTGTGGCGTTCATGGTGTACGGCTTCTTCCTGCAGCGCCTGTACTGGCGTCTGACGGGCACCTTCTACGACAACATCATCGTGCGCCTCATCATGACGCTCCTCACGTGGCTCCTGCCTCCTCTGGGCCTGCTCATCATGGCGTTTGGCAAAGCCCCCTATAAGGGCGCTCCCGAGTTCAAGCAGATCTTCAACCCTGGCCCAATCGTGCGAGGTCTCATTAACTTCGGCATATTTGGCGTTTCGCTTGCCGAGGTAGCCGCCCTCGTCGCGATCGTCGGATTCTTTACCCTGCGCACATATCCGCCTGCGATTCTCATCAACTCCGTGCTCAATGACACGTACGCGAGCACTAAGGACGTCATCGGTACGGGCAAGGTCATCACACGCGAGGACACGATGGGCGAGGCCTACGCATCGCTCGCCTCGATGCCGACGAGCCGCGAGAAGTTCTTCCCCGACCACTCCCAGGACAAGAGCGTCGTGGTCATGGAGTACATCGTCGGCGCAGACCTCGAGGACAAGGCAGGCCTTGCATCGGCCAACATCACCCAGATGCTCGATGCGACCAAGAAGGGCTCAGGGCTCACCTTCGTGCTTGAGTGTGGCGGTTCGGGCCGTTGGTTTACCAAGGGCATTGCGGACAACAGCTACGGTCGCTACATCGTGCGCGACGGCAAGCTCGAGAAGGTTGCCGATCTGCCCAGCACAACCTGCATGTCCGAGCAGCAGAGCCTGGCCGACTTCATCAACTGGGCACGCGACAACTACCCCGCCGACCGCTACATGCTGGCCCTGTGGGATCACGGCGGCGGCCTGAGCACTGGCTATGGCATCGATATCATCAACAAGAAGAAGGGCGAAGGCCAGCTGCCGACGCTTTCGGTCGCAGACGTCGCCTCGGCAATCGCTCAGTCGGGCATGAAGTTCGACGTGATCGGCTTTGACGCCTGCCTGATGCAAGACCTCGACACCGCGGCGGCGCTCGAGCCCTACGCCGACTACTACCTCGCCTCCGAGGAGACCGAAGGCGGATACGGCTGGTTCTACACCTCCGCCTTCGGTCAGCTTGCTGCCAATCCGGACATGGACTCCGAGGCCTTTGGCAGGGAAATCGTCGCCTGTTACGATCCGTACAACACCATCATCAAGGACAAGGATGGCGAGCCTGACACCAAGGCAACCCTCTCCTTCGTCGACCTCCGTTACGCAAGGGCCGCCTTTGACAAGATGCAGGGCCTCTTTGACAGCGCGCGCGAGGCGATTCTTGCTGACTCCAGCTCGTATGCCAACCTATCGCTAGCCGGCACAAGGTCGTACAACTTCATGGGTAACGAGCAGATTGACCTGATTGACTTCCTTCAGAACCTTGACGGGATGGACTACGACGACAAGATCTACGCGCCTGAGCAGTTTGACGACTTGATCCGCTCCGTCCAGGCGTGTGTTGTCTACCGCAACGGTGACTCTGCCGAGGGCATCAACGGCATGGCATTCTCGTTCCCCTGCCAGTCGGTCGGTACATACAGCGACGTGTACAAGCAGCTGAAGGCCTTCTCGTTCGAGACTCAGGAGAACTTCTACAACGACTTCTTCAGCATCATGGCCGCGCAGAAGAAGAAGCAGACCGACGAGGCGGCTGAGACTGGCGATACGATGGCCGTCCTCAACAAGATGGTGCTGAAGGACTACACGCAGGAAGAATGGTACAGGGCTGGCTTCGAGAACTATGAGTCTCAGGATGCGCTCATTGACATCCCGCTGACCGAGACGGAGGACGGGTACAATATCGAGCTTCCCGAGAACGCCTGGCCTATCATCGGAACGACCCAGCTCATCGCATACCAAAAGGCCGAGGATGGCACCCAGCGGTACCTGGGCATGGAGGATCTTGGCACGAGTAGCGATGCCGGCCATCCCAAGGTTGCGATGGACGGGCAGTGGGTCCACATCGGTGGCGCCCTAGTGTGCTACGAGGGCATGGGCTATCGCGAGACCTCGCAGGGCATCGTATTCACCGGAAAGACCAAGGCGAAGCTGAATGGATCCAGTGACATCATCCTCGACATCGAGTGGGACCCGATCGTTGAAGGCATGAACGAGACGACGCACGGGCGCGTCATCGGATACTCTCTCGTGGGTGAGGAGGAGGCCCTCAACTTCCTTTCGAACATGATCGATGACGAAGACGTCCTGAACGCCTTCAACAATAAGGCAAAGCAGCAGCTGAAGTCCGGTGACAAGCTCGATTTCCTGTTTGACTACTACGACGAGCAGGGCAACCTCGTCAAGACCGAGACGTACGGAAAGACGGTCACCGTGGTGAAGCCTGACAGTCTGAAGGTTCAGGACGAGCCTATGGGCGAGTGCGACGTGGTCTTTGGTGGCGTGCTGACCGACGTCTACCAGCGCAAGATGACGACCCAGAAGATCGAGGCGCATGTGAGCCAGTAGCGGCTGACGCTACGGCAAGGCTCTGAAGGGGGGCGGGCGAGTCAAGTCACTCGCCCGCCCCCTTGTTTAAAGAGGCTGGTGTGCTGTCGGCGCATCTGCACTTATACTACGATGTGCCTGCGCAACCGAAAAGCGAGATCCTTCACCCTACCAAAGGAGAGCCCATGAGAGAGCGGGACAGCCATCCGACTCGCAGCCTGACCGAACGGCTAGCCCATTGTGTGGCGCCAGCGCTGCTGGTCGCGTTACTTGCGGGAGCCTGTGCGACGCCTGCGCTTGCGAGTGAGACGGACGCCATGGCACAGGCATCCGCTGTCGAGGACGATGCGGTGGCCGAGGGTCCCTGCGAGCAGGACGCCCTGGCCTTGAGCGAAGTGGTGCCTGCGGAACCTTGCGATGACGAGTCACTGCCAGACGTCGTTGTGGACGACGTCGGCCAGGCGATCGGGGACGATAGCCGGGAGATGGCTGCGGCGCCTGACCTCGCGGCAGCGGAGGGGCCTTCCTCTGACGACGGGAGCCAACGGGACAATGCCGTGGACAGCGAAGCGAGCGAGGGAACCGTCGACACAGAGGCTCCCGCCGATGCGGTGACGGAGGAGCCTCTGGAACAGACGGAAGAAGTGGCCATCGAGGCTCAAGCTACCGCTCGTCACGGCCACTGGGTGATCGACGCGCGTTCCGGGGCCCTCGAGCGTTACTGGGTTTGGGATGATGGCTCGCTTGCCAAGAATGTGCTGATAAAGCCCGAGAACGGCTCGGGCTACTACGCCTGGGCCCTCGCGGACGGGCGCATCCTGCGCGGCAAGTGGGACAGCGGGCGCGGCAGGGTCTACGTGGCCGACAACGACGGCAGGCTCATCGGGTCTGACCTCAAGGGCGGCGAGAGCGGCTGGGTGGTCACCAAGAAGTATGACGGGGGCATGCAGCGCTACTGGGTGGACGCCGAGTCCAGGGCCGCCGTGCAGGGATTCTTCACCGTCGACGGCTACGGCGACCTGTTTGGCCTGGGCGGAGAGGGCTATGTCCATCGCGGCGACTTCGTATTCGGAGATAGAAAATGGTCTGCCGACAACGACGGCAGGCTTCGCTCTGGCTGGTATGTGACGTCCAATTTTGGCCAGGGGCTCCAGCGATACTGGATGGGCGACACCGTGTTTGGCTCGCCTCACGCGGCAGCGGTCTCGCGGCTGGTCGATGCAGCAAAGGAACGCTCGGGCTACTACGCCTGGGCCCTCGCGGACGGGCGCATCCTGCGCGGCAAGTGGGACAACGGGCGCGGCAGGGTCTACGTGGCCGACAACAACGGAAGGCTCATCGGGTCTGACCTCAAGGGCGGCGAGAGCGGCTGGGTGGTCACCAAGGCTTACGATGGCAACATGCAGCGCTACTGGGTGGACGCCGAGACCAGGGCCGCCGTGTCGGGCTTCTTCACCGTCGACGGCTACGGCGACCTGTTTGGCCTGGGCGGAGAGGGCTACGTGCTGCGCGGGACGGCCAAGTTCGGCAGCTCCGTGATCATTGCCGACAACGACGGAAAGCTGCCCAACAGGAATGGCTGGGTGGTTTCGGGCAGGTACGGTCAGGGCACGCAGCGCTACTGGGTTGAGTACATCTACAAGAACTACCGGGGCACCATTCCCGGCTACTCGGTGAATGGCTGGAGGCACTACACGCTTCCAGAGGGGTACGTCCAGCGCAACAGCATCGTCAACCTCGGTGGGGGCGTCGCGGTTGTCGCCGACAATGACGGACGTCTGGCAAAGGCGACCCCTGCGGGATTCCTCAAGGTCAAATCCGTCACCTTTACACCCAAGGAAGCCATCAGCCTGCACGAAGGCATCGACTTCTATAAGGAGGATGGCAAGCTGCTGCTCGAGAGAGACTTTCTCAAGGACGGGGACAGGCTGGTCATCGCCACAAACCGGGGAACGATGGCCTACCTCGTCGTGAGAGAGTTTGGCGACGTGACCTTGGTCAACGAGGGCGACCCCTACGACAAACTGCAACCGTGGGCATTTGGCCGCGATGACGGCGACGGCGTCGACTTTGTGGTAAAGCCCGATGCATCGACCATCACCGTGCGGTACCTAGACAAGAGCACCGTGGTGCCAGTCACGATCGAGGCGGACCCCATCAGGAGCATCGCATATAGCCGGCCCAGTGGCGCGACGCTCGTCAAGGGTGTCGACTCGTATGAGACGTCTGACTACTACAACGGCCGATGGGTTACCTGGCAGAAGTACATGACCTGGATGACGCTGGGGGACGAGCTGCAGATCGTTTACAGTGACGGGACTAGGAAGACCTACGTGTACCAGCAGGCGATGCGCGACGGTTATCCGGCGGAGTTGTTCGTGAACGCTGCCGACGAGACCGATACGCTCGACCTTGACCTTTGGTTCGAAAGCGATCAGAGCTACGCCCATCAGTGGGGCTACGGCAAGCATGAGTTTACCTACGAGCTCTATGGGCGCACCCTTACGTTTGGTGTGACTGTCGTTCGAGCCAAGTAGGCTAGCCACACCTCTTGCAACGACTATGTGGAGCAGGAAGAGCGCTGAGTGTGGTCTAGGGGACACGCCCCAAACCAGCAGAACTGTGGTCTAGGGGACACGCCCCTGGACCACACAGCGGGGCTGCGCTCGGTGGTCGATGGCCTCTCATAGCACAGTGTGGTTCAGGGGCGTGTCCCCTAGACCACACTCACAGAGGGAGCGATCGGCGCGAAAGCAAATTGGGTATCCTTGTAGCATGTGCAAAACGCAGCAGACACGACCAAGCCAGCATAGGCTGGTCATACGAAAGGATGCACCATGGCTTCGAATCAGGAAAGCTACGCGTCTCGTTCGTGGGCGCTCCTCACGAAGGACGAAGGCTGGATCAAGCCGGTTCTCGTTCTCGCGGCGGCACGTCTCATCCCCATCATCGGTCCCTTCGGCGCGAATGGTTACGCGCTCGAATGGGCTCGCCTGACATCGTGGGGTGTCGATTCGGCTCCAAAGCAGAAGAATGTCGATGTCGCAGGCTGCATCAAGAGCGGAGCTCGCGCCTTTGTCGTGGCCATTGGCTACGGCTTTGTGTTCGGCATCCTCCGCGCGGTCCTCACTCCCATCTTTGGCGGCTTTCTGGCTGTTCCGCTGACGCTCGCTATCAGTGCTGCGGCCATGGTCATCGGGAGCGTCGCAAAGCTCCGTGCGACCATCTACCAGAAGATACCTGCTGGCTATCAGGTCGATCGCATCGCCGACATGATCAAGCGCGACTACAAGGGACTGGCGCGCATCGCTGGCTTCGGTATGCTCCTGATGATGGGCGTCGGTCTCGTCGTATCCATGACAATCGGCCTAGCGTTCGTCCTTCGACTTGGCTCCATCGTTCCGCGATTCATCGCCATGGGTGACATAGAGTATGCGGACGAGATGACAATCGTGCTGACCACCCTGGGGGCCATCGCCGACATGATGCCCATCATGTTCGTGCTGTCGTACTTCGTGCATATCGCAGGCACCATCTCTGACCTGCTGATCAACACCGCGGTGGCTCTGTGGATGCGTCAGTTTGACGTGCGCAACTGGGGCGAGTCGTCCGACCCGCTTCCTGGAGACGCCAAGCCATATGCGGCGAGCCAGGGCGCACCTGCATCTCAGGAGACGGCAACCACCTCTACCAGCGCATATGCCGGCGCTCCGAGCACCCCTGCTCCCGAGCAGTCCAACGAGCATGTTGCCGCCGAGGGCCCAAAGCCGGCGGTGTCTGTCGACGATGCGCTGCAGCGCGACATTAACGAGCAGTTTGAAGCCTTGGCACGCGAGGCAAAGAACGACGATGCTACCATCGCTGAGCGGGCCGAAGAGACGAGTGTCGAGACCTTTGCACTGGATGAAGAGACATCGGCGGAGGAGCCGCAGGTGGAGACCTTCACGCTTGACGATTCCATCACAGAGCAGGATGTGGTCGAGCCGCAAGTCGAGACTTTTACCTTGGACGATGATGCCCCCGCAGATGAGCCTGCGGAGGAGTCGGCGGTCGAGGCCTTCACGTTGGATGATCCTGCACCTGTGGCCGAGCACGAGGAAGCGCAGGTTGAGTCGTTCACCCTTGATGAGTCTGCCCCCGCAAACGCTGCCGAAGAGGCTGCCGAGTTCATTGCCGCGGAGGGTCGCTTCACCCTTGACGATACCGATCCGGTAGAGGACGAGCGCGATGCCGATGACGTCCTCGATGAGATCAAGTCGGCGATTGCCGAGGCGGATCTCTCCTGGCCCGAGATTCCCTATGAGCAGCCGTATCACAGTGACGCTGCGACAAGGGAAGAGCCTGGTGCCGAGCCGAAAGTCGAGACGTTTGACCTCGATGACTTTGCGTCCGAAGGCAAGCCGGTTCCCCCGGAGGACACCGATGAGGAGGCAGGCGAGTAAACCCGATAGACCCTAAAGCACCTCAAGATAAGGTGGCCCGGCACGCATCCTCAACAAGGTGCGTGCCGGGCCACCTTTGATATGTGGACAAAACGTGAGCCGCAGACGCCAATTCGTCGGCTATTCAGGGCGGGTGGCACGCGCTGCGAGTCGATGTCACGTGAGGTACCTGCTCCTATGTGCAAGCGCGACATGCTGCTGCGACTCCGGTGCGACCAAAAGCATAGCTTACTGCGACTCGCTGTCGCTACGCTTGTGTGGGAACTGTATGGGAGAGGCGGCCAAATAAGAACCAAAGCTGCAAAAGTGCTGGCAGATGTGTTACGATACTAGACCGTTCTTTCCTGCTCCGGCATATATCACCGACCGGAGCCGTTCAGCCCAGAGGAGGTGACCACATGAAGGCCTATGAACTGCTGTATTTTGTCGACCCCGCAGCGTCCGAGGAGATGCGCGCTGGTGCTATGAAGCGCATCGAGGTTGCTATCACCACGAACGGTGGCACGATTGATTCCGTTGAGGACTGGGGCAAGCGCAAGCTCGCTTTTGAAGTCGACAAGCTCACCGAGGGCGACTACACCCTCATCAACTTCCATGCAGATCCCAACGATATCACGGAGCTCGACCGAGTTCTGCGTATCAATGACGCTGTCAAGCGCCATATGGTGGTTTGTCGTCCCGTCGAGGACTAGTACATGGAACCGCAGGAAGTGCCTGCGGATGAGAGGTAGTGAGCGCTATGAGCATCAACAGGGTAAACATCTCCGGAAATCTTACGCGTGATCCCGAAATGCGTGCCACGCAGTCGGGCACTTCGATCCTGACCTTTGGCGTTGCCGTAAACGATCGTCGTCGTAACCCCCAGACAGGCGAGTGGGAGGACTATCCCAACTACATCGACTGTGTGGTGTTCGGAAATCGTGCCGAGCCGCTTCACCGCTTCCTCAGCAAGGGCATGAAGGTCGCCGTTGAGGGTAAGCTCCGCTGGAGTCAGTGGGAGCGCGACGGCCAGAAGCGCAGCAAGATCGAGGTTATCGTCGACGAGGTCGAGTTCCTCTCGCCGAGGCAGGGTGGCCAGCAGGGCCAGGCACCCCAGGGAGCCTACCAGCCCCGTCAGCAGATGGCTGCACCCGCGCCGACCTATGCTGCACCGCAGCCCACAAGCTACAGCCCTCAGCCTGTCGTGCAGACGCCGCCTCCGACGGACGTGTACGACGAGGACATCCCGTTCTAGGACCATTGGTGACCTTCAGGCCACCAGATGAAAGGTACAAAGAGACATGGCTAGACAGCAGAGGCAAGTTGAACAGCGCCAGCCGCGTCGCAAGTACTGCCAGTTCTGCAAGGAGAATGTCGACTTCATCGACTACAAGGATACCCAGCTCCTTCGCAAGTACATGACCGACCGTGGCAAGATCAAGCCCCGCCGCGTCACTGGCGCTTGCACGCAGCATCAGCATGACATCGCGGTCGCCATCAAGCGCGCCCGTGAGATGGCACTCGTACCCTACACCGTGACCGTGGTTTCGAGCCGCGGTGGCCGCAACCGCGGCTAACACAGGTCGCAGGGAGTGTTTGACCGTTGGGCGAAGGCATGAACAGCAAGCGCCCAGTGGCGCCCGAAGGCTTTGACGAGAACAGTCGGCAGATTGCCGTCTGGACTGGTGAGCCATCTCCTTCGGGCAGGAGCACGAGAGTCCGTCTCATCCTGGGGCTGGTCTGGTGCTCCATCGGTAGCGCATTCATCCCGCTGGCGCCCGTCATCTCGAACGTGCTCGTCGCGTTTGGGATGTCGATCGTCATGGGAGGAAGAGGTCGCCGCGAGCAGGTTCTGGCACTGCTTGTGTCCCTGGTAAGTGGGGCAGCAAGCACCGCCGTGCTCTTTGGTGCCATGAGCGTCCCATCGACCGTGCTTTCGGTCCTGTGCACCTTCGCACTGGCCCGCGAGTACACGTTGGATCGCCTGAGTACCACAGGGCTCCTGCTGGTGATTGCGGCGACATCGCTGGCAATGATCGGCGTCGACGTAGTGTCGGCGTCGTCGCAGGGAACCTCGGTGACCGAGCTCATCACGGGTGTGGTCAACGAGGCGGTCGAGATGAGCGTCGATTCGCTCGACCTCGACGAGACCGCGTCCCTGCTGGAATCGAGGGATGCAATGGTGGCCTATTGGCCCACCCTGTACTTCCTCGTGGGAGCGGGCACGGCGCTCTTCTCGCTTCTCGGCGCACGGTTGGCCGGGAGGATCGTGGGAAGCCGCGCGAGCGAGGGGTTTCTCCTTCGCTATGACGTGCCGCTCTGGGTTGCCGAGCTCTTCGCACTGGGTGTGGCTATCGAACTGCTTGGGCCCCTCGTGCCCGCGTGGCAGAGGGAAACCGCCATGGTGGGGGCAAACGTGGTCATGATCACGCGAATCGCCCTCATGCAGCAGGGTCTATCCGTGCTGACGTGGCGGATGCGCGAGCGTCATGTCGCAGGACCGTTGCGCGTGCTGGCCACGCTCAGTGCCCTGTGGCTTGAACTGTCATTCGCTCTGACGAGCATCGTGGGTCTGGCGGACGTGGTCTTTAACTTCCGTCATCTCAGGCGAAACAGGCCGAGCGTCAAGATCGGACCCACAGGAGAACGTTAGCAGTCGGCTGCGGCCGACCGAAGTGAGGAGTGTCCCAATGAAAGTCATCCTTCTGGGTGAGCTCAGGGGCAAGGGCGGCGAGGGCGACATCGTCGAGGTCGCCCAGGGCTATGCGGAGAACTATCTGTTCCCCAACGGCATCGCTCAGCCCGCAACCCCGGGCAACATCAAGCAGCTGGAGGAGCGTCGTCACAACATCGAGAAGCGCGAGGCCAAGCGCATCGCCGACGCCGAGGCTCTCAAGGCTCAGATCGACGGCAAGCTGGTTGTCGTCGATGCCAAGATCGGTGAGGAGGGCCAGCTCTTTGGCTCCGTCACCACGACCATGATCGCCGACGCCATCGAGCAGCAGCTCGGCGTCGAGATCGACCGCAAGCGCGTCGGCAAGGGCCAGGCCCTCAAGACCGCTGGCATTCACCAGGTTGACGTCAACATCTACCGTGAGATCGGCGCTACGGTCTCCGTGCAGGTTGGCAAGAACGTCGAGGCCGAGGCTGAGCCCGAGCCCGTCGTCGAGGAGGGGGCAGTCGAGGAGACTGTCGAGGCCGAGGAGACTGCTGAGGTCGAGGAGTAAGGCCTGGTCCATACCCCAAAACAACAGCGGTTTTTAACAAAAGGTGCAGGTCAGCGTCGGTGTATTTTGACTGCTGCCCATGCAATAAACAAGGGGAGGCTTCCAGCGGACAAGCGTTCGCAAAACGGGAAGCCTCCCCTCTTATTTTCTAACAACCCTATTTACCTGCGGTTTTATGAGCAATCGTGCAGATTCTGGCAATAAGTGCCCCTGGTGCACAATCGTGACAAAGCGGCAAAACTGAATGTTGAAAACCGTTTACGGAAAAACTTACGAAATTTGTTGAAAACGATGAAAAGCCGCATTTCCCCCGCTCAGTGGAGAGTGCTGTCAACATTTCCATGTTGATAGCACTCTAAACGTGTGCTTGAGGGTTTTCGGGGCAATGAATATGGGGTAGTATTCCGCACACGAGCCGTTGGGTACCTTGAAGTGCGCAGACGGCCTTTTCAGACGAAGCGAGGAATCATGCCCCAAGATTATGCCAGACGAGACAATACGCCGCGGGCTGTAAGCGGCGGCGCGGCAATGGGGGGCATTCCATCTGATGCCGTGATGCCTCACGACCTCGAGGCCGAGCGGTCGGTGCTGGCTGCCATGCTGCTGTCACAGGACGTGCTCAACGAGTGCATGTCCGCGGTGAGCAACGACGACTTCTATCTGTTCTCGCATCGCACCATCTACATGGCGATGTGCACCATGTTCGACCGTGGCATGCCTGTCGACCCCATCTCGCTTGCCGATTACCTCAAGAGCGAGGGAACGCTCGACCGCGTGGGCGGGATGGAATACCTGCTCGAGCTCAACGGCAACGCGTTCGCATTGGCCAGTTGGCGCCACCACCTCGACATCATGCGCAGACATGCCACGCTACGGCAGATCATCACGGCATCCGCGCGCATCACGTCGCTCGCATTCGATGCTCCCGAGGACACCAAGGAAGTCGTCGAGCGAGCCGAGTCCATGCTGCTCGACGTCACGACGCGAGACATCGACAACACGTTCCAGCCGCTTGAGCAGATCATGGGTGACCTGTACAACGAGCTGGGCGAGATGTGCGCAGACCCCGAGGGAAAGACGGGCGTCCTCACGGGATACCCCGGCATCGATCGCCACCTGCAGGGACTGCGTCCAGGCCAGATGGTCGTCATCGGAGCGCGACCCGGCGTTGGCAAGACCTCGTTCGCCCTCAACCTCGCGACCAATGCGGCTGCCCATGGCGCTGCGGTCGCCTTCTTCTCGCTCGAGATGAGCAAGATCGAGATTGCGCAGAGGCTGCTTTCGGCCTACGCCAAAATCTCGCTGACCGACATCCGTGGAGCGAGGATTCAGGACAACCAGTGGCCTACGATCATGGAGGCTACGCGCGACCTCTCGCAGCTTGACATCACGATTGACGACACGCCCGGCACGACGGTTACCGAGATCAGGGCAAAGGCCCGCCGCATGCTGCGTGACAAGACCAACGGCGTCGTCATCGTCGACTACCTGCAGCTGCTCTCGCCTCCAGCGGGTGGGCGACGCGCCGACAGCCGTGCCACCGAGGTCTCGGAGATGAGCCGTGGCATCAAGATCATGGCCAAGGACCTGGGCGTCCCGGTGGTCGCACTTTCGCAGCTCAACCGTGGTCTCGAGACGCGTACGGGCAAGTACGGCAAGCGCCCGCAGCTCTCGGACCTGCGCGAGTCAGGCTCCATCGAGCAGGACGCCGACATCGTCATCCTCCTCGACCGCTCGATGAACGAGGAGGAGGCCGAGCGCGAAGAGCGTCCCGACATGGGTGTGACCGAGTTCATCATCGCCAAGAACCGTTCGGGCCCGCTGGGCGTCGTCAGCCTCATGTTCCTTCCCGGGTCGACCAAGTTCGTCGAAGTAGACATGCGCCGCGAGGAATAGGAACCGCTTTGCTGATCCCCGTGGCACACCTGCTCCACGGGGCCAACCGTAACAAGTCCGTGTGCCTTGTGCGCGGTATTCCCGAACTCTGGCATACGTACCTTATACTTTGTCATGCTACGACTATTGGAATGCACGCTCACGAGGCAAGGAGTAACAATGCCTGCATCAGTGCTTGTTGGTACGCAGTGGGGAGACGAGGGAAAAGGCAAGGTGACCGACCTCATCTCGGGTGACTTTGACGTGGTATGCCGTTATGCCGGCGGCGCGAATGCCGGCCATACCGTTATCGCCGGCGACAAGAAGCTGGCATTGCACCAGGTACCGTCTGGCGTCATGTACGAGGGAACCTATCCCGTCATCGGCAACGGCTGCATCGTTGACCCCGAGATTCTCCTGAGCGAGATCGACATGCTCGAGGAGCAGGGCATCTCCTGCGAAAACCTCAAGATCAGCGGCAATGCGCATATCGTCATGCCCTACCACAAGGACCTCGACGGGGCTCACGAGAAGAAGCTCGGCAAGAACCTCATCGGTACCACCAAGCGCGGCGTTGGCCCCACCTACATGGACAAGATGAACCGCACCGGCCTGCGCATCCAGGACATGCTCGACGAGAAGATCTTCCGCAAGAAGCTCGAGGCGGCGCTTGCCTATACCAATCCCATTCTCGAGAAGGTCTATGATATGCCGACCTACACGGTCGAGCAGATCTGCGAGACCTACTTGCCGATGGCGGCGCGTATTCGCCCCTACATCGTCGAGAGCTCGCTGTTCCTCAACGACCAGATCGAGAACGGCAAGAACATCCTGTTCGAGGGTGCTCAGGCGACCATGCTCGACATCGACCACGGCACCTACCCCTTCGTCACCAGCTCGAACTGCACGGCCGGTGGCGCCGTGACCGGCTCGGGCGTCGGTCCCGTGCACATCAAGCGCGTGCTGGGCATCGCCAAGGCTTACCTCACGCGCGTGGGCTCCGGCCCCTTCCCGACCGAGCTCTTTGACGAGATCGGCGAAAAGCTGGGCGAGGTTGGGCACGAGTACGGCGTGACCACGGGTCGCAAGCGTCGCTGCGGCTGGTACGACGCCGTCGTCGTCAACTACGCCGCCCGCGTGAACGGGCTGACCGACCTCGCCATCACGAAGCTCGACGTCCTTGGCTGCCTCGACGAGATCAAGGTCTGCGTCGCCTACGAGTGCGACGGCAAGGTCTACAAGACGGTCCCCGAGCACCAGAGCGTGTTCTACCATGCAAAGCCGGTCTACGAGACGCTGCCGGGCTGGGGCTGCGACATTTCGGACGTCCGCAACTTCTACCAGCTCCCGCGTGAGGCGAAGGATTACATCGACTTCCTCGAGCAGCTTGCAGGCGTGCGCGTGAGCATCATCACGGTCGGGCCCGACCGCGAGCAGACCATCGACCGCTACTGGCACTAAGACGGACCCAAGCATGACCTCCGACAGCAAGGCAACGGGCGCCGGTCTGCGTCCGTGCCCTGAGGTCGGAGGTCATGCTCGTTTATCGAAGGAGAGGCTCATGCCATCCGAGAAGATTGACATCCTGCTGTTGGGCGCTGGCGGACGCGAGCACGCCCTTCTCATGAAGCTTGCGGAGTCCCCGCGTGCGGGCAGACTCTATGTGGCCCCGGGCAATGGCGGCATGCTGCAGATTGCCGATGCCGCGACGGTTGACCAGGACAACCCTGCCGAGGTGGCCGCTTGGGCACGCGAAAACGGCATCGGCCTTGTGGTCATTGGCCCCGAGGCGCCGTTGGTTGCCGGGGTCGCCGACGCCGTGAGGGCGGAGGGCATCGCCTGCTTTGGCCCCTCTGGCGAGGCTGCGCAGATGGAGGGCTCAAAGAAGTTCGCCAAGGAGGTCATGGCTCGCGCGGGCGTGCCCACGGCCGCCTATCGCAGCTTTACGGACCGTGCGGCGTGCGAGGAGTACGTTCGCGAAATCGGTGGTCCCGTCGTGGTGAAGGCCGATGGCCTGGCAGCCGGCAAGGGCGTCATCGTGGCGCAGACCACCGAGGAGGCGCTTGCCGGCGTCGACGAGTGCTTCTCTGGTGCCTTTGGAGAGGCAGGGGCGACCGTCGTGGTCGAGGAGATGCTCGAGGGGCCGGAGTGCTCGCTTCTTGCGCTTACCGACGGCACGACTGTGGTGCCGCTCGCCACCTCGCAGGATCACAAGCGTGCCTACGATGGCGACAAGGGTCCCAACACGGGCGGCATGGGCGTCTACTCTCCCGTGCCCATCCTTCTGGACGGCGAGCTCGAGCGCATGGTCGAGATCGAGCAGAAGGTCGTCGACCAGCTTCGTGCGGACGGCATCACCTACAGCGGCTGCCTGTATGGCGGCTTCATGCTGACCAAGGACGGCCCCAAGGTGCTCGAGTTCAACGCGCGCTTTGGCGACCCCGAGACGCAGGTCGTGCTCCCGCGCATGAAGGCCGACCTCGTGGGGGCCTTCCTCGCCTGCGACAACGGGACTCTTGATCCCGATATGGTCGCCTGGGGAGACGACTGGGCCGTCTCGGTCGTGCTGGCAAGTGCCGGCTACCCCGGTTCCTACGAGAAGGGCAAGGTCATCCACGGCATCGACGAGGCAGAGGCCTGCGAGGGCGTGACGGTCTATCACGCTGGAACCGCTTTGGACAAGTACGGCAAGATCGTGACGGCCGGTGGTCGCGTGCTGGACGTGACGGCTGTGGCGGCCACGTTCGAGGAGGCTCGCGCCAATGCCTACGCGGCCTGCGACCTCATCGACTTCGAGGGCAAGCAGTTCCGCACCGACATCGGCCTCAAGGCGATCCTCGGCCGCGAGAATCTTTAGGGAGCGTTGCTGATGAGCGAGCTGGAGGATGCCGTCACTGACATGGGCGGCGAGCTTGACGGTGCGATAGACGACATGAGCGAAGCGGTCCAGGCCTATACCTTTGACGGTGACCGCAGTGACGAGGGAGAGGGACACCTCTCAGGCGAGCCTCTCCGTCGAAGCCTTGTCCTTGGTGATGATGACGAGCGTGACGTCCAGTTGCGCGAGCAGGTCATGAGCGAGGACACCGCATGGCAGGGACGGATCTTTGACGTCAATCGCCTGCGCGTCAAGTTGCCCGACGGCCGTCCGGCAACCCGTGACGTCGTGCGACACCCAGGCGCGGTCGCCATTGTCGCGCTGACCGACGACGGACGCATCTGCCTGGTTCGCCAGTATCGCACGGCCCTGGGGAGGGTGACTGTCGAGGTCCCCGCAGGCAAGCTCGACCCAGGCGAGGACCCGCTCGAGTGCGCTCATCGCGAGCTGCTCGAGGAGACGGGCATGACCTGCGAGCGGATGGCGTTCCTCACGACGATCGCTACTGGCGTCGGCTTTTGCGACGAGCTGATCCACGTCTACATGGCAACGGGCCTGAGCTTTGCCGAGTCTGACCCCGACGCGGACGAGTTCATCAACGTGGACCTCGTGCCGCTGCACGAGCTGATCGACGCGGTTCTTGACGGACACATCGAAGACGCCAAGACGGTCGTGGGGGCTCTCATCTGCGATGCCGTCGCGCACAGGCTCCAGCCCGAGGACGACGAGTAGCATCATCCGAACACAGGCGGTGGCCCTGCTGCGCGAGCGGCGGGGCCACCGCTCATCATTGCCGCGACCAGGCAGAAAGGTGGGGTCATGAAGGACTCCAAGCAATCGCTTCCCGCGTTGTTCCTGAGCTACTACGCGGGTCAGACCCACCTGTTTGTGGCTGACCTCATCTGCGCCTTTGCCATTGCCGGCATCGATCTTGCCTTTCCGCAGATCCTGCGTTCGCTGACGCACGGGCTCTTTCGGCAGAGTCCAGGCCAGATACAAGGTGCGCTTGTCTATCTGCTTGTGGGGCTGGCGGTGATGTATGCCATCAGGTTTGCCTGTCGCTACTTCGTGATCTTTTGGGGCCACGTGATGGGTGCCCGCATGGAGAGCCGCATGCGCCAGGACCTGTTTGACGCCTACGAGCGCATGAGCATCGCTTACTTCGATCGCAACAAGACTGGAGACCTGATGAGCAGGCTGGTCAACGACCTGTTTGACATCTCCGAGGCGGCGCATCACGGTCCCGAGTTCATCCTGATCGGAGCTGTCGAAATCATCGGTTCCTTTGTCATCCTAGGACGAATCAGCGTCGAACTGACATGCGCTATGGTAGTCGTGCTGGCCGTGGTGGTGGCCTACAACGTATATGCCAACATGCGCATGCGCGCGGTCTATGCCGAGAATCGCGTGCGCATTGCGGGGGTGAACGCCCGTCTCGAGGATGCGCTGGCGGGTGTGCGCGTGACCCGTGGCTTTGCGGCCGAGGACTTGGAGCGAGCCAAGTTCGCGCAGAGCAACGAGGCGTACCTCGACTCGAAGACACGCATGTACGGGGCCATGGGAAGGTACCAGGCGGCTATCGCTGCCTTGATGGGGACGCTCTACACGGTCATCGTCGTGGGAGGCGGTTGGCTGATCGCCAAGGGAAAGCTCGAGGCGGCCGACCTTGCGACCTTCGCTCTGTACATCTCCCTGTTCACGTCTCCGATCGAGAACATCCTCAACTTCACCGAGACGTTCCAGAAGGCGTTTGCGGGCTTTGCCCGCTTTGCTGAGGTGCTGTGGGCGCAGCCCGACGTCCGCGATGCGGAGGATGCTCGTCCGCTGCAGGTGAGCGAGGGTGCCATCAGCTACGAGGACGTGAGCTTTGCCTATCCCGACGAGCCCGACGCTCCGGTCATCTCGCATCTTTCGCTCGACGTGGCTCCCGGCAAGACGGTCGCGCTGGTGGGGCCTTCGGGTGGTGGCAAGTCGACGACCTGCGCGCTGCTCCCACGCTTCTATGACGTGGATGACGGACGCATACTCATCGACGGGCAGGACATACGAGGCGTGACGCAGAGGAGCCTGCGCGAGTCAATAGGACTCGTGCAGCAGGACGTCTACCTCTTTGACGGCACTATTGCCGAGAACATCGCCTACGGCAAGCCCGACGCCACGATGGCGGAGATTGCCGAGGCGGCTCGTCGTGCCCGCGTGGACGAGTTTGCGCTTACGATGCCGGAGGGGTACGAGACGCAGGTGGGCGAGCGGGGCACGCGCCTCTCGGGTGGTCAGAAGCAACGCATTGCCATTGCTCGCGTGTTCCTCAAGAACCCCGCCATCCTCATTCTGGACGAGGCGACGAGCGCGCTCGACAACGAGAGCGAGCAGGCAGTGCAGGAGTCTCTTGCGGAGCTTGCGCAGGGACGAACCACACTGGTAATCGCGCATCGCCTGAGTACCATCCGCGATGCCGACGAGATTGCGACCATGGAGGCCGGTCGTGTGGTCGAGCGGGGAACTCACGAGGATCTGCTGGCGCGGGGAGGCACCTACGCCCGCTACTACCGCATGCAGTTTGGTTCATAGCCCGTGAGCGTCGTTCCGGGGACACGCCCCTAGACAAAAGAAGTGTGGTCTAGGGGCGTGTCCCCAAGACCAGGCGCTCTTGGACGGACGGACCCAGGTCATCATGCTCTACATCCTGGTCAGCCTTCTCGCGTCGATGCTGCTGCCCGAGCTGGTTTCCAGCGTCGATTCATCTGAGCTGGTCATCGTGCTCATACTCTCTGACTTTCCGCTGATCTACTACATCTTCGGACGGTTCACCCAAAACCTCGAGGAGCAGATGCGCATGGAGCAGGCGCTCGACAAGGCGCGGGCGGAGTGGACGGTGTACGAGAGGTCCCAAGAGCTCAGGGAGAGGATCCGCGAGGAGCGCCACGAGCTGAAGAACAACTACTTCCACCTCTTGGTTCTGATGCGGGAGGGAAAGACCGAGGAGGCCGAATCGGAACTGGAGGAAAGGGTTGGGCTCATATCCGAGGAGATGCGTGAGATAGACACGGGCATTGCTTACCTGGACTACCTCGTTGCCGCGAAGGAGGCTGTGGCAAAGGAGGCCGGCGTCGAGTTTCATGTTGAGTCCGAGATCGTGGACGGGCTTGAGTTCGACGAGATGGCTGCCGGCACCGTCCTCTCCAACCTGATGGACAATGCGATTGAGGCGAGCTTGGGGGAGGAGCATCCTTGCGTCCATGTCCACATTCGATACGTGAGGGGCTACCTGTACGGTAGGGTAGGAAACCGTGTTTCAAAGGATGTGATTGCGCTCAATCCGGACCTGCGCACGACGAAGCGCGATGAGAAGGCGCACGGCTATGGCCTCAAGATCGTCCGCAAGACGCTGGATGAGCACGAGGGGATGCTGGATGTGGGTGTCAAGGACGGTTGGTTCGTGGCCTCGTTCATGTTGCCCGTAGAGAAGGTCGCTTCCGTTTAGATGAGTGCATACTGTGCTGTATTAGACACAGAATTGGACAATTTAGTGTGACCTACAACATGAAATGAGGAGACCTAGGCCTTCATGCAACGTAGGCTTGAACAGCAAATTCGCTCATGGCTCGATGCCGGTGCAGGCCGCCTGCTCCTCATGCGCGGCGCACGGGCAAGACGACCCTCGCCGAGGCAGTAGGGAGGGAGGTGCCGGGGAGCGCTTCGTGAAGCTCGAAATAATTGCCGGTTCGCCCGTTCGTTACCGTCGCTATGGCTGAGCGTATAGTCCGCTAAATCATAGTCGGTCATGCTACTTTTAGCGAACTATGATATAGGGACCCTCACCAAACAGCTTGGCGAGCTCGAGAGTTGCGGCTTTGTGCGGAGATACGCCGCGTACGGCAAGAAGAGCCACGGTGCCCTGTATCAGCTCGTGGACAACTTCGTGCTGTTCCACCGTAAGTTCGTGCAGGAGGCGAAGGGCGACGAGCGGTTCTGGACGAACCTCA
>JAGAVX010000113.1 GCA_017941705.1 Atopobiaceae bacterium
CCTGCAGAAGAGCGCGTGGGGCTGGGCCGTCGACCCCAAGGGGCTGCGATGGTTCCTGAACGAGGCGTACGACCGCTACCAGGTGCCGCTCATGATCGTGGAGAACGGCCTGGGCGCCGCGGACGTCGTGGAGGATGACGGTTCGATCCACGACGACTACCGCATCGACTACCTGCGGAGCCACCTGGAGCAGCTGCGGATGGCCATCGCCGACGGCGTGGACGTGATGGGCTACACCTGGTGGGGGTGCGTCGACATCGTGTCCAACTCCTCGGGCGAGATGCGCAAGCGCTACGGCTTCGTGTACGTTGACAAGCAGGACGGAGGCGCGGGCACCCTCGCGCGCAGCCGCAAGGACTCGTTCGCGTATTACGCCAAGGTGATTGCGTCTAACGGTGCGGTGCTATAGCAGCCTCGTCTCAGCATGCCTTTCCCACGCCAGCCTGACAGGTCATGCATCTGGATGAATCACCTGCGGGCTTGCCGAGATGGATGCGGAGCAGTGCGGGTGACTCAGTTCCATTGGACGGGACCTCGCTGTCTTGGCCTCATGTTCACCGTGCAGATTATCGTGAGGCGCACTGTGCCAACATGCCAAGTCAATTTGGTTCAACTTGCCAAAAGAATACTGTCCAACTCGTAAAGCGCTATAGTGCAGGTCGGCGGCTCGACGAGGCCCGTCGCCGATACGCGGAGCTTCTCTCAGAATGTCTGCTACGTGAGCAGCTCGTCTTCCACCCAGCCGTCCAGGTCGTCCTCGATCTTTTTGACGACGCGCGCGGGGACGCCGGCCACCACCGTGCAGGGCGGGACGTCCTTCGTGACCACCGCGCCCGCCGCGACCACGGCGCCGTCCCCGATGGTGACGCCCGGCAGGATCGTGGCGTGGCCACCGATCCACACGTCGTCGCCGATGCGCACGGGCTTCGCGACGCCCAGGCGGTTTCGCCTGCCGCGCGGGCTGAGCGGGTGGTTCACCGTGGAGATGAGCACGTGCGGGCCGATCATCACCCAGTCGCCCATGGTGACCTCGGCCACGTCCAGGATGGTGCAGCCGTAGTTGATGATGAGGTGGTCGCCCGCGTGGATGTTCCTGCCGTTGTCGCAGTTGAAGCCCTGCTGCACGGAGGCGCCCACGCCCGCCGAGCCGAAGAGCTCCTCCGCCACGAAGCGCTCCTGCTCAGCGAAGTCCAGCGCGGGTATGGCGTTGTAGCGCTCGACGGTTTCGATGGCCCTGCGCCTGCGCCCTCCCAGCTCGCGGTCGGTGAAGCGGTACTCCAGCCCGGCCTCCATCTTCTCTACCTCGGTCATATGGGTCTCCTATCACGAAAGGTCGAACGTACCTGTCCGAGCGATATGTCCTCAGTCCACAAATTGGGCCTGTCCTACTGCCGATTGGCGACCAGCGTCCGCCTGCGGCCGGCTTGCTGCGCGGTCAGCCGGGCCATGCCCGCCACGAGCACCGCGAGCGTCACGGCCTGGGCGGCGGCGCAGGCGAAGGAGAGGCCGCGGATGCCGAAGACGTTCAGCAGCGGTCCGGCGGCGAGCAGGCTGATGATGCCCGGCAGCTGCCCGTAGCAGACGTCGATGAGGCTGCTCGCGCTGTTGAAGAGCTCCTCCGGCACGCTCTCGCGGGTGATCTCGCGCATGGAGGGGTAGAGGATGCCAAAGCTCATGTTGTTGAGCATGAAGGCGAGCGTCGAGGTGACGGGCTGATGGCAGAATGCCGTGAGCACGGCATAGCCGAAGGGCAGCGCGATGCCCGCAAGCAGGCGCTTCTCCTTGGAAAAGCGCAGCCAGTAGCCGCTGAACACGAGGAACGGCAGCTGGGCGAGGCAACCCACAAAGGAGTCGAAGCCGATGTAGGAGACGTCGGCGCCCACGTTCTGCAGCACCACGGTGCGCATGTAGTTGAGGGGGCTGATGGCAAAGCCGTTGAGGAAGACCACGACTACGAGCAGGGCGTAGAGGGGGATCCGCATGAGCGAGGCCACCTGGGCGGGGCCGACCTTCTCCTTCTTCTTGGCGGCACCGGTGCGCACGGCATCGGGCTGCGTGAGCGCGAGCGCGATGGTGGGAGGCACGGCCACGCAGGCTGCGACCCAGATCACGCTGTAGCCGAGGTGCTTGATGAGCTGGCCGTAGAGCAGCATGCAGAGCGCGTAGCCGCCCGTGGCGAAGGAGCGAGCACGCCCGGCGGCGTCGGCACGCTCGGGGAAGGAGTCCATGACCCAGGCGTCGAGGTTGGTGGCAACTGGCACCACCATGAAGCCGTAGGTGGCGTAGGCAATGCCACAGAGCAGGTAGTTGTCTATGAGCAGGCAGGTTGCCACGCAGGTCACGAGGGAGGCGGCCACGCCCAGGACGAAGAACCTGCGATGGCTCCCGGCCTCGTCAATGCGTCCACCCCAGAAGAGCGCTCCTGCGAACGCGGCCATCAGGTAGCACGCCTGCACGGTGGAGAGCACCGCATCGGGCATCCCCGAGACGGACATATAGGTGCTCATGAGGCCCTGCACGGCGGCCATCACGGCCCAATGCAGGGCCTCCAGCGCACAGAACTTGGCAAAGCTTGGCTTGGTTGTGGACATGCTCGGCTCACTTCTTTCTTCGAGATTGGCTTTGTTGAGAAGGAAGTCTACGGAGAAGCGGGCCCAGGCTTTTGCAACATCTCTTGGCAGTTGGTGCTATCTTTGGATAATTGATACTTGACGAAAGGGACTCCTATGCCGCGCACGCAGATTGATGACCGGAGCGTCAGCTACCTCGCCTTCGTCAACGCCGAGCGGGGCAAGCGCCACCACACGCAGAACGAGGACATGCTGCAGTACGACCTGCTGCGCGCCGGTGACATGCGTTCGGTTGAGGAGTGCTGCCGCATGCTGGACTCCGACCTGCCGGGACATGTGTCCGATGACCCGCTGCGCAACCAGAAGTACCTGTTCGTGGCGTCGATCGCCCTCGTGTCGCGCTACTGCATCGAGGAGGGTATGGACTCAGAGACCGCCTACAACGCGAGCGACCTCTACATCCTGCGCATGGACCGGCTGCAGAGCGTGGAGGAGGTCAAGGAGCTGCACTGCGACATGTTCGCCTTCTACACGCAGCGCATGGCCAACATCAGGAAGGAGACGGTGTTCTCGCTTCCGGTGGTGCAGTGCCAGGACTACATCCGCTTCCACCTGGATGGTCACGTGAGCTTGGCGGACCTCGCGGAGCACGTGGGGCTCAATGCGAGCTACCTCTCCACGCTGTTCAAGCGCGAGACCGGCCTCTCCGTCACCGAGTACGTGCAGCGCGAGCGCATCGCCACGGCCAAGAACATGCTCAAGTACTCTGACTACACCGCCCAGCAGATAGCAACGGCACTCGGTTTCTCAAGCCAGAGCTACTTCACTAAGGTGTTCCGCCAGACCACGGGCCACACTCCCACCGGCTACCGCCGCCGCTACCACCACAGCACGGGCTTCGGAGAGTAGGGGAGAGGGCCGGATGTCTTCCTGACGGGGTTTATGCGTAATCGTCCGCGTCGACGATGCGGTCGCGTCGCTCGATGTTGCCTATCTTTCCGGAGCGCGGCTCCCATGACACCATGTCATACGTGCCAGTTGCGGCACGCGCCCCTTGCGCTGCAGTGGCATCCGAGACGGGAGCTTGCGGCGAGGCAGTGTCACACGCGGAGCCGCTATGCGGCTCTCGCGCGCGCAGGGTAGACTCACATGCACGCCAACGCCGCGTTGGCTCACACGCGGAGCCGCTCCGCGGCTCTCGCGCGCGCAAGGTTGACGCACGTGAAGGTTATCCCCGCGGTAGCTGAGAGGGGCACCTGTGCCCGACCGACCCTGATCTGGGTAATGCAGAATACCCGAGAAGGTAATGTAGCCGCAGGTAGAGCGGCTGTTTTTTTGCGAATCCAGACGATTCCCAAAACGGGGTCCAAAACAGTACTGACAGTCTACGGGTCCTGATTCTCGAGGCGGCGAATCGGCGAACGGTCGGTGCGATAGAGTCCGAATCCTTCCATCTGGCGAATTGTGCCGTTCAGATGCACCGCAGCAAATACGTCAGTGCTCGAGGGCTCCGCTGTGGTGGTTGATGCACGGGTGCTTTTCTTTGGATTCTTGAAACAAGAGCCTATAAGATGAAGCAAGGAGTTTGGAAATGGTTTCGAGCGTCGTGCGAAGAATCGAGCATCGCAAAGAGGCCTACAATCTAGGTTGAGCTTCTCTAACCCAATGGCTGTGCGTTCATCTTTTCTCGAACGTGCCGACAAAACTCGTCTCGATTATCTGTCAGGTGATAGTGATGGACAAGATTAAGGTGTTTGTCAGCTCTGCAATGCGCAGCGAATCGAATTGCGATTTAGACTGGATTGCCGTAAGACGAGACGTAGCTAACTCTATTGAGAAGCATGCGATGTTCGAAGTGTTCGCGATTGAAGAGCATGCAAGTCCAGAACCATCAAATCAGTATATGCTCTCTAAGGTTTCCGAGTGCGATATCTACGTGCTCATCCTGGGGTCAGAATTACGTTGGGGAACAGAGCAGGAGTATAAAAAAGCTCACGAGCTGCAAAAAGGAATGCTCGTTTATACCCTCAACACTTCCCGTGATTCTAAATGCGCCGCGCTTCTGAAGGAGCTTGAGAGAGACGATTACTGCACATATCGCAAGATCGATAGCGTTGAGGGCTTGGGTCATCGCGTTGCAGGAGATTTAATAGAGCACTTGGTGAGGCGTTATAAAGACCTGTCAGGTACTATCCAGGAAGACGATGCTAGTTCGCAGCTGAGCTTCGATGGAGCCTACCTCATTGACACCGCGCCGAGATATTTCGGAGATGCATCCCTAGCGCTTGGGAATCGACTCGGATATACCTATGGGGCCCCGATAGAGTTTGGCGATAGGACGATTCTAAGAGACCTTGGCTGCGCAATGGTCGACTGGATAGTTGAGGGTACGACGTTCAGTATGGGTGAATCTTCAGGAGTGCTGCTTGAAGTGCTGCGCGATGAAGGCATATCTATAGGAAGCGATGATGCGTTCAAACTACGTTGGAAAGCTCTCGACCTATTTCTTCTGGGTGACGTGGCAGGCGCAATCTCTCATCTCGAAAGAGCCGTGTTGCTACTAGATGACGAGAGCCATGTGCTGACCAGTGTTCTCATTGATCTGCGCAACTTGAACTCAATAGAACAAAGGTTCTATGAGGTCTTCAATTATCAGAATGAAATCGATAGTCGGGGCATAAAGCTTTATGCACCGGCTGGAGGTATATATTCATCAGGTGCTGCCGAGACGATGCTTAACGCACTCGATTCCGCATGGACCGTTCCGGAAGAACGAGGGTTTTCGGCGAGTATCGGTTGGCATCGGTGCTGCTAAATCTCTCAAAGCAGCTCTTCACGTCTTTCGTATACGGAAGCATCTCAGGTGTTCTGTGCTGTCGACGTGAGATTTCGAAGGCCATAATGCGCTTTTCGAGGCTTTATAATGACAAATCGCTTTACGTGAGAGGTCTTAAGGTCTGTATCCTAAGCGGTGAGCCTAAGCTGCTGAAAGATTGGATGATCGCAGGAATCGAGTATGCAAATCAGGAGATAGTCGCCAGAGCAGAGGAGCTGTGGAAGGCATCAATAGACTCATCATCTGGTGGCCTTAATACTTGCGGGTGCATCATCTTTTCTAGGCTCGGCGAATACTTCGGAGATGATTGCTTTTCATCAGCATCCCGACTAGTGCTTGCACGGGCAGGAGAGCTCTCTAGCATAAGCAAGCCGGACTACTACGCGGCCATTTCGAGTAATGCACGTCGTATGAATCCTGGGATGATCATACATGCACTATGTAGCCTGCTGGAGAATCAGAGCCTCACATCCGTGGCATGGCTCCACGCCACCCTCAGAGAATTGCGTATCGAAGATGCGTCGAACGAGGACCATGCGATGCTTGCCTCAGCAATCCGTAAGGCATATCCCCTCCTTGCCAAGAATGGTTTCTCTGCGTCGTCCGTAGCCTTGTTGTCAAGGAAAAGCGATGCGTTTGCGAGTCTAAGCGCTGAAATCAAAAGCCAGCTATCTGGGGTGGAACTCATTGAGTTCGAGCTTAATGAGCGAGACGGAGAGGTGCCTGCAGAGTATGTTATTGCCCAGATTGAAGAGGCAAAGAGTCAGCTAGAAATCAACGGAGAGCCAGGCCAATATGTCGAATTCGGCACAAGGACAGCAAGATACCTAGTGAGGTTAATAACACCAAACCGTTTTAAGGGTATGGCGAAAAGGATTGAGCCACATCTTCTGGATTTGTTCGCGAAGATACCGCAATCACATGCTTACGCGTCCTTTCTTGATGATTACATCGCTCTTGCAATCCATATTGTCCTCTTATATGGAAAAGCAGGTATATTCGTTCCTTCAGAGCTGATAATGCTCGGTGAATCACTTACTGATATGGAGCCTGTGATTCAGCCCCTGATATCAAGTTACGAGAGAAGGGCTTGGGATGCGAGAATCGCCACGTATGGATATGTTTCTGGAATCCAGGATGAAGAAGAATTCCTAAAAGCGATTTCAGATATGTGGGATCTAGAGGTGGGCTCTCGAGAGGTTTACACAGAATGCATAGAAGCCTATTTAGACGCCAATTACGATAAACAATCTGGAGGTATCGCAACCGTAGCAATTGCTATGCATTTCTTCTGCAGAGATAGAGATGAGGGAGTGCGTCTGAGTGCCACCCGTTCCGCCATGAGGTTGGTAGGCACTTCAGCGGACCGCGAAGCTCGAAGAATGCTCCACGCTCTTTGTTCTGACCCAAGTGCTAGTGTGAGATTTGGGCTGCTGTCGCTCGGTTCCGAACTCCTTGGTGGTTACGATATTCTGCTAGACATAGTCGAGTACCTTTCGCACGACGCACACTACAGAATCCGCAAGAAAGCCTTGAAAATGCTTCCACTGCTTGCCGAGTAGCGTATGTGTTAATTGCGACTGGCAGTTGTCCTATCTGTTCTGGCAATCATCTTTAAAGGGTTGGCGTAATTCTGGGCATGATTGCGACACAACCTTATCTGGAGGGAAAGACTAGTACCCGCTGACTGACAGTGCTTGGCGTGGCTCCGATTACTCGACTTGCTCGAATCGGATTCATCGGTTGTGGCGGCACGTCGGCAGGGACGCTTAACGTCCTGGTGAGTGCTTCGCGGGCTCGGACTTAGTGCAAGCGGCGTAGCGGAGTATGCAGCCGAACGCATCGTCTTGCTTGGTAGAGCGCCGTTCGGTCTTTACTAGTCGTAAATCTGGTTTTCTAGTCGTAACTTACGACTAGAAAGGGGCTCCGAAGCCCTGAGATAGGACTAGAAGCGGGTGCGTTACGACTAGAGGGACGTATAATAGAGCCCCAACGCGACTCGGGAGGCGCCCATGTACTATTCGACCGAAGACGTGAAACATCTCCTTGACTCCCTCAGGAACTCATACGAGACCGAGGTCGTCGAGTACAAGGAGGCCAAGTCCTCGTTCGGGGACAAGGACCTTGGGAAATACCTGTCGGCGCTCAGTAACGAGGCGCTTCTCGAAGGGAAGGCCGATGCATGGCTCTTCTTCGGCATCGTGGGAGACTTCGAAGGGGTGTGCGGCACCTCCTACCGGTTGGGCAATCCCAAGGGGCTCCAGAACCTGAAGCGGGACATGGCTGGAAGGACCTCCCAGCGGCTCACGTTCCGCGAGATACACGAGCTCGAATACGAGGGTAAGCGCGTCCTGGCGTTCCAGATACCGGCGGCGATACCGGGGATCCCCACGTCCTACAACGACGCGTGCTGGGCCAGGGAGGGCGAGCACTGCGTGCCTCTGCCCACCAGCAAGTACGAGGAGATTCGGAGAATGAGGCGCCCGGACTGGAGTGCGACGCCGGTGGAGGGGGCGTCACTCGACGACCTCGACCCGGAGGCTGTCGAGAGGGCGGTGGAACTATTCCTCGCCAAGCACGGACGCCATCGCGACGCCTTCGCCGGGATGGGCACCCAGCAGATTCTCGACGCGGCGTGCGTCACCGTCAACGGGAGGGTGACCCCCACCTCGCTCATACTTCTGGGAAAGCCCGGGTCGGTTCGC
>JAGAVX010000114.1 GCA_017941705.1 Atopobiaceae bacterium
AGCGCCGCCGGCGGCATGCAGGTCGTGTCGACCATCTGCAAGCTGGTGCCCCTCGCCATCCTGATCGTCTTTGGCTTCTTGTGGGGAGGCGGCGGAAACTCCATCCTGTCACCGCTGGTCGGCGAGGGACGCAGCGTGACCGGCGCGCTCGGATCGACGCTGCTCGCCGTGCTCTTTGCCTTTGAGGGCTGGACCAACGTGGGCACCATCGCTGGCGAGATGCGTGACCCCGCACGGGACCTCCCTCGTGCGATCGTGGGTGGCGTCTCGATCATCATGGCGGTCTACCTCGCCATCAACGTCGCGTACCTCTGGGTCATTCCCGCAAGCGAGCTCATGAACCTCGAGTCACCCGCGGCGGCGGTCGCCATGAGGCTGTTTGGGACGGCGGGCGGAACGCTCATCAAGGTCGGAATCATCATCTCGGTGATCGGTGCCGGGAACGGCTTCCTGATGGCGGGATCGCGCGTCGCCTACCAGATGGCAGAGCAGGGAACCCTTCCCGGCAGCAGGCAGCTTGCCAGCCTCAACGGCAGTCGCGTGCCGGCAAACTCGGTCGTCCTCATCGGCGCACTTGCCTGCCTCTACTCACTGAGCGGCGAGTTTGACCTGCTCACAGACCTGGGGGTCTTCTCGTGCTGGGTGTTCTACACCCTCACCTTTGCCTGCGTCATTCACCTGCGGCACACGCACCCCGAGTGGGAACGCACCTATCGGGTGCCCTGCTACCCGCTCATCCCGATCCTCGCCATCGTCAGCGGCCTCTACGTCATCGTGAGCCAGCTCTTCCTCTCGGGCACCGGCGCCATGGTCATGTCGCTCTGCAGCGTCGGCATCACACTCGCCGGCCTGCCGGTCTACCATGCCATGCAGGGCAGGCGCAGGTAACTGTCGCGCAGCCGGGCAATGCCTTGCTATCATACGGGCTGACGCAAAGGGGGCATTGCCATGAAACCAGTCAACCTAGTCGTGCTCGCTCAGGGCTTCATAAGCGTGCCCGACAGCTTCCTCCCCTCCTTCGAGGCGCAGCTCTCCGAGAGGGACGAGCGGCTCGACTCCGTCAAGCGACACGAGGCGCAGTCAGTCATCGATCTGGTACAGGATCTGCAGGCACATGGCGCAACAGACCCCAGCATATTTGAGGGGTTCTCGTTCTCGTTCAGGATCCCACAGATCAGCAGCGAGTTTGACCTGCTCAAGATCACCGCTTCCCATGTCGTGAACATAGAGCTCAAGATCGAGGACGTCGGCGGCGAGCGCATCGAGCACCAGCTCGCACGCAACCGCTACTACCTCGCCCCGCTCGAGCGAACGACGCACACGTTCACCTATGTCGCCAACACCGGCACGCTGTTTGAGCTGCAAGACAACGGAACCTTTGAGCAAGCCAGCATGGGAAGGCTCGCAACGCTGCTCGCCTCGCTCGACGAGCCCTACCTCGATCGCGTCGAGGACTTGTTCAAGGCGAGCAACTACCTGGTTTCTCCCCTCAACGACACCGACCGCTTTCTGGAGGGCAGCTACTTTCTCACCAACCACCAGGAGCAGATCAAGGCGAGCTTCGTGACCGCATGCGCCAGCGCGCGTGACGGAGAGCCCGTGGTCTACCTCGTCTACGGCAGCACGGGCACCGGCAAGAGCCTGCTCCTCTACGACCTGGCACGCTCCCTCTCCATGCCACGGCAGATCGGCGTCATCCATTGTGGTGTGCTCTCGGGCGGCCATGAGCTCCTCAACAGCAGGCAGGACTTGTTCCACGTGCTGTCGGCGAAGGGCCTCGAGCACGTGGCACTCGAGGGCTACGGGGCCCTGCTGGTGGATGAGGCACAGCGCCTCTGGCCAAGCCAGCTCAGGCGCATCGTCGCCACTGCGGTCGAGCACTGCATACCCTTATACCTCTCATTTGACCGTCGTTACATCACATCGAGGGCCGGCGATGACCGCGACGCGGAGCAGATTGTGCGAGAGACCTGCCCCAACGTGAGCATCTGGGAGCTCTCACGCAAGATCAGGACCAATCGCGAGCTTGCCAGCTTCCTGCGGGCGCTTTCCAACGCAAGCGGACACCCAAAGGTGGTGAACACGCGCAAAGTCAAGGTGAGCTATGCCGCAAGCGTGTCGGGCGTGCACGACCTGGTGGATACCTATCGCAGTGAGGGATACCAGTACATCGCCTACGCTGACCCCACGGCACGCGAATCGTCCTTCGACGTGATCAGGGTCACGGGCTGTCCCAGCGTCGCAGAGGTGGTCGGTCAGGAGTTTGACAAGGTCGTCATGGTAATGGACAAGACCTATTCGAGCGAGGACGGCAGCCTGTACCGTCAGCTCCTGTTGCAGGGGCTGACTCGCGCACGTGACTGCATCGCCCTGGTCGTCTATGGCGACGAGCAGCTCCTCTCAAAGCTGCTCTCAATCCTCAACGCCTGATTGCAGCGGGCGTCGCCAGCACACCCAAACCTGAAAGGCCTTACAGGGTGACGCCCAAGTTGTGGTGACGGGAGCGCTTTAAGGCTTCTATAAGCTTCGGCCCATAAGCTGATATCCAGCATGTCACACACAACGCCAAGGAGGCGTACCATCATGCGCAACATCAAGCACACCATTCTGAGGATGAGCGGCGCCGGGCTTCTGGCGGGCACCCTCACCATCTCACTCGCCGCCTGCTCGGGCAAGACGGCCGCCGCGACGAGCAATCTGCAGGCCCAGGAGGCAGCCCAGGTCGTGGAGACCGAGGCCATCGCCCAGAGCTCGACAGCGAGCGCCGTCGTCACAACGGCAAACTACGGCGAGGCCGGCGCGATCGACACCACCGACCTCTTCACCGAGCGCGATCTCACGCAAAGCGTGGATACCACCAACGCGACCGTCATCACCTTGCAGAGCGGGCAGGACGTGCAGATCAACCAGGAGGGCACCTACGTCATCACGGGCGAGGCCGCCAACGCCACCATCATCGTGGAGGCCGACGATGCCGCCAAGGTCCAGCTCGTCCTGTCGGGTGTCAACATCTCCAACGATGACTTCCCCGCCATCTACGTCAAGAGCGCGGACAAGGTCTTTGTGACCACGGCCGAAGGGACCTCCGACGTCCTGCAAGTCACGGGAAGCTTCGTCGCGGACGGTGACACCAACACCGATGCCGTGATCTTCTCGAAGGATGACCTCACGCTAAATGGCCTCGGCTCGCTGACCATCGTCTCGACCGCCAACGGCGTCACCTCCAAGGACGATCTGAAGGTGACCGGCGGTTCGTACGCGCTCAATACCGCAGCCGATGCCCTCGAGGCCAACGACTCGATCCGCATCGCCGACGGAACCTTTGACATCACCGCCACGAAGGATGCGCTGCACGCCGAGAACGACGAGGACGACACCCTGGGGTACATCTACGTCTGCGGTGGCACCTTCAACATCAATGCCGGCGACGATGGCATGCAGGCAACGACCGTCCTGCAGATCGACAACGGCTCGTTCACGATTGATGCCGTCGAGGCGCTCGAGGCAACCTATGTCCAGGTCAACGGGGGCACCATTGGCATAACCGCCAGCGACGACGGCATCAACGCCACAACCAAGTCAAGCAGCCTGGGGACGCCCACCATCGAGATCCGTGGCGGAGACATCACCGTCAACATGGGCGCAGGCGACACAGACGCCATCGATGCAAACGGCAACGTCGTCATGAGCGGAGGCAACCTCGACATAACTGCGCAGTCAGCCTTCGACTTTGACGGAACATCCTCGTTCACCGGCGGCACCATCACCGTCAACGGCGAGCAGATCACCGAGATCACCAATTCGATGATGATGGGCGGCGGCCCCATGGGAGGCGGCATGGGTGGCGGACCCATGGGTGGCGGCATGGGTGGCGG
>JAGAVX010000115.1 GCA_017941705.1 Atopobiaceae bacterium
CTGGCGCAGGCCATCATGGCGGTGTTCGGCGCCATGGTCGTTGTGCAGTGACCCCGCCGGTCACACCTTTGCCGCCAGGATGATGCAGCGCCGTCTGACCTGCACCTCTATGGGTTCTGAAAGATGGTCCGCACCTCCACCTGCATAAGAAAGGTCGAACTCGGCCTCCTTCCGGAACCGGAGTTCGCCGTCAAGATATGGATGGGGTGAGGCCTTAATGCCTTGCTCCATCCATTGCTTTGTTTAGGCGCCCCACCGGATCAACCCCGGGCTCGCGTATCAAATCAAGAATGGACATGTCACGCCTTCCAGAGCTCGTGTAGCACAAACCGCAGATAGTCGGGGTCGTTTTGAAAGTTGAGCGATAGTCACGAACGCGACCCCCATTCACCCATAGCTCGCGTAATATGTGAAGAGGCCGCAAGGCTTTTGCCAACAAACGAGGAATGGAGAACCAGGTATGGAATCTGAAGAGCTGAGTCAAGAGCTGCTCGAAAAGTTGGAGGCAGAACAGGCTCGCGAGCTTCCCGATGAACAACTGGAAGGGTTAGCGGGAGGAGCAGATGGGCTGCCCAACGGTGCTTGCCCCAAGGCCCCCAACGGCGGAGGTCACGATTGGGCATTGTGGAAGTCTTGGCCAGACGGCAGGTTCAGAGCTGAGATTTGGTACTGCAAGCGCTGCGATGAGGTGTACAGGGTATTCGTGTGATATAGCGCCCGACCCTCATTCAACCACACAACATTCGGGTGCAGCGAAGGGACAGTCCCCTGGCCGCACCGCGTCGTTTGGCGCGGTGCGGCAAGGGGACTGTCCCTTCGCTGCACCCGCGTCTAGGCGCCGGGCGTTGCAAGGGTGTCGTCGATGATGCGGGACGTCGGGATCGTCGGCGGGGTTCCGGGTTCCTGACATCTTTAGAGAAAAAAGGGTGGGCTCCTTACGGAACCCACCCATCCATACTTCCTCAGCTGCGCTCGCGCCTGCGCATGGAATGAGCCCAAGAAGGCGGCCGGTGTCTGCCTACTCCCCCTCCTCGTCCGTATGGCGAAGCGCGGTTGCCGCGGCAATGCTTGCAACGCCACCAAGAGCGAGCATTGCAGCGGTCGTCGTGTTCGTGGGATCACCTGTCTTGGCCAGGCCCTTCCTGCTGCTCGCGCTACTGGAGCTGCCCGAGGAGCCGCGATTGGTGCCCTTAGAGCCGCCAGACGAGCTGCCGTCACCTGCCGGAGTGCCACCGCCCGACGGGGTGCCACCATCCGACGGAGTGTTGCCTCCGTCGCTGCCTATGACGGTGATGTCAGCACGGCTGAAGACGCCGGCCTCATCGAGCCGCCGCTCGCTGCTGCCAAGGTTGAGCGTCGCGGGGAGCCGTTGCTCGGGAATGTAGTCGATGACGTTCTCATCCGCCTGTGCGGCAAGGCCGCCCTCCAGGGACACCGTGCTGCCGTACACCGCCGTCACGTAGACCTCTATGTTCTTCTCGCCCTCCCAGTCCTCGGGAATGGTCACGAACGAAGCATAGTAGCGCGAGGTCGTTCCCGGAGCCAGCGCGTAGTCGTCCTCGACGTTCTCCAGGGAGCCATCCTCGGCACGCGGGTTCCACTCGCTCGGCACCAAGTTGTCCTCGGCAAAGTCGAGGCGAATCCTGCCGATCTCCCCGCCACCGATCTCTGCCACTGCGAGCTCCACGCTCGAGAGATAGCAGTTGCCATCGTTGCGCAGCGTGACATAGAACGGCAGCTGATCGCCCTTTGCGACGAGCGTGTCGTACGGGTACGACTCCAACAGGTTCGCGCAGCGAACCCAAGGAACCGCGGTGTACCACTGCTCGCCCTTGCCTGTTGCCAGGTCGACGACGTTCGAGCTCACGAAGCTCATGTGATCGTCGCTGTTGCCAAACGTGCGAATGCCGCTGATGGAATGGCTGACCTCGCACAGGGGGAAGGACTTGGACAGCTTGCCGCCCCTGACACGGGCGCCCACGATCTGAGTCAGCTTGCCTCCATCGTCTTCGCGCAGCGTGGGGTCGTCGTTGGAGGCGCCATCAAAGGTGTAGCCGCCGTCCTCGCGTGCCGCCGCCCAGTAGAGGACGTTGCCGTTCTCCAGCACGCCAAAGTCGCTCATGTTGAGCTCGTCGCCGCCAAAGTCGCTGTACACGAACGACGGGGAATCTCCGCGGTTCACGTCGATGCGCTTGAGGAGGCCATCGATGCAGCCGAGGAAGTAGCTGCCCGACTCCATGGAGATGAGGCGCGAGATCTTACCGTCATACTCACCCATGTCGACTTCGTGCACGCTTTCCAGACGCGGAAGGACGCGGCCGCCGATGATGTACCAGCAGGGGTCGGTCTCGCACAGCACGTAGTGCGTCTTCTCGGTCCCCTTGAGCTCGAGCAGCTGGTAGCCATCGGCACGCCCGCTGAGCGCGATGTCAGTGATGGTCGGGTCGAGAATCCGTCCGTTCAGGCCACGCATCAGACCCAAGCTCGTGACATCGATGGATCGGTCGCCGTTGGCAAAGAAGAGCAGGCCGACACCCGCCCGCGTCAGGTCGAGATCGGTGCCCATGACCTGATCCGGGAAAATGGACGCGCGCTCGAGGTAGGCAACTGCAGCCTGTGCATATTCCACGCCATCCTTGGTGCCCTTGATCTGGACAAGGCGTGGGCAGGAGTAGCTGCGGTACGGATAGGTCTTGCTGCCATCGCCGATCGTGTCCACGGCCAAACCGATGATGCTCACGCCGGTAAAGACGCGGTCACCATCCCAGTTGTCGCAGCTCACGAAGCTAAAGAAGGTCTCGGTTGCCGCCTGGGCAAACGACGTCGCGTCGCCCTGCGGGCGCGTGCCCGAGATGACGACCATGCTCACGATGTCAACGCCGTTCACCCTCGTCGTGGCGATGTCGAAGTCGTAGTCATAGCAGTCGTCGTTGCGGTAGTTTGAGGCAAAATCGAGCACGCGACGATCGCCGCCGCTCACCTGCTGGCAGATAACGCGCGTACGCGCCTGGCCGGCGACTCGGGCAACACCAATTCGAGCAATGTAGTCGTTGCTGCCAACAGTGAAGATCTTCGTGCGCGAAGGGAGAAGGATGTTCTCGGCGAGTCGAATGTCGGTCGTCGGGCGGAATCCCTGCTCCAGACCAAGCTGGAGCACCCTGGCGGGCTCTTCGGGGATCTCGGCATAGCCGTGGTCGCCAACGGGAACGGCGTCAACCTCCCCGACCTCGTAGGCCGCGATCTCGTCGTTCGAGGGCCTGAGGATGTAGGTGGGCTGCGTCTCGTCGCCCTGCGCGACGAGCCCCTGCTCCTCATCGGGCACAGCCTCGTCGCTCGGCACGTCCGTGGTCTCGGCATCTGCGTCGGGCTCGTCTGCGACCATCTCGCCCTCATCCTGTGCGACAAGCCCCTCGGCCACGGCGACTGCACCCAGCACGGCCGCGTCATCCTGCGCGACGAACCCCTCGGTATCGACAGCCTCGACGACATCGCCAGCCACGCCGGTAGCCTCTGTGACCGCATCGGCCACGTCCCCGGGCGCCGGAGCCTCGGCTTGCGGCACCACGTCTGTCGCTGTGCCATCTGCGGCCTCAAGGGCCACAATCGGCTCGCTCGCGAACGACGCGACCTCACTCTCCGAGAGGTACAGCTGCGCCACGGGTGTGTCGCCATCCGCACCGCGCTCGAACAGCGTGTAACCCGTCAGCTTGATCTCTTGCGCCATGCCCGCCAGGCCACCCATCTCGAACTCGGCCAGCGCATCAAGGTCGCCCGTGGTGATGATGCTTGCCTCGTTGAAGGTGTCTGCAAGGGCCTTGCCTTCAAGCTCCGATGTAAAGCTTGGGCTGTTGCCTGCCCCCAGCTTGCCGTCCCAGTTGTTGTACCAGTCAGGCCAGTCGCTGTTCCAGAGTTTCCAGCTGTTGGTAAACCAGAGGAGTTCGGCCTCGACCGTTGCGGCAGCCCTGCCGGCAAGGCGCAAGTGCGGGTTAGGCAGATTCTTGTAGCCCGCAGGCAATGGCCCAACGTGCAGGGAGAAGGTAAGCGTGAAGCTGCCTCGAATCGCAATGGATGCCACACCGCCGATGCCCACTCCGACAGCAAGCGTAGGCGCAAAGCAGATTTGCAGGTCAAAGCCAGTAGAGCTGTAGTCCCAACGATACTTCGAGAAGCTCCAGACACTTGGGCTGACATAACCCATCTCGTCGGCCGCAAAAACGCTGAGTGTGACGCCGAGGCGAATGAGAACGGGGATGGGGCCCGCCCAAAAGCTTTCGGAAAACGAGTAATTCGCCGCGATGCGCAACGCGATCTGCGCACGACCACGCGACTCCTTTTCGCCAAACTCCCACGTTGCCGCAGCCATGATCTCGGGCTGCACCGTAAACGAAAACTTCTGGACAAAGTCGATCTGGTTAAAGTTCTTTATCTCCTCCGGCTTGTCCTTCGTACCCTTTGGCGCGTCAAATGTCTTGCCGACGGCCTCACCCATCGATTCGATGGTCTTCTTGAACTGCTCCTGCGGCCACTTTCGAGTCTGGACCTGCCACCCCTTCTCATCGGGCTTCCCGCTGTCGTAGTAATAGCCCATCGCCGGCGGGGTGAGCTTGATCATGATGAAGCCAAAGGGATCATACGCACAGTCAAAGAAGAACGACGGCTTCCAGAGCTTGATCTTGGTGCCACCGATGATCGCCCAATCTTTTGGCACCTCAAGTCCGATGAACATGGTGACGTCGTTGAACGGAGAAAGCTCGAGGTCCTTCTTGAGCGTCGATGACTGCGCCTCGGGCGGGGCCTCGACGACTGTGAGCTTGATGGGCACCTCGTAGGTGGTACCTCCCATCTCGTAGCGCATGGTGTAGTCGTGGTCGTCACCTGCCGGCAGCGGATTGCCGCCATTCGAGAGCAGGAAGTTGTCAGAGAGCGCGACCTGGGCGGTGCCATCCGAGGAGGCCCGCGCGGTGGTTGATGACACACGCCTGCCATCCACGTAGATCCCCGCTGCGACAGAGGCACCCGCAGGGCAGTCGTTGATGGTGAGGTCGATGGTGTGCGACGCGTCATTGCCCGTGCTGCTGACAAAGGTCGAGTCGTCACCCTCGGAATAGAGGACATCCCACTCGTCAAACGAGACGCACACGGGATACGGCAGCCCGCTTACCCTAGGTTGCGTGGGAATGCCAAGCGTCGTACCACCCTCCACACGGATGCGGCTTGCCCTGAAGTCGCGGTAGCCCTGCGCGGTGACCTCGATGGTTGCGTTGAAGGTATAGCGAGCGAGCACCGACTCCTTGCCATCATCCTCGGCAAGTTCGGAGATGTCAAAGTGCACGATACCCTTGTCATCGGTATCGTCCTCCAGGACCTTTCCGTTGAAGCGCGAGGTGACCTTCACGTGCGCGCCCTGGATGAGGTTGGCGGAGCCGTCCTCGATCGAGACGTCACGCACGACCAGGCCCAGTTCCTTGGGCGCCACGACATAGATGGTGGACCCGGAGGCGAGACTGGCGCGGGGCTCCTCGTCCGCCAGCGCCTCAACAGGGGTCAGCGCCGCTACGCTGGCGACTGTCGGAAGTAACGTAATCGAACCAACTGTCAATTTGAAGAAAGACCGACGTGAGAGGTTCGGTGCCTCGCGCAATGATGTGCTCGAAGTCATGGCATTCCTTTCGCTGCACCTACCGGACCATGTTTTAGCTGCTGTGTTATCGAAGGCGTGTCCGCTGCGATACCGGAATCGTCCCTCACGGAACAACTTATGACATCATAATCGAACTGCACGCGCCGCATGTCGGCAAACAAGCTTAAATTGTCATACGCGATAGTCCGTACGCCTGTCTCAAATACGTGTGGGCCTTGGCACGCGAACCGCCCCCTCTTAAGGCGCCGCCCAATGGTACCTTTGCCCCTCAACAGGCAGCTCACGGCACGTAACCAGCAGATTACCATCGCATGATAACCGCGCGGCAACTATGGCAGCCCCTTCTCAACTCATGTAACGTATAACTACTTGTACTTGCGCAATCTTTAGGGGGAAGGAGTGTGCATGAGCACGTTAGCGCCAAGCGACCTGTCGCTTATCGAGCCTGCTCTCGATGCCTATGCCGATATTCCCGGCAGCCTCATCACCATCTTGCAGGAGACGCAGGAGGCCTACGGCTACCTGCCCATGGATGTGATGGAGCACATCGCGGAGCGGACCCACACACCCATCGCCACCATCGTGGGAGTGGCCACGTTCTACGCCCAGTTCAGGCTTGAGCCGGTAGGCAAGCACCTGATCATGCTGTGCCAGGGAACGGCTTGCCACGTGAACGGTTCGGAGCTCATCTCGGCAGCCATCACCGACGAGCTGGGCATCGAGGACGGTCAGACCACCAAGGACGGCATGTTCTCGCTCAAGCACGTGGCCTGTCTGGGCTGCTGCTCGCTGTCGCCCGTCATGATGATCAACGGCCGCACCTACGGCAGCCTCACGCCCGACAAGGCCCGCAAGATCCTGCGCGAGCTGGCGGCGGGAGACGCAGAGGAGGATGAGGCCAAATGAGGATCATCATAGGAGAGGGCAGCTGCGGACTTGCCGCAGGTGCGGGATCCGTTCACGCCAGCCTCGAGGAGCTCTTTGCCAAAAACGAGTCGACCGACGTGGAGCTCGGCATCACGGGCTGCATCGGCATGTGCTTCTTGGAGCCCATCGTCGACGTGTACGAGGACGATGGCACGCTGCATCGCCTGGTCAAGGTGCAGGCAAAGGACGCCCAGACCATCTGCGACGCGGTGACGAGCGGCGATCTGTCGCTGCTTGACAAGCTGGCCATCTCGCAGGATGACGAGCTGTTCCTGTCCAAGCAGACGCGTGTGGCCCTGCGCGACTGCGGCGTCATCGACCCTGAGAGCATCGACGACTACCTAGCCCATGGCGGCTACCAGGCCATCACCAAGGTGCTCACGACCGGCATGAGCCAGGAGGACGTCATCGAGCAGATCGACATCGCAGGCCTGCGCGGCCGTGGCGGAGCCGGCTTCTCCACGGCGTTCAAGTGGCGCGCGGCACGTGATGCCAAGGCTGACGAGACCGGCCAGAAGTACCTCATCTGCAACGCCGACGAGGGCGACCCCGGTGCCTTCATGGACCGTGCCGTCATCGAGGGCGACCCGCACAGCCTCATCGAGGGCATGCTCATCGGCGCCTACAGCATCGGCGCCAGCGAGGCCATCGTGTATGTGCGCGCGGAGTACCCGCTGGCCATCACGCGCCTGCGCAAGGCCATCGAGGATGCCACCGCACGGGGCTACCTGGGCGAGAACATCTGCGGAAGCGACTTCTCGTGCACGCTGCGCATCAAGGCGGGCGCCGGCGCGTTCGTGTGCGGCGAGGAGACGGCGCTCATCGAGTCGCTCGAGGGCAAGCGCGGCATGCCGCGCCTCAAGCCGCCCTTCCCCGCGCAGGCTGGCTACTGGCTCAAGCCGTCCAACATCAACAACGTGGAGACCTACGCCAACGTGGCATGGATCATCAACAACGGCGGCGCGGCCTTCGCGGCCATGGGCACCAAGGACTCCAAGGGCACCAAGGTGTTCGCCCTCTCCGGCAAGATCGCCCGCGGCGGCCTGGTCGAGGTCCCCATGGGAACGACCCTGCGCGAGGTGATCTTTGGCATCGGCGGCGGCATCCGCGACAACAAGGAGTTCAAGGCCGTCCAGCTGGGAGGCCCCTCGGGCGGTTGCGTGCCCGCGAGCAAGCTGGACACCGTTATCGACTACAACGAGCTGGCAGCCACGGGCGCCATCATGGGCTCTGGCGGCATGGTCGTCATGGACGAGAGCACCTGCATGGTGAGCATGGCGCGCTTCTTCCTCGACTTCACCGCCAAGGAGAGCTGCGGCAAGTGCGTCCACTGTCGTCTGGGCACCAAGCGCATGCTCGAGATCCTCGACCGCATCGTGGCTGGCAAGGGCGAGCCGGGTGACATCGAGAAGCTCGAGGACCTGTGCTACGCCATCAAGGACGGCGCGCTTTGCGGTCTGGGCCAGACGGCACCTAACCCGGTGCTCACCACCATCCGCTACTTCCGCGACGAGCTCGAGGCTCACATCGACGAGCATCGTTGCCCCGCGGGCGAGTGCCGCGAGCTCATCTCCTACTCCATCGACAAGACCAAGTGCGTGGGCTGCACCGCATGCGCACGTCAGTGCCCCGCGGGCGCCATCTCGGGCGAGCGCAGGTCGCCGCACGAGATCGACCCACAGCTCTGCATCAAGTGTGGCAACTGCAAGACCGCCTGCCGCTTTGGCGCGGTCCAGGTCGCATAGGGAGAGGAGGATCCAACTATGTCCATCACGTACACCATCGACGGCGTGAAGGTCGTGGCGGAGCCTTCCGACACCATCCTCACGTCGGCTACCAGGGCGGGGGTCGAGATTCCCACCCTGTGCTTTGACAAGCGCACCGCCATCTACGGTGCCTGCGGCCTCTGCCTCGTCGAGGTCGAGGGCGTGCCCAAGCTGCTGCGCGCCTGCTCGGCACGTCCGCAGGAGGGCTACGTGGTCCATCTGCACACCGAGCGCGTGGACCGCGCACGCAAGACGGCCCTGGAGCTGCTGCTCTCGGACCACACCGGCGACTGCCGCGGTCCCTGCAAGCTCAACTGCCCCGCGATGACCGACTGCCAGAAGTACGTCGGCGAGATTCGCGAGGGTCGCTACAAGGACGCCGTGTCCACCATCTACGAGGCCTTCCCCCTGCCTGCGTCCATCGGGCGCGTGTGCCCGCACCCCTGCGAGGACGCGTGCCGCCGCAAGATGGTGGAGGAGCCCATCTCCATCGCCTTCCTCAAGGCCTTTGCCGCCGATAAGATCGAGGCGGATGGTGACCCCTACGAGGTCCAGTGCGAGCCCGAGACCGGCAAGCGCGTCGCCATCATCGGCGGTGGTCCCGCTGGCCTCACGGCGGCTTACTTCCTGCGCCGCTACGGCCATGCCGTGACGATCTACGACAAGCAGCCCAAGCTGGGCGGCATGCTGCGCTACGGCATCCCCGAGTACCGCCTTCCCAAGGCCGTGCTCGACCGCGAGATCCAGATCATCCTGGACGCCGGGGTCGAGGTGCACACGAACACGCAGCTAGGACGCGACGTGCAGTTTGATGAGCTGCGCACGCAATATGACGCCGTGCTGCTGGCCATCGGCGCCTGGAAGTCCATGCCCATGCGCGTGCCGGGCGAGGACCTTGACGGCGTGTATGGCGGCATCGACTTCCTGGAGCGCCTGGGTCTGGGCGAGCGCCCGGTGCTGGGCGAACGCGTGGCCGTATGCGGTGGCGGCAACACCGCCATGGACTGCTGCCGCACCGCCGTGCGCCTTGGCGCCAAGGAGGTCTACGTGGTCTACCGGCGCACGCGCAACGAGATGCCTGCGGCCGACATCGAGATCGAGGAGGCCGAGGAGGAGGGCGTCACCTTCAAGTTCCTCACCAACCCGATCGAGTTCTACGGCGAGGACGGCCACGTGAGTGGCATGAAGCTGCAGATCATGGAGCTGGGCGAGCCTGACGCCTCCGGACGCCGCCGCCCGGTCCCCGTGGAGGGCGCGACCGAGGACATCCCCATCGACAACGTGCTCATGGCCATCGGCCAGGGTGCCGACTGCGAGGGCGTCGACGCCGGCCTGCTCACGCAGCGCGGCACCATCGCCTGCGACGAGCTGACCTTCCGCACCAGCATCGACAACGTGTTTGCCGCTGGCGACGTGACCAATCGCGGCGCCGGCATCGCCATCCAGGCCATTGCCGAGGCCCAGAAGGCGGCCCTCTGCATCAACAACTACCTCGAGGGCGACGAGGTCCGCGCCCAGGTCCCGTACTTCGTCACGCAGGAGAAGACGCCCGAGGACTTTGAGGACGAGCCCAAGCAGAAGCGCGAGAAGATGCCCGGCCTCACACCCGAGCAGCGCCGTGACAACTTCGAGCCCATCTACTTTGGCTTTAGCGAGGAGCAGGCGCTGCGCGAGGCTTCACGCTGCCTTGAGTGCGGCTGCCACGACTACTTTGACTGCCGACTCATCCGTTACGCCAACGCGTTTGACATCGACCCCGAGCGCTTTGCCGGCGAGATGCACGACCGCGAGGACGTGCCCGTGGCCTCTGAGGTCATCATTCACGACCCCGACAAGTGCGTCCTGTGCGGCCTGTGCTACCGCATCTGCGACCAGGAGGTGGGCAAGACCTTCCTGGGCCTGTACAATCGCGGCTTCTCGACCGTGGTCAACCCGATGGTGCCCGACGAGGCGCGCACCTTCTGCGCCAGCTGCCTCAAGTGCGTGGAGGCCTGCCCCACCGGCGCCATGAAGAGCGTACCCGCCGTGGAGCGCGTGACCCAGATCCTGTAGCGGACCGATCGCGCCCGCAAACGTCCGGCGCCCCGGCAGCGTTACTCGCTGCCGGGGCGCCGTCTTTGTGAGCAGGTGATTAGCGTATCATCCTGCCAACTGGGTATGTCGTAGAAGAGCTTCTCCGGAACGACGAGCCGTGCTACTCGGCCACGTAGCTTGAGGCCTTGGGCGGCGTCTTGCCCTTGAGCGTGCCGTGGTAGTACGCATAGGTCATCGGCTTGGCATCGGAGAGGTTCTCCGCATCCTTGACCTCGCCCACAAAGACCATGTGCGTGCCCACGTCGAGGGTCTGGACGACCTCGCACGCCAGCACGCAGGCCGACGCTGTCGGCGTAAACGGGTCGCCGAGAATGGTCTCGCGCCTCTCGATGCCATCGAACTTGGCAAAGTTCGTCGAGGTACGGAAGCCAAAGCGACCGATGTAGAGCATGTCGGCCTCCTCGGTGATCGGGCAGAGCGCAAAGTGGCCGGCCTTCTCGATCACACCCTGCGTGTGGTTCTGCTTGTTGACCGCCACCATCACCTGCAGGGGCGTCGAGGTCAGCTGGAGGCCCGTGTTGATCACGCACGCGCCATAGTCGTCAGCCGTCGCAGCCGAGACCACGTACAGGCCGGATTGGAATTTGTACAGTGCCGTCGCGTCCATGCGATCTCCTCTCCGGGCGCCGTCTGGGCTGGCGCCCACCGTACCGTACGAAAAACGGGCCGCACGCCCCCGCGCATGGCCCGTCCGTTACCCCTACCTGCTGCGCTCCTTGAGTGCACGCCGGATGTCCAGGTCACTCTGGCGCTTGGCCATGTCATGGCGCTTGTCGTAGAGCTTCTTGCCACGCCCGACACCCAGCGAGAGCTTGACGCGGTTGTGCTCGTCAAAGTACATCTCGAGCGGGACGAGCGCGAGACCCTTGGTGCGCAGGCGTCCGTCCAGGCTGTCGATCTGCCGCCGGTGCAGCAGCAGCTTGCGCCTGCGGTCGGGATCCACGTTCCACACGCCGCCGTTGGAGTAGGGATGGATGTGCGTGTTGACCAGCCACACCTCTCCCCCGCGGATGATGCAGAACGAGTCCGTGAGCTGGCAGGCGCGCTCGCGCAGGCTCTTGACCTCGGTGCCCGTGAGCACGAGGCCCGCCTCGAAGGTCTCGGTTATCTCGTAGTCGTGCCGCGCGGTGCGGTTGCGGGCAATCGTCTTCTTGCCACGCTTGCCGTCCGCGCCCTTTCCCGGCTGCTTACTCGGCATCGTCCGCCTCCTCGTCACTACTTCGGATCAGCTGCAGCAATGCCATCGCCGCCTGCTCGCCCACCAGGTCGCGGGCGCGCACGGTGAGGTTGGTCGCCACGTTGCGCTCACCCATCGCCGCAGCGTCAGCGGCGCACATGAGCAGGCACACGGCAATTTCGGCATTGGCGCCGTCGGGCAGCCCCTCGGCTGCCAGGATCTGCGTGGCTTCCTCGTCAGTCACGTTGGCTGGTTCGGCGTCGGTCCCCGCCGCATGCTCAAGCGATGCCGCAAGCGACGGGTCGTCGGGATCGATGCGCTGCGCCACGTGCAGGCAGGCTGCCGCGGCGCGCGGGTTCTCGGCCGCCCTGAAGTAGTCCGCAAAGTTGAGGTAGGCCCGCACGATATGCGCGGCCTCGCTCGCCCGCTCGAAGACCGAGAACGACAGCGCAAGGTGCTCGCGCATATCGCCCGCCACGCGACACAGGTCCGCAAGGTTCAGGCGATGCTCGCAGCCCATGGGGTTCCAGCGCACAGCCTGCCTCAGAGAGGCCGCCGCGCTGTCGTAGTCGCCACAGTGCACCTGCGCGAGCGCGAGGTCCGCATACAGCCGGTCGAGCGGCTCGCCCACGTCACGAAGCTCGCGCGGGTCCTGCTCCACGCGACGATACGCCAGGCGCTCGAAGATCGTGGGGAAGCTGAACCACTGCAGCTCGTCGGTCGTGGGGCAGTTGCGGTCGACGTACTCCTCGGCATCCTCGGCGAGACGCGCGAGCAGGTCGAGCGCAAGCTCCGCCTCGCCTTGTACCAGCAGGCCCTCAGCGCGCAGCAGCTCGTCCGACAGGTTATTCTGACTCATGGTGCTCCTTCTTTGTTGAGTGTCGACACCCAGTCTACCCGAGTTGGCCAGACGACACACCCGTCTAGGCGCCCCGGGCGGATGCGGCTACCGCTTGCCTGCCAGCACGAAGTCGATCTGCCCGCGAGCGGGATTGGTCTCCGCGACTTCCACGGCAATGCGCTGCCCCAGCGAGAAGGTTCGTCCGCTCTCCTCGCCAATCAGCGCCATGCGCGTATCGTCGTAAGAGAACCACTCGCCCCCAAGCTCGCGCGTGGGCAGGAGGCCTTCGGCACATGTGTCGTCCAGCATCACGAACAGGCCGTAGCGCTCGCAACCAACCACGATTCCGGAATAGCGCTCCCCGATGTGCCCTGCGTACAGCTGGGCCATCTTGACCTTCTGCGAATCGCGCGCCGCCGCGTCGGCCACACGCTCGCGTTCCGAGCACGTGCGGCAAATCTGCGGAAGAACCTTCACGATCGCTTGCTGCTCTTTGCTTCCCATAGTCCCCGCAAGCCTGGCCTTCAACGCCCGGTGCACCACCACGTCGGGGTAGCGCCTGATGGGCGAGGTGAAGTGGCAGTAGGCGGATGCACCAAGCGCATAGTGCCCGTCATTGTGGGGCAGATATATCGCGCGCTTCTGCGCGCGCAGCAGCAGGGCGTTGGCAAGATAGGAGCCAGACGTCCCTTGGGCACGCTCGAGCACGTCTTGCACGACGTAGGGGTCGCCTGCCGTGAGGCGCTCCGCCTCGCCGGGTTCCAAGAGGCGCAGCTCATGCAGGACGGGCAGTGTCGCCGCAAGGCTCTCGGGTGCCGGACGTTCGTGCACGCGGTAGGCAGCAGGAATGTCGAGGTCCGAGAGCATCTTTGCCACTGCCTCGTTGGCCATGAGCATGGCCTCCTCGATCAGGCTGGTGGCACGCGTGCGCTCGCGCACCTCGACCCGTGTGGGACGCCCGTCCTCGTCCAGCATGACGCGAGCCTCGCGCGTCTCGAAGTCGACTGCGCCACGCCGGTGGCGCAAGGCCAGCCTCAGCTGGGCCACTTCGTCCAGCACGGCAATGGCCTCTGCGACGCGCGGGGCATCCTCTGCCGCGCAGGGCAGGTCCCACGCCCCAATCTCGCCTTGTATCAGGGCGTCTGCGGTCGCATAGTCCAGACGTGCATGCGAGCGGATGGCTGAGGGCATCGCCTTGGCATCCAGCACCTCGCCCGTGGCGTCAAGCGTCAGCCGCACCGTCATCGCAAGCCGGTCCTCATCGGGCCGCAGCGAGCACAGGTCATTGCACAGGCGCTCGGGGAGCATGGGCAGCACGCGGTCGACGAGGTAGGTGGAGCAGGTGCGTTGGCGCGCCTCGATATCCATGCTTGAGTCCCAAGGGAGATAGTGCGTCACATCGGCGATGTGCACACCCACCTCGTATCCGCCCTCTGCCAGGCGCCGGGCGTCGACCGCATCGTCAAAGTCGCGCGCGTCAGTGGGATCGATGGTGAACGTGGTCAGCCCGCGCAGGTCACGGCGCCCCTTCTGCGCTGCCAAAGCCCCCTCCACGTCAAGCGTCAGGGCATCCGCCTGCTCGAGCGTTGCCGCCGAGAAGCGCGTTGCCAGCCCATGCGACGCGATGACCGTCTCGACCAGCAGGTCAAGGTCCTCCACGGATCCCACGCGGCGCTCCAGCGTCACCACGCCCGCCGAGTCGCGCGAGGGATACTCGAGAATGCGCGCCTCGACCACGTCGCCGGCGCCGATGCCGAGGCGTTCGACGGACCGATCGTCGGGCAGCACGAAGAAGTCGTGGCCCATACGGTTGTCGAGCGGGGTGACTGCCCCCAAGGGCCCCGCCGGCTCAAAGGTTCCCAAGAACGTGGCCGTCGCACGCTGCAGCACCGCACGCACGATGGCCTGAGGCTCGGGACCACCCCTGCGCTCGAGGCTGATTTGAACCGTATCCTCGTTCATCGCGCCACGCACGCCACCACGGGCGACCGTGTAGGCACCCTCGGCTGTCTCGACCGTCGCCAGCCCCGGCCGATGCACGTGGATGGTGCCCTCGATCAGGGCATATGGCTTCTTGCGCGGACCGGAGGTATTGCCGCGGCGCTTGTTTCCGTGATGGGGCCTCTTGCGTCCCATTGGCCCTCTCCTTTCTGGCGGATCAACCCAACAATCCACGCCAAAGGGGTGGTCCCCAGCGGCGCGGACGCACCGTTGGGGACCACCCCTTTCGGTACGCACGAGCGTACCCAAGTGAACAAATAGAGCCTAGACTCGCAGGTAGCGCCTCATGGCGATGATGGAGCCAAAGGTGCCGAGCACCAGGCCGCCGAGGACGAGGCCGGCATAGGTCTCGAGCACGACGCGCGTGGGCAGCGAGAAGGACAGGAACTGCAGGCTGTTCTCGAGCCTCGGGATGAGAGCGCCGAGACCAAAGTGCAGTGCAGCGATGGCGAGCAGCGATCCGATAAGGGCCTCGAGCACGCCCTCGGCCACGAATGGCCCGCGGATGAAGCTGTTGGACGCGCCGACCAGGCGCTCGATGGCGATCTCGCGACGACGCGCCGAGATTGCCAGGCGAATCGTGTTGTTGATGAACACGAACGACACGAAGGTCAGAAGGCCCACCAGCACCAGTGCGCCGACGCGGATGTAGTTCGTGACGCTGAACAGGCGCTCGACGGTCTCGCGGCCATACTGGACCGAGGCGCTCACGTCGTCGGGATCGTCCGCGATCGCGGCGAACTCGGGGTCGGCAATCAGGTTGTTGGCGGTCGTCTCGACCAGCTGCGGGTCGTCAAGCTTGATGACCAGCGACGCCGGCACGGGGTTCTCGCCGTCAAGGGCGGCCACGGCATCCGCTGCGTTGCGGTTGCTCATGGTCTCCTTGTACTCCTGAAGGGCCTCGTCCTTGCTCTTGTAGCGGACGGACTCGACGTTGCTCCACGTCTCGACCTTTGCCTTGAGCGCGTCGACGGCAGCCTGATCGGCTCCGTCAGCCAAGAATGCCTGGATGGTCACGCGATCCTCGACGTTGCCGACGAGGTTGGTGATCATGGCAGAGCCCAGCACGAAGACGCCGATGATGAACAGCGACAGGAAGATGGTGACGATGGCGCCGAAGACCGTCGACCAGTTGCGGCGGAAGTGGCGCAGTGCCTCGCGAAGCGAGTAGCCGATGTTAAGCATAGGTACCGTAGCCTCCCCTCTCCTGGTCGCGCACGACATGGCCGGCCTCGAGAGCGATAACGCGCTTGCGCATCGAGTCGACCATCTCGCGGTCATGCGTTGCCATGACCACGGTAGTGCCAGCACGGTTAATGCGGTCGAGCAGCTTCATGATGCCAAGCGAGATGGCCGGGTCAAGGTTACCAGTCGGCTCGTCGCACACCAGCAGCGGCGGCCTGTTGACCATCGCGCGGGCGACGGCCACGCGCTGCTGCTCGCCACCCGACAGCTGGTCGGGATATGCATCGGTGCGCTCGCTCAGACCCACGAGGCGAAGCACCTCGGGAACCTGCACATTGATGACCGAACGCGGCTTGCCGATGCACTCGAGGGCGAACGCGACGTTCTCGTAGCAGGTCTTGTCGGGAAGCAGCTTGAAGTCCTGGAACACGCAGCCGATCTGGCGCCTGAGGTAGGGCACCTTGCCGTTGCGCATCTTGGTCAAGTCCTGACCTGCGACGAGAACCTGGCCCTTGCTGGCGCGGAGCTCGCGCGTGAGCAGACGGATGAACGTCGACTTGCCTGAGCCGGAGTGTCCGACGATGAAGACGAACTCGCCAGGATAGATGTCAAGGTTTACTTCATCGAGTGCGGGCTTGTTGGGCTGGGACGGATAGATGTGAGTTACGTTTTTGAGCGAGATGATGGGAGTTCCCTCGCGGGAGACGGTCCTGGGAGCAGGGTCGGCAAGCGACGCATAGGTGCTCTGCGACTGCTCCGCCTGAAGCTCCTCGGCCGTCGGAACGGCGGGAATGTCCACCATGGGACGCTGGACGGCAGGCTGTTCGACCGCCTGAGGCGTGCCCTGATACAGGACCGCGTCAATGGCGGCTTCCATGTCGTCGGACGTGGCCTGCGACTCGTACGCCGGAACCCGTCCTCCCTGGACGCCCTGGTTCAGGTCGTCCCCTTGTCGCTCTGTGCTGCGAAAATGGTTTGCCACAAACAGCTCCTTCTTCCACGTAGCGACGCTGACAGAAACGAACTACATCGTAACAGAGGGTCGATTGCCGCCTCTCCACAGAGCGGTCTTACCGCAAAAGACCATAGGCTGAGCAGGTTAATTCCAGTATTTTTACGCAAACCCATCGATGGCACACCCGCTCCCCGGGAACTCTGTGCCACCGGCAAAAAATGGCCGAACGATCGCCTTAGCCCTGCGATGGCACGGCAGTTCCCCGGGAGTGGGTGTGCCACCGCAGGCGGATGCGCCGAGCCGCGCTATCCCTCGGAGCGACCGCCCACGTTCCAGCGATGGTATCCGACCACGAACTCGTCCAGGTCGCCGTCGGAGAGCACCGAATCTACGTTGCCGCGCTCGACGCCAGTGCGCAGATCCTTTACCAGCTGGTAGGGATACAGGACGTAGCTGCGAATCTGGTTGCCCCAGGCGATGTCGTGCTTGGGGCCGCGGAGCTCGTCTATCTCTGCCGCACGGCGCTCCTGCTCGAGCTCGTAGAGCTTCGAGCGCAGGATGCCCATGGCAAAGGCCTTGTTCTGCAGCTGGCTTCTCTCGTTTTGGCAGGTAACGACGATGCCGGTCGGCAGGTGGGTCACGCGAACGGCCGAGTCGGTGGTGTTAACGCCCTGGCCGCCATGGCCGGAGGCGTGGTACACGTCGATGCGCAGGTCGTTGGGGTCAATCTCCACCTCGACATCCTCGGGTAGCACCGGAAGGACCTCCACGCCGGCAAAGGTCGTCTGCCGGCGCTTCTTGGCGTCGGTCGGAGAGATGCGCACCAGTCGGTGCACGCCCTGCTCCGCACGAAGCATGCCATAGGCGTTCTTCCCCGACACGGTGAACGTCGCACGGTCGAGGCCAATGACCTCGCCGACGGGGGCATCGTTGACCGTGACCTTCCAGCCACGACGGTCGCAGTAGCGCAGGTACATGCGAAAGAGCATCTCGCACCAGTCTTGCGCCTCGAGCCCGCCCTGCCCTGGAGTCACCGTGACGATGGCGTCACCATGGTCGAACTCGCCCGTAAACCAGCTCGCAAGCTCCAGCTCGCCCAGGTCAGACGTCAGTTCGTCCGCCAACTGCTGGGCCTCGTCGAGCAGCTCGTCCTCGCCCATCTCCTCCGCCAGGTCAAATGCCGCCATCGCGTCGTCGAGCTTCCTGCGCGCGTCATCGATGGCAGCGATGTCCTCGCGAGCCCTCGTCAGCCGCGCCATGGTTGCGCTGGCCGCCTCGGCATCGTTCCAGAAGTCCGGCCGGGCACTCTGCTCCTCGAGGGCACGCGCCTCGGCGCGGCGGTCATCGATGTGAAGGTAGCCCTCGACCTCGTCGAGACGTGCGGAAAGGGCACCCAGTGAGGCGCGCGAAAGGTCGACTTCGGACACCGGCTACCTCCTGCTCCTGCCGTGGCAGTTCTTGAACTTCTTGCCGCTTCCGCAGGGGCACGGGTCGTTTCGGCCGACGTTCACGTAAGGATCGGGATCGTCAGCCTTGCGGTAGGTTGCGATGGTCGACTGCCCGGGCTGGATGCTGCCGTTGCGGTTCTCCGCAGGCTTGGCACCCGGCTTGGCAACGGCAGCGGCACGTGCTCCGCCCTGGTCGCCATCGACCTCTCGCGGACCGGAATAGCTCGCGCCACGCAGCTCGTCGGGCTCAGCCTCGGGGCTCTGCTGCGGGACCGGGGCCCTGACAAGCTCTATGCGCAGGATGGTGCGCAGGAAGTCCTCGTACATGGTGCTGACGAGCTCGGTAAATGCGGCGTAGGCCTCGCTCTTGTACTCCACCAGCGGGTCCCTCTGGCCAAAGCCGCGCAGGCCGATGCCGGTCTTGAGATAGTCCATCTCCTGCAGGTAGGCCATCCAGCGCGTGTCGATGACGCGCAGCATGACCTGAGCGGAAAGCTCCTGCATGACCTCATTGCCCAGGCGCTCGGACTTTTCCTCGTAGCAGGCGGTCACGAACTCGTCCACCTTGTCGACGATCTCGCCATGGAGGTCGTCCTCGCTGATCTCCGGCACGTCCTCGCGGCCCGTCAGCTCGGTCATCCAACGCTCGAGGCCCTCGGTATCCCAGTCGCTCGGATCGACCGCCTCCGAGCAGAACTCGGAGACCTTGCGCTCGGCGGTGTCATAGGTCACGTCGCTCACGTGCTCGATGAGGTCCTTGCCGTCGAGAATCTTGTTGCGCTCCTCGTAGATGACCTGACGCTGCTTGTTCATGACGTCGTCGTAGTCAAGGACGTTCTTACGCATGGCAAAGTTGACTTCCTCGACCTTGCGCTGGGCGCTCTCGACGGCCTTTGTGACCATCTTCGCCTGGATGGGCAGGTCGGGCGGCATATCATACTTGGTCATCATGGCCGAGATGCGGTCCATGCGATCGCCGCCGAACAGGCGCATGAGATCGTCGTCGAGGGACAGGTAGAACTGGGTCTCGCCCGGGTCTCCCTGACGGCCGGCACGACCGCGGAGCTGGTTGTCGATACGCCGGCTCTCGTGGCGCTCGGTACCGATGACGCACAGGCCACCGGCGGCAAGCACATGCTCGCGCTCGCGCTCGCAGATCTGGCGCGCCTCGGCAAGCGCCGCCTCGCGCTGCTCCTCCGTCACTTCTTCGAGGTCAACGCCCTGCTCGCGCAAGATGTCGTCGGCCAGGAACTCGGGGTTGCCACCCAGCAGGATGTCGGTACCACGACCTGCCATGTTCGTCGCGATGGTGACTGCGCCCTCGCGGCCAGCCTGGGCCACGATCTGTGCCTCGCGCTCGTGGTACTTCGCGTTGAGCACCTGATGCTTGATGCCGCGCTTGTCGAGAATGCGCGAGAGGCGCTCGGAGCTCTCCACGGTGACCGTGCCGACCAGACAGGGCTGACCGGCCGCATGACGCGCGGCGACCTCCTCTGCCACGGCATCGAACTTGTAGTCGACCGTCTGGTACACCAGGTCGTCGTGGTCCTCGCGGATCACGGGCTTGTTGGGCGGAATCGCCTGAACGGGCAGGTTGTAGATCTCGCGGAACTCGGCATCCTCGGTCATTGCGGTGCCGGTCATGCCCGAGAGCTTCTCGTACAGGCGGAAGTAGTTCTGCAGCGTGATGGTCGCGAGCGTCTGATTCTCCTCGCGCACGAGGACGTTTTCCTTGGCTTCGATTGCCTGATGCAGACCCTCGGAGTAGCGCCTTCCCTCCATGATGCGGCCCGTGAACTCGTCGACGATCTTGACCTCGCCGTCGACGACCACGTACTGCTGGTCGCGATGGAACATGTACTGGGCCTTGAGTGCCTGCTGGAGGTGATTGACCAGCTGACCTGACATGTCGGCATAGATGTCGTCGATGCCGAGGGCGCGCTCGACCTTCTTCAGGCCTTGCTCGGTCGTCGCGATCGTGTGCTTTGCCTCGTCCATCTCGAAATCGACGTCGGGGATGAGCCCGCGAACGGCGCGCGCGAAATCCTTGTAGGTGCTTGCCGACTTGGTCCCCGCACCAGAAATGATGAGCGGGGTTCTGGCCTCATCGATCAGAATCGAGTCGACCTCGTCGACGATGGCAAAGTGATGGCCGCGCTGCACACGCATCTGCGCGCGGGTCACCATGTTGTCACGCAGGTAGTCGAAGCCGAACTCCGAGTTGGTGCCGTAGGTGACGTCTGCAGCATAGGCGGGCTTCTTGAGGTTGAGCCTCATGCCGTTCTGCAGCAGGCCGACATCGAGTCCCATGTAGCGGTAGATGCGACCCATCCACTCGCTGTCTCGCTTGGCGAGGTAGTCATTGACCGTGACGATGTGAACGCCCTCGCCCGGAATGGCATTGAGGTAGCCGGCGAGCGTCGAGACCAGCGTCTTGCCTTCTCCCGTCTTCATCTCGGCAATCATGCCACGATGCAACGCGATGCCGCCGATGACCTGCACGTCAAAGTGACGCAGGCCCAGTGTGCGCTGCGACGCCTCGCGAACGGCGGCAAACGCTTCGGGCAGAATGCTGTCGAGCGTCTCGCCATTGTCGTACCGCTCCCTGAACAGGGCGGTTTGGCTCTTGAGCTCGTCATCGCCCATCGACTGGAAGCGAGGCTCAAGCTCGCCCACGTGGTCGGTTATGGCGCGAAACTCCTTAAGCTGCTTGTCCGCACCATGGGACAGCAGCCTTGCAAAGAAACCTGGCATCGTCAATTTCCCTACGTATCATGCGGGACGAACGGTCGTCCCCGGCCTTTCCCGAATACTTTATCAATTGGTACCCAGCTCACACGCTTGCATCCCATGTGCCACTAAAAGCGCAGAGAAGGCTCACGTTAGCGATAGGTGGGGCATCTCGCCGAGGGCGATCTCGACCGCCCTGCGCAACGAGCTCGAAGGCGGCATGCCACGCTTGTCGACGAGCTCGCGCGCATACCTCCGGTACAGCTCCGGTATCTCGTGGCGTCTTCCCGATGCCTTGAGCGCACGGACCAGCAGGATCATCGCATCCTCGCGCAGCCCGCCGAGCCTATACGCATCCTCCGCATACCGTACCGCGAGCTTGGCCTTACCCAGCCTGAGCGCCGCCTCCCCCGCCGCCACCGCGCCATCCACGTATAGGGTCCGCAGCTCTCGGCATCTCTCCGCAACCATATGCCCCAGAGCGGAAAGGTGCTCGTCTGGTCCGCTCGAGTAGATCCGCACCATGCGCCGCGCATGCTCAAGCACCTTGAAGTCGTTGCCATCCTCGGCTATCGCATTACGCGCCGCATGCTCGAACTCGTCGATGTCACACGAGACGACCGAGAGGTCGAGCCCGATGCTTCCCTGCGTCCTGTCGCTCAGGATGACGTTGGCGCCACAGACCCCGCCCAGGCGCTTTCTCACCTCCCCTGTCGCCTCGTACAGCTTTCGCAGGCAGCGGTAATAGTCGTCATGCGGCCAGAGCACCTCGATAGCGCGAAACCTCCGCAGGCGATGCCCCGGCACCACGGCCAGCAGGATCATCAGGTCATGGGCGCGGCGTCGGTCGAGAATGGACTCGCCCAGGCGCCGGTCGCCGTACTCCAGCGAGAAGCCGCCCAAGAGGCTGACATGCAGCTTCTGCCGGGAGGGTCGTGTGGGCAGAATCTCCGTCTGTTCGCCCGCGCGCAACGATGGTGGGGCAGCTTCGTCGTCAGTCGCCTCATCAGCCGCCGCGAGCATTCCCCGCGTCTCCGTAAGCAATCTTGCCCTCTGAGCCCTCAGCGCCTCGGACCACGAGGGCGGAACCAGCACGCGCATCGTCTCCCAGATCTCAGGGCAATCGAAGGCGATCAGGCGAATGACCCAAAGGGCGTCACGAGGGCAGGGTGTGCCCGCGGGAATGACGGCGTCCCCGTCATGCTCGCCGAGCTCCCCAAGGGCTCGCGCCGTGACGTAGCCGACAAGCGCAAGGTCCTCCGGCCTCCCCTCGTGACGACAGTAATTCGTAAATGCCCCGATCTCGCCCAGCAGCTCGAGCGCGATGGCGTCGACGAGCTCCGCCGCCGACGCCACGTACTCCTCACCGAGTGTCCGAGCGATTTCGGCGGCCCTATTCGCACGGACATGCGCCCGGGAGAGCGCCCGCATCCGCACGTCCACGGCCGCGCAGGCCACAAGGCACACCGCCTGCAGGAACGCGTCGCCCTGGCGCTCGGCCTTCACGGCCGTGCCTTCAACGGCGGCCATGTCATATTCCGAGGACGTGAGAGCCCGAGAAATCGTCAGTATTCCCGCATGGTATATCTGCACTGGCTTTACGCCGATGTGCCCCGCAAACGCCGTCGCACGGTCTATGAGGCCCCTTTCCTTGTCGTCGGGGGACCCACCGCCAAAGGCGATCGCCAGCGCGAGGTCGTCACAGAGGCAGAGCTCGGGGATACTCTGGGGCTCGCGCATCACCACCTCGTTGGAGAGGCGCGCATACGCCTCGTCAAAGCGCCCCGAGGCCAGAAGGCGCGCAATGCGCAAGTGGTCAAGGCAAGCTAATCCCACCAGGTCGTCCGGTTCGCACGAGAGCACCTGTGTCGCGTTGTGCGGACATCTCAGCATGTCACGGCACGCGCAGAGGATGTTCACGCCTTGGGCGAGCCTCAACTCGGACGACGCCGCCAGGCGTATGCTCTCGAGCCTTTCGAGGCGCTCGTTTAGCTCGATCGAGGTTCCCGTGACGCTCTTTATCGCGGCCTCCGCGAGCTGGCTGCGCACGTCGAGGGGGGCATTGGTCGCCCTCGCCGCGTCAAGAGCCTCGCTTACCATGGCGGCCTCGCCTGCCAACACGTACGAAACGCCCCATGCGGTGCAGATGCGCGCCATGTCCTCACGACACGAGCATGTGCGACATACCGTTGCGGAGCGGCGAAACTCCCCTCGCGAGGCAAGCACGCCGCAAGCCCGTATGACCAATTCGCGCTCTGCCGCGGCAGCCTCCTGAAGGGCTCCCACGCAATGCTCGAGCACCTCATCGTACCGGAGTGGACAACAGCTGAACCCCTTATCGCTCGAATCGATTCCTAGCAGGGGCACATCGCGCTTGAGCCACGCGAGCTGCTCGACATCGCAGCGTCCCGCAACGAGCGCAACGTCCTCGATCGAGCCTGATCCCAAAAGGAGCATGGCCAGACGGATCCTGAATTCCTCGTCGGGCAGCATCGGTCGAAGCGTTCTCTTTACAAGGTCCGCGACAGCAGCCAGATAGCGTGGGGCATTGCAAGATACCTCCTCCCCCATCGCCACATCCGATCTCAATGCAACCACAAGCGCCGGAATTCCACCCGTAAGCCTGCTGAAAAAGTCGTCGTCTCCTACAGACCTGAACTGGAGGTCGTCGGCTCTCAAACATGTGGCACCTGGCAGTTGCTCGGCAAGCTGCTCGCTTTCGGGCATCAGGCATACGACCACGGAAACCCCGGACTGGACGAGTCGGTTGATCGATCGGCCCTCCTTTGCCGCTTGGGCCTCATCGGACGGCGCAATGCCGTCAATAACTACGAGCGTCCTTTTGTCCTCTGGGAGTTTGCGCACAAGATCGCGGCAGAAGCGAGTGAGTCTTCGGCACGCAGTCTCGCCGTCGCAATCGGCAAACGATCGTCGATAGGTCCTGTAACCGTTGTCGTTGCAATGTTTGACTAGCTTGGAGGTGAGGTATGTCTTCCCCATGCCTGGCTCGGCAATGATGAACACCGGATTGCCAAAGTCGGCGCTGCCGATGACTATCGGCTGGAGCATTTCCTCGATCCCCCCATGTGGGTGAAGCTTCTGCCGCATGATGCCATTCCGTTTGTGACGGGCTTTGACGATCGCGTGCTCTTCTATTGAGCCCTCAGACATGCCGAAACCTCCAAACCGCTCATTCGCCTGGAATCAGCTCCATTAGCAGGACAATGCACGAGTGGATGAAGGTTAGCATCAGCTATAAGCAGATGTGGCGTTCGTTCATATTTGCATATCATTTTTTATGACAACATACCGCGTAGTTTCCTGCGACTGAAACCGACTGGCACTCTATCCCCGCACGTTTGTGCAGGTCTTTAGCCAATCATATGTTGTCTGCATTCAGCATTTATGTCACATATGGTCACACTTGATGTTGATTACTGTGACGAAAACTAAAAACATCTGCACGCGCAAACGCCGATCGGTGGCATGCGCAGGCGCTAATGAGCATAAAGCGGGGGGCGCCCGGCCGGTCCGGCCGGGCGCCCCCGCGCTCGCTCGGGACGCGAAAATGCCCCTCGTTGGTCAGCGACGTCCTGCTCTCCCACGGACTCGCTCCGCAGTACCATCGGCGCTCGGGGGCTTAACTTCCGGGTTCGGAATGGGACCGGGTGTGCCTCCCCTGC
>JAGAVX010000116.1 GCA_017941705.1 Atopobiaceae bacterium
CCCAGTCAAGTGCGCTACCAAACTGCGCCACCACCCGTAATGCAAACTATTGCTTGCGCGAATAGGTACTATACCACAACAACGCGGACAGGCAAGCCAGTATTTTAAAGAAGTTGTGCTCACTTCAGTATCTTGGCTCGATGATAGTCCGTGTCCCCGTCGTACCACTCGTGTGGCCCTCCGCGTACCACGGTATCTTGCCTACAGCGCCCCGCCCTCCCCAAGCATTCATACACGATTTGATACGTCGCGCGCGTGCTAAGCTGATGTGCAGACGTAAACTATTGATGCCGTTTGCGCGAGTTCCCCGGACATTACGCCTATCCCCCATCAGGCAATCACAAGAACAGAAGGCCAAGCATGACTCTCAGCAAGTTGACTCCCATGGTGACCCGACGCAGCTTTATCAGAGGCCTCGGCCTGATGAGCGCCGCCGCGGCACTTTCCGCCTGCTCGCAGGTGCGGAACACAGCGCCACAAACCCCGCTTTTGGCCATCATTCACACCAATGACATTCACGGCCACGCCGTGGCGGTCGAGGGAACCGATGACGCACGAGGCAACTTCTCCATGGCGGCAGTCGCTGCCCTCAAGACCGAATGGGAAGAGAAGGGCTACGACGTCCTCCTTGTGGACGCGGGCGATGTCGTGCAGGGCATGCCTCTCGTCGACGCTGCCAAGGGATCCTCTGCGATCGCCTTCATGAACGCATGTGGCTATGACCTCATGGCAGTCGGTAACCACGAGTTCGACTGGGGTGCAGAAGAACTCGCCAACAACGAGCAGAACGCAAACTTTCCCTTCCTCTCGGCAAACATCCTTGTGAAGGAAACCGGAGAGCCGCGCTTCCCCACGAGCAAGGTCTTCGAGCTCTCGAGTGGCACCAGAATCGGCTTCTTTGGCCTTACGACCCCCTCAACAGCGAGCGTCTCCAACCCCAAGAATGTGGGAGACCTCAGGTTCCTCAGCGATGACGAGCTGTACTCCTGCGCGCAGGCACAAGTTGACGAGCTGCGCGGTCAGGGTTGCGACATCGTGGCATGCCTCGGACACATCGGTAACAGCGAGATGAGCGGCTGCACAAGTGAGGACGTAATCGCGCACGTCAAGGGCATAGACCTCTTCATCGACGGACATGATCACGATGAGGTCCAGAAGGAGGTGTCAGGCACCCTTCTGGTCGAGACGGGCTGTTATCTTCACAATATCGGTGTGGTCGTCATTGACGAGGGCGCGCCATCCCCTGAACTCGTCGCCGCGGGCTCATACGATGGCATTGACGGCTCGGTGCAGGCCATCATCGACAGCGAGAACGCGCGCATCAGCCGCGAGCTGGATGTGGTGCTGGGTGAGACGCCCTTCCTCCTTGACGGCAGGGACGTGCCGGGCGTACGTACCCAAGAGACGAACCTCGGTGACTTCTGCGCCGATGCCTTCCTCTGGACGGCCTCCAAGGAATGTGACAAGGAGATCGACGCAGGAATCACCAATGGTGGCTCCATGCGCGTTTCGATCGAGCCGGGTGACATCTCGCTTAGGGTCATCAAGTCGGTCATGCCCTTCTCGGGCGAGCTTGTGGTAGTCAATGTCACAGGTGCACAGCTGCTCGAGGCGCTCGAGGCAGCATGCCAGGCTGCGGGCACTGATGATCCGATTGGCGCATTCCCCCAGGTCTCTGGCATCACGTTCACCTTGGATGTCTCCGTGCCCTACGAAGAGGGTCCCGACTACCCCAACTCGACCTTCGCCTCACCGGCAGCCCCTGGAGCTCGCATCACGATCACGGACGTCGGCGGACGGGTCTTTGACGTTGACGAGACCTACTCGGTTGCCACCACGACCTTCATATGCGCTGGTGGTGACACCTACCATGCCTTCAAGGATGCCGCGGACGCAGAACAGCCCATCAACATCGGCTTTGACTACGAGGCGATGACGAGCTACCTCGTCGAGGGATGCGATCACAAGGTGCCGGATACCTACGCCAATCCTCAGGGCCGCATCAACATAGTCGGCACAGAGTAGCACAATCTGCCCACCGGTGTCGGTGCGTCCAGGGGACAGTCCCCTGGACGCACCGACAGACGCGCCTGCGTGAGGGGCTGAGCCATACCAACCGGTCAATGTAAAGAAGCTGCCCGCCTCTATGGAGACGGGCAGCTTCGTAGTCAGGCTATGACATGCATACGGTGACTAGTCGAGGTCCTCGCCATTGCTCTTGATGACCTTCTGGTATCTATTCTAGCTCAGGAACCTTTCGGAACGACAGAGAACGAAAAAGAGCGAAAACCGCAGGTAAACTAGGCTTTCTTCCCTGCTTTTGCGGAACGTCTAGAAATGGCTCGAAGCGCTTAGAACAGGCTTATTCGAACCACTTTTAGAACCACCCAAAGAACCGCAGGAGACACTCCCGGCCATTCGGGAGAGAAAGGAGAAAGAACAACGATTGATGAAGCCAAGTGGATCGAGCTCGCCAAAGCGGAGGATGAAGCCTTCTTCAAGGGCGATCTGGTGCTGAGCCTTCCCGAGGGCTCCTACACGGCAGATGAGATGTGGGAGGTCCTCATTGACATGTTCCGAACCTCCATCGCCATCCAGGACGAGATGAGAAGGCACTTCGATAGCCTCCCCGGACTCGACCAGATCCGGCTCTTTGACGCCCTCGTCGCATCGGGCGTGAGATCTTGGGAGTGGTGGTTCAACGCCCTGCTAGCCGACCAGGAGCCCCTGCCTGAGGACATATTCGACTGAATGCAGTAGTCGGAGGCATCCATAACCCGTCAGGTTTCCAGCCGAAATTTCGTATTCAGTTGCAAGTGGTTTGGAAGTAGATGCAATTGGGTAAATTACAGAACGTTCGTTTCCATATTTCAATTATTAGGGAGTGGTCTGTTTGAGGCGCGACATGGATCTAGTCAGAAGAATAATCTTGGACGTCGCAGACACGAACAGCAATCTTAGTGCCAAGCATTGGGAAGAAGAGGCTGACAAGAACAGCCATAAGAAGGTTGGTTATCACATCTGGCTGCTTAACGATGCAGGCTATTTGAACGCGTCTTTTATGAACGCAGACAATGACCCGTACTACGAGGTTACCGTCTCTGAACTGACGTGGGAAGGCCAAGACCTTGCGGACTCACTGCGATCCCAGAAGGTCTGGGATGAGGTGAAGAGGCGTCTCTCCGAACTTGGCATCGACGCAGCGATTAGCGTTGTTAAGTCTCTGGCAATCAAGGTCGCCTCAGAACAGCTCGGTATAAGCGCCTAGCAGAAATACCACTAGCTCAGAACAACATCCGCCCGCCCCGAAATGCCCGAGGCGGGCGGATCACTGCTTACGAGCAGAAGCTCATCCCTGCACCAGCACGAAGCAGACCGAGAAGAGCCAGGCCAAGGTCCATGTGAGCGCCTTCACAGCGACCACGAACGTTCCCACGAGCCCGACGCCCAGCGCCACGGCCATGGCCACGCCGGGCAGCCCGTCGTCACTCCCACTCATACGGCTCCGCCTCCTTGGTCTCCTCGTCGCTCACGCCCATCACGTTCCCGTCCGAGTCCAGGCGCACGCAGCAGCCGCCCCGGTCGTTCACGAGGTACTGGATCCGGTAGTCCGGGTCCACCATCACGTACCACCGGATCAGCTCTCCGTCGTAGGTGGTGGTCGCGCACATGCTGTCGTGCGTCACCCGGTGCGTTGGCAGCTCGGTCTCCTCCTTCTCCGCCGGACTCACTAGGGCCATGCCGGCCCAGGCGCAGAGCCCGAGGAAGCCGATCGCCAGGACGCAGACGGCCGCCACGGCGAGGTCGCTGGGCCGCCTGCGCGGAGGGTAGCGCTCGACCCAGTCGCGCCTCGGCTGCCGGTCGTGCCGCTCGGGCCTGTCCCAGCGCTCGGTGCCGCCGTACCCCATCAAGACCACGCCCCCGCGTTGAGGGAGCGCTGGATCGCCTTTGCCGTGGCCGGCCCCAGCACGCCGTCGACCGCGCCGCAGTCGAACCCGTGGGAGTTGAGCCACGCCTGCAGGCAGCGCACCGTCTGCGGCCCCATGAGGCCGTCGACACTCCGAGCGTCAAGCAAACGTGCCCTCTGGCACGTTTGTAGCGAGGAGGCGCGAGCGTTGAGCGAGCGCTCGCTATGGCCAAGCTCAAAAGCGCCAACGACCAGCTGGATGGCGCGTACGAGCGAGGAGCCATCAGCCCCGTAGCAGCGCTCGACGGAGACCAGGTTCGGCGTGTTGCCGTAGCAGTACCAGGGCTGAGAGCTCACGAACCCGTCGGCGACCGTGCCGAGCGCCACCTGCCAGGCGGTGACCGACTGCACGCCGAGGAACCCGTCGACCTCGAGCTCGCCGGTGTCCTCCCATACGTTGGTGACGTCGACGATCGGCTCGTGCCCGCCCGCCATCGACCACCTGGGCACGCCGTAGCCGGTGATGCGGGAGTCATTGCGGCCGTACGTGCGCTCGAGCACCGCGCCGCCGATATATCCGGCGCTGTAGCCGGTGTTGCCCTCCACGGTGTACACGTGAGCGGCGTCGAACCCGACGACCACGCCCGTGTGGTACTCGCTGCCCCGGCCGCCGAAGAAGATCTGCGCCCCGACGCTGGGCTCGATCGACCACTGGTTGGCCGCCCGGTAGAAGCTCGCCGAGAAGTCGCACCCGGCGCCGCACCCCTTGGTCGGCTGGTTGGTCATCGCCTTCGCGAGCTTCACGCCGAACTCCTCCACGAGCAGCCAGTCGTAGAAGATGTCGCACCAGTCGTAGCCGTTCTTCGCGAAGTTGTAGAGGTCCGTCTGGTCCAGGGCCTCCGCGTACTTGTTCCACTTGCCCTGCGGGGGCACGTAGCCCACCTGCGACCTCGCGAGCTCGGCCACCCGCTCCTGAGGCGACGCCACCTCACTCGCCCCCGCGCGGGATCGCCGGCACGTCTCCGCCGTGCTCGCCCAGCTCCGCCATCACCGGCGAGAGCACCGCCATAACGAGCGCCACCACGAGCGCGCGCACGCTCGCATCCAGCACGCACCACCCCACGATCAGGTCGACGTTGGCGATCACCACGCCGATGACGCCCTGCACGATCGTGCGCGCGAGGCGCCACTCCCACTCGTTGCCAGTAAGGAACTTCTCCATGCCCATCACGCCCTTCCCAGGCCTTTGACCTCGCTCTCGAGCACGGCCATGCGCTGCTCGAGGTCGTAGGTGCGCTCCACCATCGAGTTGTGCTTCTCCACCTTGCTTGCCAGGTTGTCGAGCTTCACCTCGATCACCGCCTGGCTTCTCGAATTGGAGACGAGGACGCCGATCAAGGTCAGCACCCCCGTGACCACCGCCGTGATCACCGACTCCATGGGACCCCCTTCAATCCGGGACTAACAGGTCGCCCGAATCGTCCGCCCGCGTCACAAGGTCGCTCGGGCACGGGAATGTCCTGCATGGCCCTGATTCCTCAGGACGAGAGAGTCACTGCCACGTGTGCACGGGGGACCTTACAAGATGGTCGAGCCGGGTCCAAGCCCAGCAGATGTGTGCCCTCGACGAGGTGCTTGAGTTGCAGAGGCTTCAGCTGGCCTGCCCAGCGGCTATGACGAACGTCTTATATGGCAGGTCGAGCGGTTTTGCGGAGCGACTCAGCTGCGGTTCTCGCTCAGAGCAGATGGGCTTACCCGCCATGGCGAGGGGGGTCACGAAGGGCATCTCGCCACCATGCCAGAGGTCGAGTGTCCATGCACTTGCCCGCAGCGCGTCACGGCGTGCGTCTTGAGGTGCAGCCGGATTCCTGTTGACGGTATTGTAAGCAACTGGTATGAAACTTGATAGAAACCGAAATGTAATCTAGGATACTGAACCGTTGGCTGTCCCGCGCATGGGAACAGTCTCAAGAATGATTGATGTGTTGTCTGGCGTCATTGGAAAGAAGTGTTTCGCATGAAATCAAAGTGCCTATCAGTAATCATTGTAGTATTACTTTTGTTATGCTGCGGATGTTCAGCAAGGGTAGATGATAATTATGAACAACAATATTCTGATTTAGAATATGCTCCGGACTTCAAGCTAGACGATGCTAATAGCTACTATTCCACACTTAATGATAGTGATAGAAGCTTACTTTTATTTTGGGCAACTTGGTGCCCACATTGCAAAGATGTGATAGATAGGATTGACAGTTATAATAATCAGGGTAAACTATCCGAGCGCCTTTTCACAATTTCGGAAGATGAGTCATTAGAAGACCTTCAATCCTATAGTGGGAAATATCCCATACGCCTAGATTACGAATGGGAAATATTCGACAGCTATCGTCTGGAGCATATACCCACACTATTCATCGTTGAAGGCAACGGAAAGATTGTAGCTTCCTCTGAAGGAGGTGAAGACTGTCTGGAGTTGCTAGATGAGTACGTTGCCAAGGAAGGGCTCGATTAACTTCCGCATAACAACACACGTAAGAGTTCTATTACAAGGAGGTTTTAGATGAATTTCTATAGACGTCTTATCTTAGTTTTAGTATTAACGATGGTGGCATTATCTACTTTTACAAACAGTGCCTTTGCAAAATCCGACAATGACAGTGAAGTTGAATCGTATCAAATATATGTTGATGAGCGTGTTTCAACTGAGGAAACATCAGTTGGTGGGATTATCAAACCTAAGACGAAGGGCAATTGTACGGATTTGTATCCAAGAGAATGGTGCAATGCTCACGGTTATGGCAATAACCGACCTGTCGGTGCTCGCGTGAACCTCAATAGCAAGGAAAAGTCATGCCTTATAAAATGGTACGGAGGCATAGCGAAAGCCATCTCTCTTGGGATTGTGCAGAACTATGGTGGTGCCGTGGTCGGCGCTGCAAGCACATGCGTAAAGCTCTGGTACTGTCTCAGCTAAGGAAGCCATGATGAAGGTTTACGATAAGGTGGCCTATGCGGGCGGGGCCGCGTTCGCCTGCGCGGTCCTCCTCAACCTCGTCGGCCTGGTCGACGCCTCCCAGATACCGCACCTCGGCGACATCATCTTCCTGGTCGTCGATGCCGCCTTCCTAGCCATCGCCTGGAGGAGGGGCGAGAGGGCGGTCATGGTCGTGTCCCTCTTCGGCCTTGCGGGGGCCCTCCTGATGCTCTGCTCGTAGTGCTGCCTAGGGCGCGCATGCCGCGGCACGCAGGGGACGGCTCCTTCCAAGAGGGAGCCGTCCCCTGCGTGCCACATTACCTGCCGGTGGCATCCACTACTAGACTAAGGAGATCGTCGGGAGTGTTAGGCACCATTAGCCGTGAGATACCCCGGCGTCGCCGCCTTATCGATGACCGCCCGCGCGTAGCCGTAGGCCGAGCTGCTGTACGCCGTCCCGTTGCCGCCGACCAGGCTCCGGCAGTTGTAGAACGTCCCCATGCCGCTCGCGCCCTGCGCCAGCGCCCAGGTCGCATCCACGTAGATCGTCACCAGGTTGGAGCACTGCGCGAAGGCGTAGAACCAGTCCTTCAGCGCCGAGGGGTCTAGGCCGGCCAGGTCGAGCGTGGTGAGCCCCGTGCAGCCGTTGAAGCAGAAGCGCAGCGACCGCAGCCCGCGCACGTTCGCCCAGCCCGTGACTCCCGCCAGCGTGGTGTTGCTGTAGAACCAGTAGTCCATCGAGGCGACCGCCACCGCGAGGTCGGCCTTGAATTCGCACGTGCGCAGGCTCGCCCGCTCGTCGTACCAGGGCATCGCGGAGCCCAGCTGGTAGTGCGCGTTGGTGCACACGCGCCCCGTCGCCAGAACCTCGCGCGTGGCGTCCGGAGTCGCCGAGCCCGTGATCTCCAGAGCCCCGCCCGCGTAGAGGTGCGCCCATGCCCACGTGCGCTGGTCGTTCGCCGGGTTGGTCAGCACGCCCGAGGCCCCGAACGAGAGCGCCGCCTTGCCGGCCGTGTTCGTGGGCACGTAGCCCGTCTGGCCAACCAGGCGAGGGCACCCGTTGAACGGGTATGTCGCGCTCGTGATCGCCGAGGCGTCGAACGAGGTGGCCCAGATCGTCTCCAGCGAGGGGCAGCTCGTGAACGCCCAGCTCACGTCGGTGGCGCCAGAGAGCTCCTCGAAGCCCACGACCTCCACCATGCTCTGCATCGAGTGGAACCAGTACGCGAAGTTGGTCATGCCGGCGCCCGAGAAGTCCGAGTCGAAGACGACACGCCTCACCTGCGCCCTCTCCGCGTGCCAGGGACGCGCGGAGTCGGAGGCGTACCCAGCGGGATCCACCTCCCAGCACTGCGCGATCGTGCCCAGGTCGGAGCTCCGCCCGTCGCGGTAGTTGAACTCGAGCGTGCCGTCGGTGAGCAGCATCGCGCGCACCTTCACGCCCACGTCCCACACCAGGTCCAGGATCGCCTGCGCCATCTCTCCCGGCGCGTACGTCACGAAGAGCCCGTTCTGCCCGCGGATCGCGTCCGCGATGTCCGAGAACACCGACTCCGGCAGGACGCCGCTCTCCAGCGTCATATAGGGCTCGACTCCCGGCGTGCCGGCCTTGGTGCCGTCGAGCGCCGCCACGGCCGCCGCCATCTGCCTCGGCTTGTAGAGCGCGGTGCCGCCGTTCTGCTGGCGGATCGCGTTGGCGATGTCGGTGAGGATCCTGGTCGACACGGTGCCCACTGCCATCAGAACTCCTCCTCTTCCAGGTTGGCGATTGCCGCGATCGCGTCGTCCACGTACTGCTTCGTGGCGTAGCTCGTCAGGTCGATGCTGATGATGTCGTTCGAGATCGAGAGCGGTGCCGTTGCTGTGAGCGAGCTGCCGCCCGCGTAGACGTTCCCCACGCCCGCGACGCTCACGTACTGCGAGCCGTTCACGGTGGACGGCCTGGTCACGTCGGAGGTGACGCGCATGAGGTTGCCGCTCGTCACGTTCAGCATGAGCGTGCCTGCTGCGAGCGCATTGCCGCCCACCTTCGCGTAGCCAGACCCGGTCTGGCCGGGCGCGACGTCGAGCGTCGTCTCGATGAGGCCGCGGATGCGCTTGAGCTCCACGATGCCCTTGGCGGTCACCTTGTGCTGTGCCTCGTCGATTGCGGTCACCCTGCAGAGCGAGTCGCTGCGCGTGCTGTAGAGCAGCTGCCCCACTTGGTAGCCGTCCGTGTAGCCCGTGAAGGTGGTGGTCGAGTTCTCGCCTACCTCGAGCACGTTGAGGCCGCTCTCGAACATGCCGACCAGGTCCTCGGCGTCCGCGCAGCCAGAGAGGTCCACCGTGAGCTCGCCGTTGGCAAGCGATAGTGGCGACACGGGCGTGAAGCTCGTGCCGTCGGCACCGGCCGGCCCCTGCGGTCCCGTGGCGCCCGTCGGCCCCTGAGGGCCAACCAGGTCGGCCGAGCTCGTGCCCGAGGCGCTGGTCACGGACAGGACTGTGCCGTTCCAGCTGTGCGTGCAGCTCACGCCGTCGGCGCCCGTCGGTCCCGTGTCACCCTTGGGGCCGGTGGGGCCCGTGTCGCCCTTTGGCCCCTGTGCGCCAGTCGCACCGGTGTCGCCCTTGTCGCCCTTGGGACCCTGCGGCCCCGTCAGGCCTTGGA
>JAGAVX010000117.1 GCA_017941705.1 Atopobiaceae bacterium
GAGTGCTGGTACAGACCGTAAGGAGCCATACATGTCACCGCAAGGCATACCCATGAGAGCTTTGTTTTCCACTGTACTAACTGGCATTCTTGTACTCGTTGGCTGTGGGCAAACGGGCGAGCAGGCCGCCCAAGGTGCGAGCAAGCCCGAACTCGTCGCCACCTCCACGAGACCAGAGGACGATCCCGCCTCGCTTCTGCCAGCGCACGCTTACACGCTCATTGGACCTCACGAAGTAGATGGCCGCCAAGGCGTCGCCGCAGAGGGAGACATGCGCTGGGTCAGCGGATCGACCACCCTTAGCTGCTATGACGCAAACTGGAACCTGGTCGCAACCAATGGCTCTCCCTTCGACGAGGGTTACGAGCGCAAGGTCAATCACATCGGCGACATCGACGTCTACCAGGGAGAAGTCTACTGCGGGGTGGAGCTCTTTGAGGACGGAGTGGCTTCCAATATTCAGATTGCCGTCTATGATGGCGAGACCCTCAAGCTCAGAAGGACCTTCCCCTTTGACCCCGAGAGCGGCCAGGACGAGTGCAGCGGCATCGCCGTGGAGCCAGAGACAAACAGCGTCTGGATGTGCTCATGGACCGCAACGGGACGCTACCTCTATCGCTACGATCTTACGACCGGCGCCTATCTGGGTCGCGTTCAGCTCCACGCCAGTCCGCAATGGATCCAAGGCGTGGCAGCCTACGAGGGTTCGCTCTATCTCACCGCAGATGACGGAGATGCGGACTTTGGCGAGCCGGATCACATCTATCGCGTCACCATACCCGAGGGAGCCACCCACGCCACGGTGGCACTCGAGCGCACCCTCGACGACGTGACCCTCCAAGGTGAGATAGAGGGTCTCACCTTTACCGACGACGGCGAGATGTTGGTACTCTACAACCGTGGCGCGCGCATCGTGCTTGGTATGCCATCTGGCTTCTATGACGGCTACGACCACGAGATCCATGAGGTCTTCTCGTATCGCGTCGACGAGCGAGCCTAAGTCCGACAGTCCGGCATACAAGTGGGCGGGGCGCACCTGATGCAACCCGCCCATAACGTTTGGCCCTGTTTGCGCCCGTCGTTTAGGCCGAACGCGCCGTCCCTGACTGGCCTATGCGTAGCCCCAGGTGAGAAGCTGCCAAGGCTCGCCCGTCGTACGGGCGAGGACCCACGAGTAGCCGTTATAGTCGGAGTCCGGCTCCCAAGCCGTACCCTTGGCCTCCTCCTCGCTCGGAGAATGGAAGTCACTCTTGAAGACGATAGCCTCGGTGAACTCAGGTGCGTCGGCATCGCGCAGCTCGTTACAGTACGCGAGGTTGTCGGCGCACTCCTGGTCACCTGCAAAGGTGACGCTCTTCATCGTGCATCCCTTCCAGGTGTCGAACTCCGCCATGATGGTCTGGATGGCAGCATCCATGTCCTCATGCGTGTAGACCTCGGAGGTACCGTAGTCGACCGTGTACTTTCCGTCAGTGGCAGCAGTGGCGCTAGCGCCAGCGTTGTCCGCATTGTTCTTGCCTGCGCAGCCTGCTATGACCAGCATGCCCATCGATCCGCCAACGAGAGACAGAAAGTCGCGCCTATCCATGTTGCGAGCCATTATGGTCTCCTCCCAAACGTTGTAAAGGGAATCCGATTGCCATTTTTATTTCATACGCATCTTACGACGCCTTGTCTCATTGTTCACCGCAAATGCCCCCACAAACAGACAAACGATACCCACAGGAGCGGATGGGCCAGCCGTAGTGACATCGCAATCGAGAGTGTGGACACACGCATTTCCCCGCAATCAAGGCTCACGCTGCGCCAAGATCTATCTCATGTGGACAAAGTTGGGGCTATGCGTGAATTTTGCGCGACCTCTCGAGTATCAGGGCAACAAAACCGCAGGTCGCGGAGAGTTGATACTCAGCAAGTCGTGAAAAAATCACGCATAGCCCCAACTTTGTCCACAGGGGCGTATGCGTTGTCGACACAGCGCCCTCTATCACAGTTTGTAAGCATCATTACACGTCAACGATGCCCGATTAGCATGTTTTGAACGGAGTGCACACGCTCAAGCACAGACATCTGATATGCCGGTCGTCCTTTTGCTGACGCGCACGGTAAATCGCGCACAAGGTCAACGAGGCGCAACTACAATCAAGCGTAACGACAGGCGCGCTTGGCCGCCAACGACACCAAAGGAGTCCCCATGAGCTCACGCACAGGCCGCATCGCCCTCACGCTTGCACTCACACTCTCAATGCCACTCGCAATGGGATGTTCCTCCGGAGCTGCCACCGTCGAAGAGACCGACGAAGCGGCCGAACAGGTCAACGAGGAGGCCGCGCCTTCCGATAACAAGAGCTCAAAGGAGGAGGCCTCAAAGGACGCGAGTCCAAAGGACGAAGGAACGAGCGACGCCACGACAACACAGGAGACGCAGCGCATCGGCGCCGAGGGCATCGGCTTTGTGGAGGTTCCCGCAAACTGGATGGAGTTCAAGGACGTGGACGGCAACTCCTCAATCCAGTGGTGCGACGGAACGCCCTACACCATCATTTCGCTCAACACCTTCGACACGAGCGGTGTCCCCGAGGACCAGCGAGCCAGCTTTAGCGCAGAAGACGCTGCCAACTCGATCTGGGACAACATGCTCAACGATGGCGTGAGCGAGGATGCCATCCAGGGCGCCCGTGTGACACTCGCCAACCGGGAGGCGTTGCAGGTGTATGGGCTCTATCCCGACGGTAGCTTCCTGGTCTGCTGGCTGGTCGAAGACGACAACGGTGTGATTCGCTACGTCTCCGCCGAGGGTCCCGAGAGCACCATCTACGACGCAGTCGAGATGGTCCAGAATACCTACGAGCTGTAGGAAGGGGCGAACATGGAACTCTTTGCCGGCCTCCGCACATTTAGCATGGGTGCCATCGCGCTGCGTCTGCTCGGCGCGCTCCTCTGCGGCAGCATGGTGGGACTTGATCGCGAGATGCGCAACAAGAAGGCGGGACTCAAGACGCACGTGCTGGTATGCATAGGCGCGTCGCTATGCATGATCGTGTCGGAATGCATCATCCTTGGCCGCGACGGCGTCACCACCGACGCCACGCGTATTGCTGCAAACGTGGTCACCGGCGTCGGTTTTCTGTGCGCAGCAACCCTCATGACCCGTGGCAACGGATCGCTGCACGGCCTCACCACCGCGGCTGGCCTTTGGTCCACCGCCGTCATAGGACTTGCCTGCGGCACTGGCTGGCTCGAGGTAGGGCTGCTAGCAGCCACGCTCATCCTGCTCGTGTTTGCGCTGTTCGGCCCCGCCGACGACTACATCGAGCACATTTCCCGCGGCTTTGACCTATACGCGGAGGTGGTCGACTACGAGCATGTCTCCACTGTGCTCGATACGCTCCACGACTGCGACGTGCGCTTTAGTGGCCTGCAAGTGTCCAAGAGCCCCGTGGGGACCATCATCGTGCAGCTGACCGCCATCACGCAGCATCTGGGTGAGAAGGAGGGCATCGCAGAGAGCCTCCGTGCCCTCGATTGCGTACGCTACCTTGAGATGTTCTAGCGGCATTGCGGAGGCGACGGCAGACGGGACAGACCACGCCGTGCACGGACGCACGCGTAACCGCTAGTCATGCATGAAGGCAGGCATCCTTCCCCGAGCCGTGGCCTCGGCGATCTGTGCCATCGCCTGTGCGACCGACTCCTCGAGCGCATCACCAATGTGCCAACGCGCCGCCGACGTCGCCAGCACGCTGGCGTTCGCGACGGCAACCGAGTTCGGCACGGCCGCGAGCATCGACACGTCGTTGTCCGCATCGCCAAAGGTCGCCACCTCGTCCAAGCCGATTCCCAGCTCCGCGGTCATTGCGCGCACGGCACTTCCCTTTCCGCAGCCCTTAGGCATGATGTCGATGACCGTGGCGTCCGGAGACGGCAGCGCGTAGTCCAGCTCGGGAACCTCTCTGCGCAGCAGGTCACGGAGCTCCGCGGCATGCTCGCCGCCCTGCAGGCGGATGATGACCTTTAGGGTCGGGCCCTCCACCTCGGGGAGCATCCTCGTTACCCCCAGCATACCCTGCGCCTGCTCGTCCTCCACTCCGTATTTGCGCGACACGCCCCAGTTGGGTCCGTCTCCCTCCATGTCAAAGAATACGAGGAAGCCGTCGGGCTGCTCGTCAAGGATGTCCGCCACACGCTGCAGAGGCTCCGCAGGCGTCCACGTACGCCGTACGACCTCTCCATCGATACAGACAAGCTGCCCGTTGGCATAGGCACCAGTCGCATACGCGCTTGCCTCGTTGCGGAAGGTGTCAGCCATCGAGGCCGGCGCTCGCCCAGTCACAGGCCCAAAGTGAATGCCCGCGGCCACAAGCGCCCGGATGGCAGCAAGACCCTTGTCCGACAGCTTCGCCTCATGAAACGCCTCGCCAGGCTTATGCGGTATGAGCGTGTTGTCTAAGTCAGTCAGAACAAGCTTGATCATGTGCTCAAAACCTCCCACTAGGCAGTCGGCATCTCACAGTCGACTTTTACACCTTTGCATGTATAGCCGTTTTGGCAATGTGATGCAACGCATCCACACCATGAGCAGGAGCCGCGCCGCATCACGGGAAGGCCAACAAACGCGCTTTTCCAGCACGGCCATGACACCCGTCGCCAGCCTCTGATTTGCGGGCATCGCGTGCACACCGCACAAACCGGCGTATAGTCATATGACGCACGCATCAGGACGAAGAAGGGACCCGCACGATGACCCAAGCGCACGACCACGTCTCCAACAATCATGACAGCAAGCCCATGACCGGCATCATCGGCGCCATGGAGAGCGAGATTACCGCCATTCGCGAGGCAATGAACGATGTGAGCGTCTCGGTCATCGGTGGCATGGAGTTTGCCACGGGCACCATCGCAGGCAGCAGCGTCGTCGTTGTACAGTGTGGCATCGGCAAGGTCAACGCAGCAATCTGCGCGCAGACCCTCATCAATACGTTTGGCGTCGGCCGTGTCATCAACACCGGCGTCGCCGGAAGCCTCACCAAGGACTTGACGATCAATGACTTCGTCGTGTCGTCCGATGCAGTGCAGCACGACTATGACATCACCGTCCTGGGCTACGCCAAGGGAGAGATACCCTACACCGGCCTCTTTGCCTTCCCTGCCGACGAGGAGCTGCGCAGGCGCGCGGTTGAGGCCGTAAGGCAGGCCGCCCCCTCGTCCAAGGTGGTCGAGGGACGCGTGTGCAGTGGCGACCAGTTCATCTCGACGCCCCAACAGCGCGACACGATCGTCGCGGAGTTTGGCGGTCTGTGCGCCGAGATGGAGGGCGCCGCAATTGCCCAGGTATGCCACCTCAACGAGACGCCGTACGTCATCATTCGCGCAATCTCTGACGGCAGTGACGGTATGGACTTCCTTGAGTTCCAGGCCGAGGCGGCTAAGGAGTGTGCGAGCGCCGTTCTGACGATGGTCGGCAACCTGTAAGGACAAGGCGACAGCGCACCTGCTTTCTGCGTCGCTCTGCGCTCCCGCGCGGCATCGCCAGAGGGACAACCGGCCAACTGCGGGACACCAGCACCCACCAATTGTCATCCCTGGCGCACAAATCACAGGTAGAAGCATGCGTTTGGGCTGCTCATAAGCCATGTTCACCGACGTGCAACGCACTTGGGGCCGTTTTGCGGTAGCGTTAGCAATCGGCATATCATGTCAACTCCAACTGAGGAGGTATTTAATGCCCGCAAAGCAACCCAGCAAGTCAACCAAGGCAGAGGTCGAGGAGAAGGTCGTCGAGGCAGCCGAGGAGACGGCAGCCGAGGCCGCTCCCGCCAAGCCCAAGAGGACGACCCGCGCTCGCAAGGCCACGACGACCAAGACCACCAAGGTACGCACCACCAAGGCCGCAGCAAAGGCGAAGGCCAAGGAGAAGGTCGAGGAGATCGCCGCCGAGGCCGCAGAGGCCAAGGCAAAGGCTGAGGAGAAGGTCGAGGAGGCTGTCGCCGAGACCAAGGCCGCAGCCGCTAAGCCCAAGAGGACCACGCGTGCTCGCAAGGCCACCAAGGCCGCTCCGAAGGCGAAGGCCGAAGAGGAGAAGGCTGAGGAGGCCAAGCCTGAGGTCGCTCCCGAGCCCGAGGTCGTCGAGGAGGCCAAGGTCGAGGCCGCTCCCGTCGAGGTCGAGGCCGCTCCCGAGCCGGAGCCCGAGCCTGCTCCCGAGCCGGAGCCCGAGCCTGCTCCCATGCCCGAGCCGCGCCGCAGCGTCGCCTTCATCGGCTCCGAGTGCTATCCGTTCGTCAAGACCGGCGGCCTGGGCGACGTCATGTACGCCCTGCCCAAGGCGCTCGTCGCCCTCAACTGTGATGTCAAGGTCATCCTTCCCAAGTATGCCTGCATCAAGGACGAGTGGAAAGAGAAGATGGTCTACCGTGGGGCCTTCGACATGGACCTGTGCGCCGACGGCCGCATGTTCTACGTCGGCATCATGGAGTACATCGCCGACGGTGTCGTCTATGACTTCATCGACAACGAGGAGTTCTTCTCCAGCGGCAACCCCTACACCAATCTCGTCGACGACATCCCCAAGTTCTGCTACTTCAGCAAGGCAGCTCTGGCAGCCCTCAACTACATGGACTGGACGCCCGACGTCATCCACTGCCACGACTGGCAGGCGGGCCTGGTGCCGGTGTACCTGCGCACCCTCTTTGCCGACACGCCACTCGCGCGCTCCAAGGTCGTGACCACGATTCACAACCTGCGTTTCCAGGGCAAGTACAACATCCCCACGATCAAGTACTGGTCCGGTCTGCCCGACGAGTGCTTCAACATGGGTGCCCTGCAGGAGGAGTGGACCGAGGCCAACATGCTCAAGGGCGGCCTTGCCTACTCCGACATGATCACCACCGTCAGCAACACCTACGCTGGCGAGATCCAGACCCCCGAGTATGGCGAGGGCCTCGACGCGCACCTGCGTCATCACTCCGGCAAGCTGCGCGGCATCGTCAACGGCATCGACGTCGACATCTGGAACCCCGCAACCGACAAGCTGCTCGAGGCTCCTTACGACACCACCAACGCCGTCGAGCAGAAGAAGGCCAACAAGCTGGCCCTCCAGAAGGCGCTCGGCCTCGAGCAGGACGAAGGCAAGTTCGTCATCGGCCTCATCAGCCGACTCACCAACCAGAAGGGCCTCGACCTGGTCAGCGCCGTCGTGCCGGGCCTCATCGACGGCAACACGCAGATCGTGATCCTGGGCACCGGCGAGCCTGAGTTCGAGGACTCCTTCCGCTACTACGAGAACGAGTACAAGGGCACCGTGTGCGCCTACATCGCCTACGACGAGGCGCTCTCGCACCAGATTTACGCTGCGAGCGACGTCCTGCTGGTCCCGTCGCAGTTCGAGCCCTGCGGCCTCACGCAGCTCATCGCCATGCGCTACGGCACCATCCCCGTGGTGCGCGAGACCGGCGGCCTCAAGGACACCGTCGAGCCGTACAACATGTTCGAGAACACCGGCAACGGCTACACCTTCGACCGCTACGACGCCGGCCTGCTCTATGACGCGATCAACCGCGCCAAGACCCTCTACTTCGAGGATCGCGAGGACTGGGACCGCATGGTCATCCGCGACATGGAGAAGGACGTGAGCTGGGCCAAGTCCGCCGAGCAGTATCGCTGGCTCTACCTCGAGCTCACGCAGTAGACTCGCCCGACAATCGGGTACACCAAGGGGACAGTCCCCCAGATGCACCGGTGCATCTGGGGGACTGTCCCCTGGGTGTAAGTTAAGTACCTGCCCGGCAGATAAGCAGAAGCGGCTGCGAGTGCCCGTTGGCACCTGCAGCCGCTTCTAATCGTTTTCGCGCGTCCTTGCTAGAAGATTGGGTCGTTCTCGTCGCCCATCGTCATCATGGGGTTGATGCCTGCCGCAGAGAGCATGCTGAGGTCATCGTCGGAGAGGTAACCCACCTCTTCCTTCTCCTCCTGCCCGAGCACGCCCAGAGCCTTCTGGAGAAGATCTTCCTCAAAACGCTCGGTACCGGCCGAGAAGTCGGTCCGCATCAGTCTCTTGATATCAAACATGTTGGTCCCCCTTGTGAGCCAAAATCCATTGTCATTATTTGGTACGCACCGACTCGGAATGTGTCTCACATTTTGCTTGCACTTTTTTGCGAGGCGCATGCACGCCGTCCCCGCAATCGACGAGCCAACTCGCCTTGAAAATGGTTGCTATTGCATCCTCTCTGCCGCAGCACGCATCTTCTCGAGCGCCCGCTGCACCCTCGTACCGACCGTCGAGGCGTTGATGCCCAAGATCTCGGCTATCTCCTTGTTCTTGAGCCCGTCTCGATACTTGAGGACGACCATCTCGCGATCCTCCTCGCTGATGAGCTTGAGAAGCTTGACCAGCATGATCGCATCGTTGTTGCCCTCGAGCCCCGTGTACTCGTCGCTAGTGGCTACCGTGTCGAGATCATAGCTCACGTCCTCGGCGAGCACCTCCTGCTTGCCCTTACGCATCCTGCTGATCATGCAGTTACGGGCGATGGTGGTGACCCATGTGCCAAACGCGGCACGCGAGGGGTCAAAGCGATCGAAGGACTTCGCCGCCTTGATGTACGCCTCGCTCACGATGTCCTCGGTGTCGGCACGGTTGAGCACGCGTGCGTAGATGTAGTTGTAGACGCCCTTGTAGCTCTCGCGATAGTACCGCTCGAACTCCATGGCACGAACATCCTTGCCGCCACTCACTACCCTCAGGCGGCTGCGCCTCGTCGTTCCACCATTAGCCATTGCTGCCCTTTCGTTCATTTAAGGCACGTTAGTACATGATAGCCTGCGGTTGGCACCTGCCACAACGCAAGTCTGACAGGCGGTTAGTTGATAACCTGCACGTCACTCGCAACGCTGGTGTTGTGGCCGTAGGCAAGCAGATCGTTGACGGTAACGAGCTCGTAGCCCTGCGCAATGAGCTCTGGGATGGCACGGCTGATGGCCTCGACGGTCTGGGAGCGGTCACCGCCGCCGTCATGCATCAGGACAACCTGCCCAGGCTGCACCGTCATGATGGCCTGGTAGATCGCCTCCGCGCCGGGCCGCGACCAATCCATCGTGTCGACGTCCCAACCGATCTCGGCATCGACGTACGGCTCGAGCGTGGAGATGATGTCGCCATAGTAGTTGCCACCAGGAGCGCGCATGACACGCTGCGGCTCTGTGCCCAGCGCCTGCCTCAGGGCCTCGAAGCCCTGCTGGACCTCGTTGATCTGCTCATCGGCCGTCATGTAGGTGAGGTTGACGCCCTGGCCGCTGCCGCTGGCATGATCCCACGTGTGGGTGCACACCTGACAGCCGACTGCGGCTTCACGCTGGATGGCCTCGGGATACTCTGCAACCTGCTCGCCAATCGTGAAGAAGGTCGCCCTTGCGCCATTGGCCTGAAGAATGTCGAGGATCTGGTCGGTCGTGCCCGGCCAGGGGCCGTCGTCAAAGGTGAGCGCGATCTTCTTCTCACCATTGGTGTTAGCCGTGTAGATGTGATAGCCCGAGTCTACGGGAGCCTTGGTGACCTCGGTCAGAACGACACCCGACACGTCACCAGTCTTGGTGGTCTGCAGGCCGTCCTCGCCCTTCTCGTACACGTGCAGCGATCCGCCCCAATAGGCCTCGCTGCTCGTGTCGGCCTCGATCGTGCCGTGAGGGATGACTTCCTCGGTCGTCGTGAAGGTCTCCGTCGCGTCGGTGCCATCGTTGATCTGGACCTGGTCGTCCTTAGAGAGCGTCGTGCTGGGGTCGGTCGTCTCGGTTCCGTTGACTGTGGCCACAAACGCGTTTCCGCCGCCGGGAATGGCAACATTGCCGTCGATGGCAAGGAGGTTGCCGGGGTTCGGCGAGGCGTGACCGTCGGCGATGACGTCACCGATGGTGGCGTTCCTCTTTACCGTCACGAGCTCTCCGTTAACCGTCACCTTGTACCAAGGCGGATTGAAGAAGAAGTACGCTCCTGCGCCAGCACCGGCAAGCACGAGGGCGATGAGCAGGGCGGCGATGATGCGTCCCGCTCTGCCACGACGCCTGGGTGCCGACTCGTACGGGTTCACGTAACCCTGTGCCGCCGGCTCGCCATACGACGAGCCCGGGCGCTCTGCTGGGGTGTTTCCACTGTGCTTTGCAGACATGCTTGCTCTCCCAACTGTCTGGTTTCATTAGGAGTCAACCTTACGCCAGTCACGACGGCGCGGGCTCAACAACCAGAATTGTCCATCGTTTCTCGCATTATTCCCCATGCCATCACCAACATCTCATCAGGTTGACAATGCCGCCAGGAGCCCTCAATACTAAAAGGAGACTGAAGAAGGAATCGAGCAGGTGTGCCACGGGCTCATTGGCTATTTGTTGTCCAGTCCGGCCAAGCGCTCACGGATGGTCTGGGCGATTCCCTCGGCGTCAAGCCCGAGCTCGTGCAACAGGCCAGAACGACAGCCGTGCGGCACAAACTGGTCGGGGATACCAAGCGTGACCACCGGGGCATAAAGCCCTTCCTCTGCCAGCACACCCAACACGCCGTGGCCGACTCCACCGGCTATGACGCCCTCCTCCGCGGTAACGACCAGCTTGGTCTTTGCGGCGGAGACGATTGCATCGCGATCGAGAGGCTTGGCCCATCGCATGTCCACCACGCGTACGCCAACGCCCTCCTCACGGAGCTGATAGGCCGCATCGATCGCCGGCGACACCATCGAGCCAAAGGCAAGGATCGCCACGTCGTCACCGTCCACGAGCGTACGTGACTGTCCCAACTCCAGCGTCTTGGGCACATCGTGGGCCTTGAGCACCGGACAATGGCCCTTGGGATAGCGAATGGCGAGCGGACCATCCAGCGCAAACGCGGTCTGCAGGGCCCTTTCGAGCTCAAGCCCGTCAGAGGGCGCAAGAATGCGCATGTTGGGGACCATGCGCAGATAGGCGAGGTCAAAGACTCCCTGGTGCGTCGCTCCGTCCTCCCCCGCAAGTCCGGCTCGGTCGACGCAGATGGTCACACTCTGATTGGCAAGGGCGACGTCCACGATGGCCTGATCGATTCCGCGCTGCAGGAAGGTCGAGTAGATGGCCACGAACGGCTTGCAGCCTCCAGCCGCAAGGCCTCCCGCAAGCCCCAGAGCATGCTCCTCCGAGATGCCCACATCAATGAAGCGGTCGGGGAACTCCCTGGCAAACGAGGTAAGCCCCGTGCCGCCCTCCATGCCGGCCGTTATGGCAACGATCCTGTCGTCCTCGCGGGCGCCCTGCAGCATCGTCGTGCCAAAGACGTCGGTGAAGGTCGGGTTTCCCGCCGGCTCGCAGGCGATCGTTCCCGTGGCGACATCAAAGGGCCCGACTCCGTGATATGCCTCGGGCGTCTTCTCGGCTGGTTCGTATCCGTGACCCTTCTTGGTGGCCACATGCACGAGCGTTGGCCCATGGCTATGGAGCGCCTTGCGCAGCACTCTGCGAAGCGCCGGGATGTCATGGCCGTCAACCGGGGGCAGGCAGGTGATGCCCAGCTGCTCGAAGAGCATCGTGTGCTCGGGAAGCAGGAGGTGTTTGACAGAGCCCTTCGCGCTGTTCATGAGCGCCAATGTGGCACGGGCGACAGGGCCCGAGCTCGACAGGCGCCGCAGCAGGTAGTCGCGCCGGTCGCGATAGGCGTTTGAGGCTCGCAAGATGCCAAAGTGATGGGCGAGGGCACCGACGTTGGGCGAAATCGACATGCCGTTGTCGTTGAGGATGATGACCATCCGCGTCTGCTCGAGCCCGATCTGGTTAAGCGCCTCGAACGCCATCCCGCCCGAGATGGAAGCGTCGCCTATGAGCGCGACGACGTTCTCGGAACCGCCGCGCAGATCACGCGCCTTGGCGAGACCGAGGGCAATGGAAAGCGAATCGGAGGCATGGCCGGACGGATGCACGTCAAAGGAACTCTCGGCGGGCGTCGGAAAGCCCGACAGGCCCCCACGCTGGCGCAAGGTGTCAAACCGCGCAAGCCGCCCCGTCAGGATCTTGTGAGCATAGGCTTGATGGCCCACGTCATAGACGATGCGATCTTGGGGGCAATCAAGCTCGGCATGAAGCGCGACGATGGTCTCGACAGCACCGAGGCTCGAGGCAAGGTGCCCGCCGTTGCGCGAGGTCGTCGCCACAATCTGATCGCGAATCTCCTGGGCGACAATACCCAGCTCCTCATCATCAAGCGCCTTGAGGTCGTGCGGATGCACGAGAGCATCGATGATACGCGGCATGGAATCCTCGCTCGTCATTCGCGCGCACCTCCCCCTTTTGTGCCAGTGCAAGCCCCCACTCGCACCTGTGATCGATACCATCATTTTGTATCTTTAATCGGCCGTCTACCGAGACTCCACAGTAAAACGCGAGTCTGGCCCCGCGGGATGCGTCCTGCCACCAGAGCGAAGCGTGACCTCAGGGAAGCCGTTCACGCCCGCGGTACACCTAGGGGACAGTCCCTTGGGTGCACCGGGTGCATCTAGGGGACTGTCCCTTGGGTGCACCGGAGCGCAATCATGTCGTCGGTTTCGGGTACCATGGCTTACACCACAACGCAGAGCGAGGAAGACACATGGCTAATGCATCGGACAGGCATCGACGCGAAGAGGCCCGGAAGGCGCTCATCGACGCCGTAGAGCAGCTGGGCTATCCGGAGGAGTTTGGCATCGTCATAGCCAGCCAGCTCGGAGGCGAGAAATCGATGCGGCGCATGACATCATACCTGCGGGGAGCAAACCCACACAGTCCCGAGGAGATTGCCGACGAGATGCTGGCCATACTCGACGACCGCAGCCGCTGGGTCGAGACCAAGATCAGCCAGCGGGCAAATGACAGCCTCACCGCGTTCTACAACCGTCCCCGCGATCCCAATGAGGAGCTCGACGAGTAACCGAGACCCGCGCATTGCGGATGATTCACCTTGCTCGTCGCGGCACCCTCTGCATCACGGCTTGCGCCCAAAACGGTCAACCTAATCCTTAACGGGCATGTTGTACGAATCCTTGGCGCCTAGCACCTCGATCAGCGCCTCGCAGGTGTCATCGAGCTCCTCGGGGATGCAGCCAAAGATGTAGATCAGGACGTTCTGCTTGAACTTGACGTCGGCATACACGTCAGGGTTTCCTCCACGCGATATGGCATGCGCGAGACCGTCACCCACACACTCCGCCTTGCCCACGTATACGCCCTTGTAGTCGGTAAGGTTGCTGTCCAGGTCGATCTTGTTGTAGGTGGCTATGACAAAGCACCCAGACTCCTCGAGGAGCTTGAGCGTCTTGGCCACCACCTCGTCATCCTTGCTGGTCAGCCGGTCGCCGAGCTTGGCAAGGGAGGTGCGGGTATCTGCAGCCTCGAGGACCGCCTGCCTCGTGCGGACGACAGCCTTCGCCGCCTCATGGGCCGCCTTGCGGGCAGCCTCCTCCTCGGGTGTCTCGTCCTTCTTTGCCGTCACGACGCCCGTGGCGACCAGAGCTGCCGTGCGCGCCTTCTCAAAGGCCTCGTCGGCCCTCACCAGATCCTTCGCGCTTCCCACCAGCTGCTGTGCCGCAGCAAGCGCCTTGGACGCCTCGTCCATCGCGCGCTTGACCTCTTCGGGGTGCTCCTGCACGAACTTGTACCCATCGTTCAGCATTCCAGCGACCTTGATTGCCATGGGTATGGCGGTGGCAAAGCTCATGATGACCTCCCGTTCGACGTTTCAGCCCATCGTCTAAAGCTTAAACCCGCCGCGCGGCGATTCGCGCGCACGCCTGCGCTGTTGCCGTATGCTTTGGATAAACGGATGGTGAAGCGGGGATGTGAGGCCATGGCAAAGGGGCAAATCGACGCCAGGGAGCGAGCGCTCTATGCGCTCATCTGCGCCAACGATGGCATAAAGGCCAAGGATCTGGCTCGCGAGCTCGGTGTGACCCGCAAGGAGGTCAACCAGTACCTCTACACGTTCCCCTTCGTGCGGGACCTTTGCTACCACGACGAGGACTATCTGTGGCATGGCTACATTCGCCAGCATGTCCCGCACGAGGGCCTGCGCGACTACAGTGGATGGTATGGCCTTGTGAACGAGTTCTTGGCGCAGGAAGAGGAGGAGTGGTTCGACGAGCTGCTTGCGGGTTGTGCGCGCATCGGCCGCAACCTCAACGACACGCGCGGGCTCTTCCACTCGTTTCGCAACGCAAGGCAGACCATGGTCACGCTGTTTGGGGACCTCCTCGATGCGGGCGTCTCGTGCGAGAACTGGGAGCTTGTCTTCGAGCTGCGCATCAAGCGCTCGAAGTGGATCCGTATCTATGCTGACGTGCTGGTCATCGCGCCAGACTACGTCTTCTCGCTCGAGTTCAAGATGAAGGACGCAATCGACCAGGGCGAGGTCGACCAGGCCGCAAAGTATGCGCCGTATCTCGAAGTCATCTTTGGGTCTGCGTACGAGATCATCCCCGCGCTCGTGCTGACGCGGGCAAGCGACCTCTACACGCATCGGCAGATCAGCGACAGCACCGCAGAGGTCTCGGTCGCATCAGGCGACATGCTGTTCAATGTGTTCGACGAGTACCTGCGCTTTCTCGCCCAGTAGCCCGGTGCGCCCGGTGCAGCTAGGGGACTGTCCCCTAGGCGCACCGCAGGCAGAAAGCTCTTCTCTTAGAGCCCTTCACGCAGGGTGTCGAGCAACGGTCCGCCCTCTCCACGTCGCCAGTACATCCAGCCGTTGAGGCCGGTGACCGACGCACCCTGCGAGGTGAGGAAGCGCTCGTATGCCTCAGTCGGGTCGTCGAACATCTCGCCGTTTGCCAGCATGATCTTGCCACTGGAAGTGACCATCGCGCGGCCCGGGTACATCGGGTTGGCACTCACCAGCGCATCGTCCATCTCGACCAGCTTTGCCTCAAAGAGATCGGCAAACGTCGCCTGCTCGCCAGCTGACGCACGCCTCGACGGACGATACGCGAGACATGCTTCCTCGGGCAGGTCGGGGATGCCCCAGATGTCCAACGCGGTATCGGTCAGTGAGGCGGTGCGAGCCTTGATCTGCTCGGGGCCCCACTCCCCCGCCGCAAGGATGTCGCTTGACAGGGCGAGGCGCGCGTCGCCCTCGCCGCCCCGTACGCGCTCGAGCTTCTGCGCGAACGTGCCGTCCTGAAGGTCAAAGGCAGCCGTCGTCAGCGTGAGGTTGCCCAGGCTATTGACCGTCTCCTCGAAGGCGCGCTCGGCGTCGGCACCCAGAGCCTGCGTCCAGCCATCCTCGCCCAGCGCATGGACGGGCATCACGTGCTCGATCGTCCAGCCACTACGCAGGGGCATGCAGCAGCCACCCAGCCGTCCCTCCAGGCTTGCCAGCAGGTAGAACGCTCGCGAGAACCCGTAGCAGTCGCGTGTCTGCAGCGCATGCGAGAACTCCGCGTCGGTGGGGAATCTCCTCGGCGTCCCCGCCTCGTTGAGCAGCATCGCCGAGAGCGCCTCGACGACGTTTCCGCCCTCGTTGCGCACGGCATCAAGGCGCGCGATGAGCGACGCCACGAAAGGCGACAGCACGCTGGTCTCGCAATCGCATACGGCGCGGCGGAAGAGATAGCTCTCGATGGTGGCCACCATCTGCAGGAACTCGTCGCGCGAGAAGGCCTGGTGGTCGTATGCGTCAAAGAGCGACAGGAGCAGCGGGTTGACCACGGGCATGTTGAGCAGCGACAGTCGATGCAGCGCCATGGCAACGTCGGCATCCTCCACCTCGCCGGTGGTCACGCGCGCATAGTAGCTGGCAAAGCGCTTGATCTTGAGCGAGAGGTTCTTCATGCGGTCGTTGCGGTGATACCCGTTGAACAGCACGTAGCGCTTGAAGGTCTGGTACACGTCGGCCTTGGCCATGGACTCGGGCGCATAGGCCACCGTGAAGTAGCTGCGAATGAAGTCGTCGAAGGTCCTCCCGTAGGCATCTGCGCCGAGAATGTCCTCGATGGGACGCCAGTAGGTCTGGTACATGTCGTGCTGTGCCTCGACGGGATAGGCCATGAGCACGAAGTTGCGGATGAGGTCGGCCGACGAGAGGTCCTTGCCGGTGGAGTTCATCGACTCGAAGATCGCCTGCGGCTTGTCCTGGCCCTGGCTCAGCGCAATCGAGACGACCTCGAGGCGGCGCAGGCCGGCCCAGACCGACTCCACGTCATCAAGCGCGCCCACGCGACGCTCGAAGAAGCTGAGGTTCTCGAGCAGGCGCTCCGAACCGGGAACGACGGGTTTCGTGGAGTCCTCGAGGTTGTCAATGAGGGACTGGAAGGTGACATGGTCGTTCTTGGAGAGCGTGAGCTTGTAGTGGTCCTCCCCCGTCCTGAAGTGGTTGGTGAGGTACCCGCTGTCGACAATCTCCTCGCGCGTGAAGGGCAGTCCAGCTCGGCCGTCATCGCCGGCCAGGCGCGCCAGCGCAATGAGCAGTAGCGTGATGGTGGTGATGCGCTGCTGGCCATCGATGAGCAGCAGGGGCGTTACGCCCTGCGCAGACATCGTGCCGTCCTGGATGGTCACGATCGAGCCGGTGAAGTGGAACGACTCACGCTGGCGCCCGCATGCCAGGATGTCGTCCCACAGCTGAAGGCACTGCTCCTCGCCCCACGAGTAGGGGCGCTGGTAGACCGGTACGACAAAGCGCGTGTTCATCTCGGCGATGAGGCCGAGTATGCTACGAGAATTCGCATCCATGGGGCGACTCCGATCGGAGGATGGGAACAGCAGGGCCAACATACCCATGATATCGAAGCGCCTGTTTCGTGGCTGCGCATTTTGTCAACCGGTCTATCCAGCCCCACCGACTGGGCGCCACCCCGTGGTGCCGCATCACCCGCGCTACAGAGCGCAGCTCCAGCGCACGCTCTCGCTGACCTCGCTGACCTGATGGTCAACCGTCCCTTCCACCAGCTGGAAGCAGCCGGAGCCATGCGTGCGGACGATCTGCGCGGGCACGCCCACGACCGTCACATGGGCGGGAACGTCGCCGACGACGACGGCCCCAGCACCGACCTTCGCTCCGTCGCCGACGGAGATGTCGCCCAGCAGCACGGCATTTGCTCCCACCATCACACCGGAACCCAGTGTGGGATGACGCTTGCCGTAGGGACGCTTGCCCGTCATTCCCAAAGTCACACCCTGGTAGATGAGGCAGTCGTCGCCGATGATGGCAGTCGAGCCGATGACGACTCCTATGCCGTGGTCAATCGTGAAGCGATGGCCGATGGTCGCCGCGGGATGGATGTCGACGCCAAGCTTGCTCCTCGTGCGCTTGGAGAGCCAGAGGGCCAAGCCGCGCATACCGCGCTCGTACAGCCAGTGGTGCCAACGATAGGACCACACCGCATGCGTCCCGACCGAGAACAGAACGATGTCGGTCAGGCTCTCCGCCGCTGGGTCGCGCTCAAAGGCTGCCTGCATGTCCTCGCGCATCATCTTGAACAGTGACATACCATACCTCCGGTGCCCGTCACGCCTTCGTTGCCTTCAGCTGCCTTACCGGCCTAAACGTCGAGCGACAGGTAGCGCTCGCCCGTGTCGGGCATGATCGCCACGATGGTCTTGCCGTCGTAGTCGCCCGTCTCAACGAGGTCAAGAGCCGCCGCGATGGCTGCTCCCGAAGAGATGCCCACGAAGACGCCGAGCTCGCGCGCAAGCTGCTTCTTGATGGCAATTGCTGCGTCCGAGGCAACAGGATGCACCTGGTCGACGACGGAGGCGTCGTAGGTCTTGGGAACGAATCCCGCACCGATGCCTTGGATGCGATGCGCTCCGGGGGCACCTCCCGACAACACCGGGGACTCAGCAGGCTCGACAGCGATCACCTCGATGTCATCACGCTGCTCCTTGAGGAACTTTCCCGTACCGGAGACCGTGCCACCAGTTCCGACACCGGCAACGAACACGTCGACCGTTCCGTCGGTGGCGTTCCATACCTCGGGGCCCGTCGTCTCGTAATGAACGCGAGGATTTGCGGGGTTCACGAACTGTCCCGCGACGATGGCACCGGGAGTCTCGGCAAGCAGCTCGTCGGCGCGAGCGACCGCCCCCTTCATGCCCTCGGACCCAGGCGTGAGCACCAGCTCGGCGCCGTATGCCGCAGCCAGCTTGCGCCGCTCGACCGACATGGTCTCGGGCATGACGAGAATCATGCGATATCCGCGCTCGGCGGCAATCATGGCAAGGCCTACGCCCGTGTTGCCGCTGGTCGGCTCGATAATGGTGCCGCCTGGCTGCAGGCTTCCATCCTGCTCGGCCGCATCGACCATTGCGCGGGCGATACGGTCCTTCACCGATCCGCCGGGGTTGGCAGCCTCGCGCTTACCGAGTATCGTCGCGCGACCGCCAACCAGAGACGAAAGGTCAACGAGCGGGGTAGAACCAATGAGATCCTCGATCTTTGCTGCATACGACATAAGAGCCTCCTTGGGCTAAAGCTGACCATCCTTCTGATGGCGCCAGCAAGAATTGGTTGTTTCGAGTCTTTGGAGAGTGGAGCGGCTTTACGCCCGAGCCTTGGCCATGTGCGCCTTGTCGGCTGAGGCCATAGCAGACCCGGGCACGGCACACGTACAACAGCAGCGGAATATGTTGGCCATAATCTTCATGGTTAATATCCTAGTTCTGCACTAGGATTTGTCAAGCACGCCATTGTTACAGCTTGCAAACGCATGGCAAACGGCCTGCGCCGGCTCCATTTTTGGCAGCAAACCGCGGACCAGTGCGCCACTGTTGTCCAGGGGACACGCCCCTAAACCACATTTCTGCGGTTTAGGGGCGTGTCCCCTGGACAACATTCGCAATAGTTATACCTTGCCCCTGAAGCCGGGAACAAACCGCAGGAGCCAGACGAGCAGCATGGATAGCGCCGTCGGCACAAGCACCAGAGCCGCATTGACGACAATGGCAGGATATGCGGCCAGATCCAAGAACGTCACAGCTAGATGCTGGAACACGGGATGCACAAGATAGATGCCAAAGCTGAAATCAGCGAGAAGCTCGATGAGCCGGTGTCCGGCGGTCGGAACCTCGAGGAAGCGCTTGAACAGGAGCATGACCAGAATCGCGTACGGGGCGCAGACGATTCGCCACGGGTCGACTGCCCAACCCCAGCCCAGCCCAACGTCGAGCGCAATCGTAGCCACCAGCGAGGCAGCGCCCGCCACGACCCATCGCCTGTCGAGCTCGACGTACTTGTGCACGTAGTAGCCCGCAAGATACCATGAGATGCACTCGCGCATGCTCACTATGTTGTAGATGTTGTACGGCTTGAATGCCGATATCGTGCGCGTTCCCTGTAGGAGCAGGAACGAGACGAGCACCACCCAGCCGTACTCCTTCCGCGAAGCCTGGGCGACCCACAGACGCAGAAAGGGCGTTATCAGGTAGAAGCCGGCCAGATGATAGATGTACCACATGTGGTCCCATGAGTTCTGCGCCAGAAGGCTGTCAACCGCCTCAAGGATCACATCGAGGTCGAGATGCCCGTGATTCACGACGCTTTCGATGAGGCAGAACGCAAAGCCAAAGGTCAAAAGCACAAATAGAAGGCGCCATACATGTCGCAGGCACTTCTTCCAGCTCATCTCCCGATCCGGGTCGAGCATGAGCGCACCGGACATCATGAAGAATGCCGGCACTGCCCAACGTGAGAGACCAACCGATAGCCCCTCCTCAAATCCGACGCGAAGAGCGCCGAGCGCATTGGCCCCATAGGTGTTGCGCATGGTGCCAATCGCATGGAGGAAGACGATGGAGACCGCTCCTATCGCGCGGATCCACTGAAAGTAGTTGATGGTACGATGCCTACCCATGACTACCGCTCCTTGGCGCCATGCAAAAGCAGACGGTCGAGCATGGTCTGGTTCGCCGCCAGTTCGACGGCATCGTCAAGGGGTTCAAGCTCTCGGGTGCCATAACGCCGGTCAAGCGCACACGCAATGAGGTGGTCTGCCACACCCGGATTCTTGGGAAGCAGCGGCCCATGCACGTACGTGCCGACGACGTTCTTGTAAAGACACCCTTCGTAGCCACTCGTGTCATCATTGCCAAACCCGTACAGCACCTTGCCCATGGGTTCGACTCCTGTGCCAAGATGCGTCCGGCCTCCGTGGTTCTCGTACCCAACCACCGGCTGGGGCGAGATGCGGCTCTGGACGGCGATGTTGCCGATCAGCCGCGGCGAGCCTCGGTCGGTGTAGAGATCGACCAGAGAGAGCCCGGGAACCTCCTCGTCTCCCATGACGTAGCTGTGCCCGAGCAGCTGGTAGCCCCCGCAGACGGCAGCAAGTACGCCACCGTCCTCGACGAAGGACACGAGCTCGTCGCGCATCGTCTGCAGCCTGTCGCAGACGACTTTCTGCTCGCGGTCGGAGCCGCCGCCAATGAACACGATGTCCGCCTGGGCAAGCGAGGGACGGTCGTCCACGTGCACCTCTTCGACCTCGCACCAGATGCCGCGCCACTCCAGGCGTTTGCGCAGCACAAGGATATTGCCCGAATCGCCATAGAGGTTGAGCAGCTCGGGATAGAGATGGACGATACGCAACGTCCTCTGCTCACTCATCGCCGCTTCCCATCTCCTCGAGCTCGGTCTTTGTCGGCAACAGGGCCGAGTAGTTTGTCAGGACGTAGAGTGGAAACTCTGGCGCGACGTCATCCAACTGCTCGAGGGCCTCTGACACATCATGCGCGACTCGCGCGGAAATGCCTGCGTACTTGAGACGCACCTGCACGTCATTGCCACGATGGCCGCCAGCGATGACGCGCATCGCACCGTTCTCTCCCGCCAGGCGCTCGAAGTCGACATCCCAAATCCATGAGATGTCACGACCATCGTTATAGTCGTCGTTGATAATGATGAATGCGGCACGCGGACGTTCGTCGGCCAGCATGAGCGAGATGTTCTGGTTAAGCCCCGTGGGGTTCTTTGCCAGATTGAGTATCACCTCGCGCCCCGCCACGGTGAAGTGCTGCAACCTGCCATTGAGGGGACGATAGCCGTCCAACGCGGCTTGGAAGTCTTCGGTATCGACACCGGCGAGCGCAGCCGCCGCCGCTGCCGCCAAGAGGTTGTACACCATGTACACGCCACCAAAGTCGGCGTGTATCCGCTCTATCACACTCTGCCCCGCCTGCTCGAACTCGAAGCTCACCCCCGAATGATCGACCTTCACCGAGGTCGCCTCGAAGTCGAGCGCAGGGCGATCAAAGCCGCACGAGGGGCAGAAGAAGTCCCCGAGCTGCGCATAGGAGCGGTACCGATACTCGAGCTCGGCCCCGCACTGCTGGCAGAATCGTGCCTCGGGAACACGGTCAGGAGCAAGCCCAAGGTCCTCCCCTATGCCAAACGCCAGCACCTTCGTACCCGCCGCACGAGCTCGCGCGGCCACACCCATGCACAGCGGGTCATCGCCACACGCCAGAAGGACCGTCTGCGGCGAGGCCGCCAACGCCTCCACGATCGTGTCCTGCACATGGTCTATCTCACCAGAGCGGTCAAGCTGATCGCGGAAGAGGTTGAGCAGCACGAGGTAGGACGGCTGCAGTTGCGGGAGGATATGGATGGTCGAAAGCTCATCGGCCTCGAGCACCGCCCAGTCGGCGTCATCGCCCTGCAGGAGCGCCGACGCGACGCCCGCCTCCATGTTGGCACCCTCGTGATTGCAGATCACGACCATGCCGGCCGCCTCAATCGAGGCGGCTAGCACGTTGGTGGTAGTCGTCTTGCCGTTGGTCCCACATACCACAATGGAACCCCTTGCGGCCTTTTCGCGCAGATGCGCTATGAGCTGCGGGTCGATGGCCAAGGCGACACGGCCAGGGAGCTGCGACGCCCCACGATGCAGCACCGACTGCAGACCTAGGCGCACTAACCGTCCAGCGCCAACTGCGCCGGCACTCCTCAATTCCATACGCTCCTACTCGGTCGCCTCGTCCGCGACGGTCTCCTCGGCAGGAATGACGATGTCAGCCTCCTGCTCGGCTTCCTCGGCCTTGGCCTCGGGAAGGGCCTCGGCCTCTTCGCCCTCGGCGAGCTTGGGCATGCGCTCCTCAATCTCCTCGGGAGTCAGCACATCCTCGATACGCAGGTTGACGCCCGCGACCTCAAGGCCTGTCATCCCGCTCACGGCATCGACGACGGCATGCTTCACATCCTCGAACACCTGCGGTGCATAGGCCCCATACGCAATGAAGACCGATACGTTCACGCGCACGGCGCTCTCCGGGGTCACTTCGACGGTAACGCCCTTGCGTGCGTCACGAACGCCAAAGGCGTCCTGGACGCGATTGATGAAGCCGCCCTTCATGCCCACGACGCCGGGAACGTCGCGCATGGCGAGTGCGACGATCTTCTCGATGACGCCGTTGGAGAAGGTCAGCGAGTCCTCGGACTCGACGTCCTCGTCATCGTCGTGCACATACCCTTCCTCGGCAACCTGATCCTCGCCCGTCTCGACCTGCGTCTCGACCTTGGGGGTCTCCTCGGCCATTTCCTCGTCAAGCTTGATGTCTTCCTTGCTCATGATGACGTCCTTTCCTGGCTATCGCCCAATAGTTACCTAATCGGTCTCTAGTCGTCGCCCATCCCTCCGGTGAGGGCGCGACGAATGAGGTTAACGATCCTTGGGTCGCCATCGAGGTACTGCCCAAAGGCGACACCCACGACGACCAGCAGTGCAACGAACAGCGTCTGCCAGAAGCCGATCACAAAGAACAGCACCGCAAACACCAGGCCGCATATGCCGCCCAGCACCGCATGCTCGTGCCCCGGAGCAACCTTGCTGATCCATGCGTAAGGCCCGCTCGCAGAACCCGTGGACTCTCCCGTGGCGACCGACTTTCCACTGCCTGCGCCCGCACCATCGCGGGCAGGCTCGGACGAGTCGATGAAGACAGAGGTGCCGTTCTTCGTCTTGGGAGCACCATCCTTGGCCTGCGTCGACTGTTGGTTCGTGGCGTCCGGCGTACCCTCAAGGGTCACGGGAACCTTGCTCTTGGTCATTGCTTCTCGGCCTCGCCTTCGTCTACGTGCGATTCTGTAGTGTCATCTGCCTCCGCTGGGACCTCCGCCGTAAAAGCATCCGTCGAGGTCGCGGCCTCCGTGCTTGGAGCGGGTGTCAGGATGGCAGGCTCGTATGTGGTCTGTGGCATCTCGAGCAGCTCGATGGAGACGTCCTGTGCGGCCACGATGGGATCCGGCTCCATGAACTCGATGTTGATGTGCTTGACCTTGTCGCCGCAGAGGTACGACAGCCCCATCTCGAGGTCGTCGCGCAGGCTTCTTCCCTCATCGACGACATTGACCGTGTACTGGGGCTTGACGCGCACGTCCACCGAAAGGCCCCGCCTCTTTGTGCTGACGGTAACCTTGTCCGTGTCGAGCGCACCATGGTCCTCGACGATGTGCCTCGCCTGCGAGGTAATGGCCGCAGCGGAGACGCTGATGGAGTCTTCGTCGGTCTCGTCGATGACGATCACCTTGCTCTGACGGGGCGTGAGGAGGCCACGCAGCAACGTGACGATCGCGCCTAGCCCCGTGATTGCCAAAGCCGCCTGAATAATAGTGAAATAGATGCGGTTTTGCATGAGAGCCGCAGCCTGGCTCTTAAACGGACCGACCCATGGCAAGGCGAGGGCGCAGAGGCAGAGCACTCCGGCGAGCCCATACGTGATAAGGCAAAAACGCTTGAGTCTGTTCATAGGCACGCCTCCCGCAAACCGCTCCTTCTGGAACGAGCCACATTTTCTAACAGCATAGCGCAAACGGGCCTCGTCACGACGGCGGCATCGCGGCATTGCATTGATGTCGGCGGCTGCTCGCCACGATGGCGCCGGTGTGTGGCGTGTCCCCCACGCCACACTTCTGCACGAGGGCCGAGAGGTCACTGGAGCTCCGCTGGATCGCCTCCGGCGTCGATCACGTCCATCATCTGCGACAGGGCGTAGTCGTCAGCCACCACATAGCTGATTCCGTCGACCATCGCCGTAGTCGACGGAACGGTCGCCTGATAGATAGTCGCTCCCCCACCGAGCTTGAGGCGGACCAAGAGCGGCAGTATCGAGTACATGCGCATGGTGGTGCCCAGCATGCCGCCCATGTGGCTCACGAGTCCGGGCATCTTGGTCACAGGCAATGACAGAGCCTCGCGCATCACCGCTTCCATGAGAATGCGCTGGTCCTTTTGCCGCTGGTAGTCGCCCAGGTCAAAGCCATGGCGAACGCGCGAGAAGAGCAGGGCCGTTTCGCCGTCCATATGCTGCTCGCCCGCAGGCAGTATCAGCCCGGTGTACTCGGGATCGTAGACGTCGACCGGGACATTGACCGTCACGCCCCCAAGGTAGTCGACGATGCTTTTGACGCCATCGAACCTCACGAGCGCGACCTGCGATATCGGTGCACCCGTAAGCTCGTGCACGGCGCGCACCGCACCGGCGGCACCACCAAAGGCATACGCCGCATTGATCTTCTGCGTACCGTATCCCTCGATCTCGACCATGGTGTCGCGCGGAATCGAGAGCATGGTGAGCTTTCCGCCGAGCGTGTCCACACGCACGAGGATCATGGTGTCGCTTCGCGATACCGTCTCCCCCTCGCGAGCATCCGAGCCCAGCGCCAGCACATAGTAGGGCATGCCGGGGACATGCCACGAGAGCTCTTTGCCAAGCCCGGCCGACTCCTCGCGCGAGAACGAGATCGCACGGTCGATGGGCAGACAGAAGACGAGGTACAAGGCCACGATCGCAACCAGAGCCCCAATTAGTGCACGTGGTGCGCCAAGTCCCTTGCCGCTGGTCCTGCGCTGCTCGCGTTCCCACTGCTTGCGCGCCCGCTCCGCGGCGCGGTCCCGAGAGCGAGAATCGCTGCGCTGCTCACGGATCCGACGCCTGAGATACGCGCCGACGCCGCTCCTCTTGCTGATGACGGCACCACCCGAGGGCTCGTGGCGCCCCTCGGTCGTGCGACGTATGACGGTATGGTCACGCAGATCGCGATTGGAGGGGCGGGCTTGGGCAGAGGATGCACGAGACCCGCGGCGTACCGTACGCGGCACTCCCCCTCTTGCAGCCTCCCCACGCTCGACGTCAAGGGACTCGATGGCCTCCTGCTCGGCTGCCTTTGCGTTGGCATCCACCACATAGCTGCCCCTGCTGAGCTCGCCCGCCTCTTGCTCTGCCGCCTTTGCGTTGGCGTCAGGATGAAAGCTACCGCGACGAAGGTCCTCGAAGCTGTCCATGTGCCCTCCCAAGAAGATTGGTTAGGAGAATTCGGGCCTGAGCCTGCGGCCCGTGAGCAGGTCTACCGCACGCTCGATGTCGTAGGCTCCGTTGATGAGCTCCTTGACCGTGCGTACAAGCGGCATGTCGACCCCGAGCTGTTCGGCGCGCGACATGATCGGGTCAATGGCATGCGCGCCCTCCACCACGGCAACACGCTGCCTCTCGTAGTCGGCCACGCTGATGCCTGTCTTGGCAAACGTCTCACCGTACATGCCGTTTCGCGAATGGGCCGAGTGACAGGTGACATCAAGGTCGCCCACACCGGCAAGTCCCATGCAGGTGCGCTGGTCGCCGCCACAGGCAACGACCAGACGGCCAATCTCGGCAAGGCCACGCGTCATGAGCAGCGACTGGGTATTTGACCCAAGGCCCAGCCCACGAGCCATTCCGCAGGCGATTGCCACCACGTTCTTGGCAGCGCCGCAGATGCTCGTGCCTATCGGGTCCGACGAGGTGTACAGCCTGAAGAAGGGGCCTGACACCACACGCTGGAAGAAGCTCGCGGTACCGACCGACTCGCTCGCGACAACCGCGCCCGAGAACTCGGCGCACGCCAGCTCCTCGGCATGGTTGGGGCCTGACAGAACCGCCACGCGACTGGTGTCGCCAAGCGCATTGCCAACCGTCTGGAAGAGGTATCCCCCGTCCTTGTCAAGGCCCTTTGAGAGAAGCATCACGGGAGCTCCCTCCGAGAGTCCGGCTGCAAGCTGCCCCGCCACGGACGAGACGGCAAACGAGGGGGTCGCGACGATGGCTGACGACGCCCCCTCGAGCACCGTGGCCATGTCGGACGAGGCGGTCACATGGGAGATGTCCAGCTCGCTCATATGCAAGGGGTTGTGGCCAGTCTTGGCAATCTGCTCGGCAACCTCGTCCTCGAAGCACCAGAGGCTGACGTCAAGGCCGTTCTGGAGCAGCATCCATGCCATCGTGGTGCCAAAGGCTCCCGACCCCACAACCGCTATTCCACCTGCCATGTGCTCTCTCCTTCTGTCGTATTGGTGCTTGAGTCTTTCGTTCCCATTATCTAGTGCCACTATCGTCTCGCCTGACGCAACTGCAAGAAAAGCATGGTGGCAATACGGCGGCGCTCCTATAAGGCCGCAGTCTCAAAAAAGCTTAACGGGACGGCGCCAAACGGCAACCGTCCCGTCAAGAGTTCACATACTGATGTGAGACCTACTCCTCCTCGAGGGCAGCAGCAATCTCGTCAGTCACATCCATGGTGTTGTAGACGTTCTGGACGTCCTCGAGGTCATCCAGGCGGTCGGCGAGGCGCTGGACCTTCTTGGCGTCAGTCACGCTGACCGTGGTGGGCGTGGTGGGAACGCGCGTGAGCTCGGAACCCTTGACCTCGATGCCCTGCTCCTCGAGACCCTTTGCGACTGCCTGCATGTTGTCATAGGCAGTCCAGACGATCCACTCGTCACCGGCGTCCTCGTAGTCGTCGCCACCGGCCTCGGCAACGGCAAGCATGAACTCGTCCTCGTCGACGGCGTTCTCGCGATCGGGAATCTTCTTGTCATCGCTCTTGATGACCTTCTCGACGGCGATGGAACCCTTGCGCTCAAACTGGAAGGCAACCGAGCCGGAGGTGCCAAGGCTGCCGCCCGCATGGGTAAAGGCGGAGCGGACGTCGGCGGCCGTACGGTTCTTGTTGTCGGTCAGGCACTCGACGAAGAACGCCACGCCGGCGGGACCATAGCCCTCGTAGGTGATCTCGGAGTAGACTGCGGCATCGGAGCCAGAGCCAAAGGCCTTGTCGATGGCCGCCTTGATCTTGGCGTTGGGCATCGACACCATGCGCGCACGCTGGACGGCGGCGGCAAGGGAGGCGTTGTTATCGGGGTTGGGGTCGCCACCGACCTTGGCGGCGACGGTGATGTTGCGCGAGAGCTTAGAGAACAGCGACGAGCGCTTGGCGTCGATTGCTGCCTTCTTGTGCTTGGTGGTTGCCCACTTAGAGTGTCCGGACATGCGGGTCTCCTTACTATTTGGAACAAACATGCATACGTTAGCACTGCATATGGGTATCGTTCAAGCACTTCAACACATAGACACGTCTTTTACGTAGTCGTGTCCCCCGCACCACACTCAGGCTGGTTGGGTTGGGGCGGTCTCCCCTACGGCACGAGCCCTCGTGCGCTACCATCGTTTCTGATGTGCGTCGAGAGGAGCTTCATGGCAAAGCGCATCACCTACTTTGACTGGCTGCGTGGCGCGGCGACCTATGCCGTAGTCCTGCTGCACGTATTCAACAAGATGCTCGCCGACCACCCGGTAAGCGACTTCCCCCTGCCTATGGTCATCGCCTGGACCGAACTCCAGCTCGTACTCACCCGCTGGGCGGTGCCCGTCTTCCTCATGATCACCGGAGCCCTGCTGCTTGACCCAAAGCGCGAGGTCACGTGGCAAAAGCTGTGCGGCTATGTGATGCGCATGCTGGCCGTGCTCGCGATCTTCTGCCCGGTCTATGCCTGCATGAGCGCCAGGTGCATCAGCCTCGAAGCCATCGGCAGGGGGCTTGTTCAGGCAGCGACCTACGGCTCGTGGGACCACCTGTGGTACGTGTACTCGCTCATAGGGCTCTACCTGCTCACCCCCATTCTTTCGGCATACGTTCGTGGTGCCACCAAGGCACAGCAGCGCATGACCCTGTTCGTGCTTTCGGTGCCGACCCTGCTGATACCCACCATCAACAAGGCGACAGGGGCCAACCTTGTCACCTTCGTCTGGGTGACCTACGTCCTGTTCTACTACCTGCTAGGAGCCTATGCGCACCAGTATCTGAGCCTCTCCGACACGACAGCCGCATGGGGTGTCGGCTCGCTTGCCACGGCTATGGTAGGCGGCGCAGCCATCATTGTCCTTTTGGGGACCTACCCTCTGTGGATCATGAATCCCCGTTGCCCCTTGATGGTCCCATGGTCCCTCTTCGTGTTCCTTGCGGCCAAGCGCCACCTCGAAGGCAGGCCTGCTCCTGGGCCTCTCGCCCTCGCCTCCAACCTGAGCCTCGCCATCTACCTCATCCATCCCCTGCCGCTCGTCGTACTGTACCGACGCCTGTGGTGGATGCCCTATGAGACCCTGCCCCCTGTCATATTCGAGATCGTGGCGTTTGCACTGGTGCTGGGAACGACCGTTCCCGTGGCCATGCTGCTCAAGAGGGTGCCCGGTCTAAGGCGCATTCTCTAGCCACCCGAGGCCGCCTGGCTCAAAGACCCAGCGCTGCCATTTGATACAATGGTCGAGCACGACGTAGAACCCCAGGCAAAGCAGATGGGCATGAGCGAGCTCCAACAAGACCATCCAAACACAAGCACGTTCTTTCGCAACGTCAGCTGCGACTATTTCCCCTGTCATGCCGGCGTGGACGAGCGCGAGTTCAACTGCCTGTTCTGCTATTGTCCCCTCTACGCGCTCGGCCCTTCCTGCGACGGTGACTACTCCTATACGGAAAGCGGCATAAAGGATTGCTCAAGGTGCACGAGACTGCACAAGGGTGATGGCGGCATGGCCATCGTGCGTGCGTACTTCCCGCAACTCGCCGAGCTGGCACGGCTCGATGCGCAGCAGCACGCCACAGATGAGGGTCCGACTCACGATGGAGCGTCATCGTGAACGTCCTTGTCACCGGCGGAGCTGGTAGCGGAAAGTCCGCTTATGCCGAGGGGCTTGCCTGCAGCCTCTCGACGCAACGGCGCTATCTCGCCACCATGTCAGCCGAGGGAGCCGAGGCGCAGGCGCGCATCGAACGTCACCGCCGGCAGCGGGCAAAGGGCAACTTCGAGACCGTCGAGTGCGCGGGAACGCTGCCGACAGGCGATTATGCGGGCGTCGTCCTGCTCGATGACTTGGGCAACCTTGTCGCACAGGCGCTCTTTGCCCCCGACGGCAGCATGGCAGACGAACAAGAGGTCCTAGCGCGCCTGGATGCCGAGGTTGGCAGGCTCTTCCTGCACGCAGACCATGTGGTCGTCGTGGGGAACGAGACGGGCGCCGAGGGAAGGTCGCCTTACGAGGGGACCCAGGTCTGGGTGCGCCTTGTGGGGTCGCTCGCCTGCCGCATCGCGGCTCGGGCAGACGCGGTAGTCGAGGTCGTAGCCGGGATACCCTACCCCATCAAGGGGGCGATCGCATGACCATGCTTCGCGCCATCATCACCGCCTTTGCCTGCTTCTCGACCATCCCCATGCCCCCAATCCCCTGGGATGACGCCAACATGCGTTATATGATGGCGGCATTTCCGCTGGTGGGCGCCGTCATCGGAGCGCTCTGCATGCTGTGGGCGCACCTAGGGACCACACTCGGCTTTGGTCCCCTACTCATGGGCGTTGGTTATGCGCTGATCCCCGTGATCGTGTCGGGCGGCATCCACCTCGACGGCCTTGCCGACGTGATCGATGCCGAGTCAAGCCATGCAAGCCCAAAACGCAAGCGCGAGATCCTCAAGGACCCCCATATCGGCGCGTTCGCGGCCATCGGAACCTGCAGCTATCTCATGGCCTATGCGGCACTCGCCGGCGAGCTCGGCAACCAGCAGGTAGCGTCGCTCGCATGCATCCCCATCATCAGCCGCTGCCTGAGCGGACTTGTGACGGTAACCCTCAAGACCTCGAAGAGCGAGGGGATGCTGGCGACCGAGCAGGCATCTGCGGATGCGCGCGTGGTTCGCATTGTCCTGACCATAGTTTGGCTCGCAGCGACTGGCGCCCTCGTCGCGACTGGTTCGGCGGCTGCCTTGTTGGCGACGTTCTCCGCAATCGCAGTGCTGTTCGCTATCCGGCGTCTCGCTATGACCCAGTATGGAGGAATGAGCGGTGACCTCGCAGGATGTCTGCTCGAGCTGGTCGAGCTCGCCATGCTGGCCAGCATCGTCCTAGTCGGAAAGGTGTGGTAGGCCATGTTGCTGGTCATCGGTGGAATCGCCTCGGGAAAGCGCAGCTTCGTGCGGTCACGTGGTTTCGAGGACAGGCAGATGAGCAGTAGGCTCTCGTCTGGGGCACCTGTCCTGCTCGACCTTGACGAGCTGCTTCGGGAGGGGCCGATTGAGGGCCCGGCGTGGGACGAGGTCTTGTCCAAGCAGGTCATCGTCTGCTGTGAGGTTGGCATGGGAGTGGTGCCCATCGACGCTGGCGAGCGTGCCTGGCGCGAGCGGGTCGGCAGAACCTGCGCCCGTCTCGCCGCTGCTTCCGACGAGGTGGTCCGCATGGTCTGTGGCATCCCCGTCAAGCTCAAGTAGTCACCACGCGAAAGGAGGGCCCTCTTCATGTCCCGACGCACCCGACTCGCCATCTTGGTCTCGCTCGTATGGACGGCACTCGCCTTTTTCCTTCTCGGCCGCCCTGCGCTCGCGGACGTCACGCTCGCTGACGGCAGCTACCTCATACCGGTCACGCTCGAGGGCGGAAGCGGAAAGGCCAGCGTGGACTCCCCAGCCCCACTTGACGTGATCGACGGAGAGGCGACCCTCACCGTCACATGGTCAAGCCCCAACTACGACTACATGATCGTCGACGGCACGACCTACCAGCCCATCAACACCGGGGGAAACTCCGTCTTCGAGATCCCGGTCGCATCTCTCGACGAGCCCCTCGAGGTCGTGGGCGACACGACAGCCATGAGCGTTCCGCACGAGATCGACTATCGACTCATATTTGACCCAGCGCATATCAAAGAGCCTGACGAGGCCGGCGAAACGGGACCCATGCTGCCCCTCGCCTGTGTGCTTGCCGCAGTCGCCGCAGTCTGCTGCGCCATTCTCATCATTCGCAAGCGTCCGACTCGATCCTAGACGGCGTCAGGCCAACGCCTCACGTCCTCGATCCGAAGCGAATCTCCTTCAATTTGTATGCTCGCCTCGTATCCCTGCGTCGGGCCAACCTGCCAGCAGAAGTAGTCGTCGTAGCCCGTGAAGCCCTCGGCACGCGAGTCGGCAAAGGCGCTGAGCAGTGCCATGATGGTTCCCCCGTGGGCAACGATCGTAAGCTCACGCTCTCCCCTGCCTGCAGCGTCGTGCACCAGGCGTTCGAAGGCATCGCCCACGCGCGCCACGTACCGTTCGCGAGAGTCCCCACTCGGGCATGCCGCAACGCAGCCGCCATCCACCCACTTGCGATAGGCAGAATCGTCAGCCAACTCATCAGCGCTCCTGCCCTCGAAGACACCAAAGTCAAACTCCTCGAGGCCAGAGACCTTCACCTGCCGTGCATCGGGAAAGCAGATGGCAGCCGACTCGCACGCACGCAGCAAGGGACTCACGTAAACCTTCTCGACCTGGGGAAACACACCCGCATCCTGGCACTGGCGGCGTCCGGCAACCGAGAGCGGCTCGTCTGTGGCACGTCCTGCATAGCGGTGCGCCTCGTTCGACGCCGTCGCGCCGTGACGCATGATGCGGAGCCTCATCGGGGCAGCTCCTCATAGGGCTCGATCCCACAGTCATCGAAGGTCGTTCCGCGGTAGAGCCTGAGCGCCATGTCGAGCAGGGGCATGAGGCAGGCGGCCCCCGTTCCCTCGCCAAGGTGCATCCCAGCCTGCAGAGGGGGTGTCAGGCCAAGCTCGTCCATAACCAGACGAGCGGCAGGCTCGCTCGACAGGTGCGACGCAAGCATCGCCATGGTGCACTCCTCACGCATCCGCCTTGCGCACAGGGCGGCAACCGAGCTTATGATCCCGTCGACGACCACCGGCACGCGATGGACCGCCCCGCCAAGGAAGAGACCGCACATGCCGCAGAGGTCAAAGCCTCCGACGGCAGCCAGCACGCCAAGAGGGTCTGTCGAGCACGGGGCGTTTTGGACGAGCGCCGCCTCGACCGCCCGCACCTTGCGGGTGAGGCCGGCATTCGACAAGCCCGCGCCGCGCCCCACAACCTCAGATGGCTTTGCTCCGGTTAGCGCGCAGATGACCGCCGCCGCGGTCGTCGTGTTCCCGATGCCCATCTCACCCGCACCTATGATGCGGTAGCCTTCTGACGCAAGCTCCCCCGCCAGCTCGACCCCGGCACGCACGGCGGCAAGCGCCTGCTCGCGCGTCATGGCCGGCCCCTGCGTGATATCCCCCGTACCTGCGGCGATGCGGCGCGAGATAAGGTTGTTCCCCTCAGGCTCGCAGGCAATGCCCATATCGACGGCAAGGCAGTCAATGTCGAGTCCCTCGCACATGCGGCTTACTGACGAGATTCCGCGCGCGATGTTCGAGGCTACCACCGCGGTGACCTCCCGATCGCACTGCGAGACCCCTTGGGCCACAACGCCGTTGTCAGAGCAGAACACCACGACGCAGCGACGCGAGAGGTCGACCTGTGCGGTGCCGGTGAGTGCGGCGACCTTCACGATCGCCTCCTCGAGCAGCCCCAGCGAGCCAAGGGGCTTTGCCACCGCGTTCCATTGACGCTGCGCGGACTCCGCCGCCTGTTGGTCAGCAGGAGCGATGACCAACCCCTGCAGATAGTCGTCCACCATGCACCCCATCCCTTGAGACCCAGACTCCACCATCAGCCTCGATCGTTGTCCGAGGCAATGTAGAGCAGGGCGTTGACGATGGCTGCTGCGATGGTCGATCCACCCTTGCGACCTCGCGCCACGATATGCTCGACCGGAAGCCTCATTATCTGCTCCTTGGACTCGACCACGTTCACAAATCCCACGGGCACCCCGACTATCAGCGCCGGAGGTTCCATGGTCTCATCCTCGACCATCTCCGCGATACGCATGAGGGCCGTCGGGGCGTTGCCGATGGCAAAGACCACCTGCCCTGCAAGCCGGGCCGCCCGCTCCATGCTTACCGCCGAGCGCGTCACGCCGCGCCGGCGCGCCTCCTCGGCCACATCAGGCTCGGCGATGAAGGTCCGGACCTCGCCGCCAAAGCGTGAGACCACGCGCTTGTTGATGCCCGCCGCAACCATGGTGGTGTCGGTGACGATGGTCGCGCCGCCACGCAGTGCCTCAACCCCCTGCGCAAGCGCCCGCGCCGAGAAGTGAAGCGTCTTTGCGTAGTCGAAATCCGCCGATGCGTGTATCACACGCTTGACCACCAGCTCCGTCTGCGGGTCAAAATCATGAGGACCAAGCTCTCGCCCGATGATGGCAAAGCTCTCGGCCTCGATGTCCGCCGGACGCATCGCCTCCGCCATCCGCATCTCGCTCATGCGCCCTCCTCGATGATCTTGTAGATGCGCTCCATGTCGAGGCTCGAGCGCACGCCGTCGGCCAGCAGATTCAACTGTTGTTGACGGTATTCTGCCATGTCGATCGCCTGCACGACAGAGGCGTCAAGACCTCGCGCAGTCAGCAGGTCGCGCACGATTCTCTCGATGACGGTCGCCTGGTCGAACAGCCCATGCAGATAGCATCCGTAGACATTGCCCCGCTGGCACCCGTCCTCCACGTACGTGCCATCCGGCTGCGCAAGGCGCATGAGCGGGCGTCCGCCCGACCGCACCGTGCGGCCCATGTGAATCTCGTAACCCTCGACCGCGGCGCCAGTCAGACCAGACAGCAGCCCGTCCACCTCGCAGAAGACGCCCTTCGAGCGCGTCGTACGCTTCTCGCGGCCAAACACCGTGCGCACCGGAAGAAGCCCCATGCCTGCCATCTCCCCAGAGCCTTCCATCCCCTCCGGATCGCTCACTGACTCACCCAGCATCTGGTACCCTCCGCAGATCCCGAGTACCGCACAACCCCGATCGGCAGCCCGCAGGACAGCGGCCTCGAGACCACTCGTGCGGAGCCACCGCAGGTCATCCATCGTCGACTTGGTGCCTGGGATGATGATGAGGTCGGGATTCCCAAGCTCGGCAGGCCGCGACACGTAACGCAGGCCGACCTCTTCCGCAGCCTCCAACGCAATGAAGTCGGTGAAGTTCGATATCTTGGGAAGGCGGATGACCGCCACGTCGATGAGGCACGGACCACCCCGAAGCCGCAGGCGGTCGGACAGGCTGTCCTCGTCATCGATGTCGAGCTGAAGGTAGGGAACGACGCCCAGGACAGGCACCCCCATCTTCTCGCGCAGGATGTCGAGCCCTGGCTCGAGTATGGTCACATCGCCGCGGAACTTGTTGACGACCGAGCCCTTGACCCGGCGGCGCTCATCCTCCTCAAGCAGCATCATGGTGCCTATGAGCTGGGCGAACACGCCACCCCGGTCGATGTCGCCGACAAGCGCCACCGGAGCGTCCACCATCTGGGCGAGGCCCATGTTCACGATGTCGTCGCGCTTGAGGTTGACTTCGGCAGGGCTTCCCGCCCCCTCGATGAGAATCACGTCGTAGCTCGCGGCGAGCTCCCCATAGGAGGCCATGATCTCGTCCTTCAGCGTGTGGCGAAAGGCGAAGTAGTCGCGTGCCTGCATTGTGCCGAGCGACCTGCCACGCACGATCACCTGGCTGCCCATGTCGGTCGTGGGCTTGAGCAGGATGGGGTTCATCGCCACGACCGGCTCGACACCCGCCGCCTCCGCCTGCACCACCTGGGCACGGCCCATCTCGAGCCCCTCGCACGTGATGGCCGAGTTGAGAGCCATGTTCTGTGATTTGAACGGCGCCACGCGCAGGCCGTCCTGCGCGAGCACCCGGCACAGCCCCGCGACAAGCAGGCTCTTGCCCACACCCGACATCGTCCCCTGGATCATCAAAGACCTTGCGCTCATGGGCACACCTCCCGAAGGGCGGATATCAGACGGTCGTTCTCATGTGGGGTCCGCACGGCGATGCGATACCAATGGCCATCCAAACCCCGATAGTTGTCACAGGAACGCACGAGGATCCCCTGCTCCAAGAGCTTCTCCCGCAGTCCAAGCGACCCCTCGAAGAGCAGGTAGTTTGCCTCGCCGGATAGTGGGGAGAGGCCCGCGCCGGCAAGCGCACGCAGCAGGCGGTCTCTCTCAGAGGCGATCAGCCGACGGCTCCGCCCGAGATAGTCGCCGGTCCTTGCGCAGGCGGCGCCCGCAAGCTGGGCAGGCGCCGAGACGGCCCAGGGCTGGCCCACACTCGTCATGCGCCCGAGCAGGCCTGCGTCCGAGCAGAGCGCGTAGCCCACGCGCAGCCCCGCCAAGGAGAAGGTCTTGGTGTGCGCCTTGATGAGCACCAGATTGGGATAGTGCGCAACGAGGTCGCTCGATCCATGATGGGTCGTGAGGTCGACGAAACACTCGTCGAGCGCCACGAC